>DATLOR010000332.1:0-29107 GCA_035536135.1 Pyrinomonadaceae bacterium | reverse complement strand
TTTTCTCAAATTAAGAAAACGGAGCAGAGAGGAAATATGTCAAAAGCAGGATGGTATCTTTCGAGCGCGGTAATCGCCAATGAATATGTCAAAAAGAAAATGACGATCGGCGCGTCAAACAAACTTCGCATCGATTTCTGGAAGGCGTGGCAATGTTCGGGCAGTCTGCTGCAAACGGGAGAGATGCGCGAAAAGGTTGACCGCGATATGGAAGAAGCCTTTGCGACCGAAACTTATACGACGAACCTTGATTTCAGAATCAAATCACAGCGCATTTATCTCGAAAAAAGTGCCGAAGCGGCGCAGGCTTACGGATGCGGAAACTGCGGCGAACAAAGCGCGATCGCCTTTGTTTACCTGCGTCAAATGAAGATCTTCCCGCTCGATTGGATGGAAGTTGACGGTTACAAACACGCTTTTGTGATCATCGGACGAAAGCGCGGAAGCGACACGACCAATTACGCGACGTGGGGCGATGATGCCGTGATCTGCGACCCGTGGCGCGATATCGTCGCGACCGTCAAAAGCGAATCGAACTATTTTTCGAGCCGCAAGCCGAACTGGATTTACGGCGAAGCCGGTTAAGAACTTTTTACAGTGAGCCGAAATTAAAAACGTCATTCAATGCGGAATGGCGTTTTCTTTTTCGCGGAAACTCTTTTCAAATTAGCTTTCGATTCGCGCAAAATGCTATGCTCATTTTAAGTTTTTTATGTTCAGCAATTTCTCAAAGCCGCGCCGCGTTGTTATCACAGGTTTCGGATGCGTGACGCCGATCGGAATCGGGCGCGAACGGTTTTGGGAATCGCTCCGAACGGGCAAAAGCGGGGTCAGCCGGATCGAAGGTTTCGACGTTGCGGACGCTGAAGTGCAAATTGCCGCCGAAATAAAGGACAAGGATTTTGACTGGCAAGCCGAGCTTAATCCGAAAGACCGCAAAAATGTTTCGCGCTGTGTTCCTTTAGCTCTCAGAGCGGCGCGTGAAGCCGTCGCGGATGCAAAAATTCAAACCGAAAATCTGTCGCTCGAAGAAAAACGAAAATTCGGCGTCGTGCTCGGAACAGGCGGCGGCGGGTTGGCTTTTACCGAACGGCAATACGTTTACTGGCTTACGGGACAAGCCGGAAAAGCGAGCATCTACACGATTCCAAGCTCGACCCACGGCGGACTATCTTCCGAATTATCAATGGTTTTTGGGCTTCACGGGCTTTCGCATATCGTTTCGACAGGCTGCACTTCTTCGACCGACGCGATCGCTTACGCGGCGCAGCACATCGCGCTCGGCAAACAAGACGTAATGCTTTCGGGCGGCGTCGATGCGCCGATGGCGCGCGGAATTTTGGAAGGTTTCAATGTGATGACCGTTTTGACGAAAGATTGGAACGACGAACCCGAACGCGCTTCGCGCCCGTTCGACAAAAAGCGTTCGGGCATCGTGATCGGCGAAGGCGCGTGGATCTTTGTGCTTGAAAATCTGGAAAGTGCCGAAGCGCGCGGCGCGAAAATTTACGCGGAGATCAAAGGCTACGGCTCGACCTGCGACGCTTATCACCGCGTCCGTTTGGAAGAAAACGGCATCGAACCGGCACGCGCGATGTCGCTCGCGTTGGAAGACGGAAATGTCGCGTCCGGCGAGATCGATTACATAAATCTGCACGGCACGGCAACGCAGTTAAACGACCGCATCGAAACGAAAGCGATCAAGCTCGCGTTCGGCGAAAAAGCCTACAAAATCCCGATGTCGGCGACCAAATCACAGATCGGGCATCCGCAGGGCGCATCGGGCGCGGCGGGAATCGGCGCGGCTTTACTTGCCTTGAATAAAGGAATTATCGCGCCGACGATCAATCTGGACGAAGCGGACGAGGCTTGCGATCTCGATTACGTGCCGAACGTTTCGCGCGAAGCCAAAGTTATGACTGCGCTTTGCAACTGCATCGGTTTCGGCTCGAAAAATTCGGCGTTGGTTTTGAAAAATCTTGATTGATTCACGGTTTACGCGGCAAATAAATTTACTTCGCGGTTTCAAAATACAGATGGTAATGAGCTGCACAGCCCGGATTAAATAAACTTTTGCATCGCGGACACACCGAATCGGATCTCAAATATTCCGCAATGGCTAATTGATAACCGCAACTTCCGCATAAGATCGCCTTCGTTTCGAATTCCTCGATTTTCCAAACCTGTGCCGGATGATCGGTGTTTTCGGCGTGACATTCAAAACACGAAAACCAATCGCCGCAGCATTTGAATTTGATGGCGATAATGTCAAAATCTTTGTGATAATGGTCGCAACGGGTTTGGTTATCAACATTCGCGCCTTTTATTTCTACATTGTGAATCAACATAAATAATTCGGGAAATTGTATTTTAACGAACGGCTTCCGGCGCAATTTCACGTTCTTCGATCTCTTCTTCCTGCAAAGCGAGAATCGCGCTTTCGCCGGTCGGTCGGTCAACGATCGAACCGCTCGCCATATTGAGCGCGATGATGATTTCACGCGCTTCGGTGCGAAATTCGCTCAGGTTCAAGCCGAAAATTATCGCGCCGATCACGCAAACCGTGCCGCCGATCGCAACCGTGTAAGGCGCGCCGATATTCTGTGCGACCGTTCCCGCAAAAATCGCTCCGAGCGGAGCCATTCCCATAAACATCATCGAATAAACCGCCATTACACGCCCGCGCAGATTGTCGGGAACCATCGATTGAACAAGCGTGTTCGATGCCGCCATCTGGATCATCATCGCAAATCCGGCAGGAACCAGACACGCCGCCGAAAGCCAGAACGAGCGCGAAAACGAAAATAAAACGATGCAGATACCGAAACCTGCCGACGCAAAAGCGATCCAGCGTCCAAGCCCGCGCAGACTTTTTCGCGCCGCCAGCGCCAGTGCGCCCGCGAGTGCGCCGACACCCGATGCGCCCATCAGGATTCCGAGTCCGCTTGCGCCGCCGTGCAAGATTTGATCGGCGAAAATCGGCATCAAAATGGCATAGGGCGAACCCATCAAACTGATCAAACCGAGTAAAAGTAAAAGTGAACGGACCGGCGAAGTTTTGGCGACAAACTTAAAGCCTTCGACGATGTTTGAAATCGCCGAACCCGGCATCGGAACTTTTTTCTGCGACTGAATTTTAATCAAAAAAAGTCCGGTCAAAACTGCGATATAACTGACGGCATTGATGCCGAAACACCAGCCTTCGCCGACCGATGCCACGAGCAGACCGGCGACCGCCGGACCGACGATTCGCGCGCCGTTGAACATCGAAGAATTGAGCGCGATCGCATTCGTCAGATCTTCGCGTTTGACGATATCGACGATAAAAGCCTGCCGCGTCGGGATGTCGAAAGCGTTTGCCAGACCGAGCAGAGCCGACAGCACGAAAATATGCCAGACCTGAATTGAGTCAGTCAAAGTCAGAATCGTCAGAACGCTCGCCAGAATCATCGCCGCCGTTTGCGTGATCTGCAAAATGCGCTGGCGATTGTATTTATCGGCAATCGCGCCGCCGACGGGGGCGAGCAAAAAGACGGGAATCTGTCCCGAAAAACTGATCAGACCGAGCAGCACGGTCGAACCTGTCAGGCGATAAACGAGCCACGCCTGCGCGACCGACTGCATCCACGTACCGATCAAAGATAGAAGCTGTCCGATGAAAAAATACTGGTAATTGCGATGTTTGAGAGCGCGAAACATTGCGGGAAGTTTTGTGTTTTCTGCTGTTTCCTTGGTGATTTGCGATTTGTCCGAAATAGTCAGGCTGTCAGCCATTGATAAAAAACCCCTTGTTCGATTTTGAAAATTCCATTTTAACTCTTTATTGTGCCAAGATGGAATAGGTGACAAAAGATTTTCAAAACCGCAGTTTAAAACTCGAACGGATCGACACGGGCGATTACACTTCGGAAGAATACGACCGTTTTTTGCAGGAGATTCGCCTCGTCAATCGTTTCGCGGGCGATAGCCAGGCGTTAAAAAACACGCTTTTGCGCGAAATTGAGCGCGCAGATTTGCGCACGTTTTCGGTTTTGGACATTGGTGCGGGTTCGGGCGAACTGCTTCGCGTGATCGCCAAATTTGCCCGGCGTCAAAAGCGAAAGGCAAATCTTACAGGTTTGGAATTAAATGCGCGTTCAGCCGAAGCGATTCTCGAAGAATCAAAAGATTTTGCGGAAATCAGTTCGATCCGCGGCAACGCTTTAAATCTGCCGTTTACGGAAAACTCCTTTGATTACGCGATCTGCTCGCTTTTCACGCATCATTTCACGGACGAAAACATCATCGCAATCCTGCGTGAAATGGCGCGTGTCGCGCGCCGCAAAATCTTTGTCATCGACCTGCACCGTCACCGGATGGCGTATCTTTCCTATCAGATTTTTTGCGCCGCCTTCCGCATCAGCCCGCTCGTCGCCCAGGACGGTTTGCTTTCGATCTTGCGGTCGTTCAAGCCGCACGAATTACAATTTTTAGCCGAAAAAGCGAATCTGCAAAGCATCTCGGTCGAAAGACATCTTCCTTTTCGTCTTGTTTTAGAAGCCGGAAAATCAAATAAGATTATTTGAGCTAAGTTTTTCAAGATGCGCTTCGACCGATTTGACCGCGAGCGGAAAGATATTCGGATTCAGATTTTGATAAACAACACCGGCAATTTCTTCAGCCGTTTGCGCGCCGTTCTGAAATGCCTCCAAAACTTGTTTTTCGCGCTCCGCGCGATGCGCGATGTATTCTTCGATCTTCGCTTTCGCGTCAAAGATCGCCGAACCGTGCGAACCGCAAAGATGTTGCAGATTCGGCAGATTTTTCATCCGTTCGAGCGAATTTAAATAATCCGTCATATTGCCTTCGGGCGGTGCAATCAGAACAGTTCCCGCGCCGACGACATTATCGGATGAGAGCAAAAATCCAAGGTCTTCGTCATAAAAACAAAGATGTCCGCGCGCGTGCCCCGGCGTGAGAAGTGCTTTTATTGCAAAATTTACACCGGCTTCGTCCTTCAAAGTTATGAGTTCATCGGCTTCGATAAACTTTTGAAATTTAACTTTTCCCTGCAAGCTTTCCGCCGTAATTCGGTGCGCGGAAACCGGAACTTCCAGACCGAATTTCGTGCGCAGATGATCTTGCAAAACCGTTTCGCCGCCAAAATGGTCTTTATGCAGATGCGAAACGATGATTTCCTTGCAGACAAAACCTTTTTCGATCAAAGAATCGACAAGCTCGAAAAGTTTCGCCTGTTCAGCTTCGTCCTTTGAAGCCGCGTCGATCACGACAAATTCCTGGCGCCCGACAATAAAACAGTTCGTATGCGTCGCGGGCGGAAGTGTTTCGGTCCTCAGCGGAAAGCAGATTATATGCGGGTTGAGCTCGATGTATTCGATGTCGCCGTCGCAATTTTGCGATTTTTCCAGCAGATTTTTGATTGATCTTTGTAAATCGGTGAATTCGTTTTTGGCTAATTCCTGCAATGAGATCAAAACCGGCGGCGCGATCAGAACTTCCGATTTTGCCCAGCACACGAGCGCGTCTTTCGGCGCGATAAATTCGATGTTCTGCATTTCCGTAATCGCCGCGTAAGGCGTTTGTTTTGGCGGGCATTTGGCAATAAAAAAGCGCGTCTTGAAACGCACGGGCGAAAATTTCGGCGTTGTCCAGTGTCCGGTGTAGAAAAAATCTTCCGCGTCGATCCATAAATTCCAATCCGCCAGAATTTCGGCGAAATTGCTTCTGCCGGAGATCAAATCGTCGTGAAGCGAAGCGCGTTGCCCTTTCGTCAGTTTTTCGCCGCCGCGAACGAGCAGAACGCCGACTTCTTCGAACAGTTCGCGCACCGCGCAGACAATAAATTTTTCCAGATTTTTATCGGCGCAATTTTTAACGATGATTTGCGCGTCGGTTTCATCGGTTTTGCCGCCCGGAAAAGCGTGAAAACCGCCTAAGAAAGAAATTTTCGGATTGCGCTGCGCCCAGAGAACTTTCGATTCGTCCTGATTTAATAAAATGACGGCTGACGCGTCGCGCGGCGTTGCAGATTTTTGATTCACACTGAATATTTTAACGTAAAAACGTCAGAACTGTTTATTTTAGCCCCGGATAAACGCGGATGCGCACGGATTTTAAATTATTTGATCTAATCTGCGTTCATCCGCGTCAATCCGCGGCTAAAATCTGCTTTCTGACTAGGATTCAAACATTCCGAGTTTTGCCAATTGCGCCAAACTTTCGTCGAGCCATTCGGGCAAATCTTTCAAAAGCGTTTCTTTATCGTCGATGTCTTCGTTTTCTTCGATAAATTCGCGCATTTCTTTGAGCAAATCTGCCCGCGAGCGCGTTCCGTCGCAAATTTGGAGCAGATGACGCGAAACCTCGTCTTCGATTTTTACGTCCAGATTCAGAAGCGTCAAAACGTTGTTCGCCTGCGGCAGCTGCCAGATTGCAAGGGCGTTGACCTTCGGTTTTTCGCTGACCTCGGTTGCGGCTTCGGGCTGAAAAAGATGCAGTTCGATCAAGCCTGTTCCGCGGCAGATTTGCAGCAAGATCGCACTTGTAATATAAAATTGTTCGTCCCAGTTGTTTGTCTTAAATCCCTGACTAATAACGGTTTCCTTCGCTTTTTGGAGAAGCTCGCCAAACTGTATGGTGCGTCCCCAAATTTGTCCGAGATAAACGAGCGCGGCTTTCGTCAAAGGATGGTCGATCTCGATGCCGGTGCCTTTTATGCCGACGAATTTTTCGACCTTTTGCGCGGCAAGATCGGGTTTTGCCGATTGCGGACGAACGGACGAAGACAGAAGAAATTTATTCATCACCGCCGGTTTGGGATTGCGATCGAGTTTGATTTCTTGGCGGCAAAAAAGCGTCTGGCGAAAAATCCGCCCGCGAAAGAAATCGAGATATTGTTCGCGTTCGACTATATCTTCGAGCGATTCGATAAATTCCCGCGCATCTTTCGACAAACTCTGCGTGCCCATCGCGTGAAGTTCGGCTTCTGCCAGATACTGCAAGTTGTTTCGTTTCAGCAGTTCGGCGAATTCGTGAAAGTAAAAAGCGACGTTTAGGTCTGATAGATCATCGTGAAAAATATCCGCCGCGTCGTGTTCGAAATGGCGTTTGAGTTCCGATTGCAGAATCGGCGCGAAGATTTCTTTTTCGGTCGCGTTTTCCGTCAGAAAAGCGAGAAACGAGATTGATTTACCGACTTTGTCGAGCGGTTCATCAAAGTGTCGAGCGTGAAAACGCATCATTTTCTGCACCATCTGGCGCGTGTGAGCGCCCGGAAAAGCGTTGTAGCTTATATAGCCGACGCCGTTTTCTGTTAAAAACTCGCGGTAAAGCGCGAGCGTTTTTTCGCGCACGAAATCCGGCACCCAAGAAAAAAGTCCGTGCGCGATGACGTAATCGAATTTACCAAACTGCGCGGCAGACATTTCCATTACGTCCATCTGATAAAATTCCGTGTTGTTCAGATTCAATGCTTCCGCCGAACGTTTGGCGTCGGTGATGTGATTTTCCGCCAGATCAACGCCGACAAATTTTGCGTCCGGCAAGTTGAAAGCGTGCGAAATAAGGTTGCTGCCGTTGCCGCAGCCGAGTTCGAGCACGCGGCAGCTTCCTACATTCGCAGGATTCATTCCAAAAAGCGTTGCCAGTGTTGCCAGACGGTCGGGATGTGTCTGCAAGAAAAACTTGCTTGGATACGGCATCACATCGTACGAAAAGATCTCTTCCATTTTTCCTCCGAAAAAACTTCTTTTGGGACTTTAACACAAAAATTAGCCGCGGATTAACGTGGATTACGCGGATTTTAAATTATTTGATTTAATCCGTGCGCATCCGCGTTAATCCGCGGCTAAAAATAGTTTTAAAGCTTTCTCAACTCAAATCGAACAGCAAAAATTCGGTTTCGTCCGAGAGCGATTTGATTTTAAGACTTGTTTCATCGCTGACCGCCGCGCCGTCGCCTTGATTCAAGGTTTCGCCGTTTAATTCAATGGAACCTTTGACGATTTGAATCCACGCGTGGCGATTTTCCGCCAAACTGTGCTCGACCGTTTCGCCAGTCGCCAGCAGTGAACTGTAAAGATTTACGTCCTGATGAATCGTCACCGAGCCGTCGTCACCGCCGCGCGAAGCAACCAGTTTCAGTTTGCCTTTTTTATCTTCGGGCGCAAAAAATGTTTGCTCGTAACCCGGAGTTAAGTTTTCTTCTTCAGGCAAAATCCAAATCTGCAAAAGATGCGTTTCTTCCGAAGGCGAACTGTATTCGCTGTGCAGAACGCCGGTTCCGGCAGTCATTCTCTGCACTTCGTTCGGCAGAATCGTCGTCCCGTTGCCCATCGAATCCTTGTGCGAAAGCTCGCCGCGGATCACGTAGGTCAAAATTTCCATATCCGCGTGTCCGTGCGTCGGGAAACCCTGATCCGGCGCGATAAAGTCTTCGTTGATCACGCGTAATGAGCGAAAACCCATAAATCGCGGATCGTAATAATTGCTGAATGAAAACGTATAATTCGTATCGAGCCAACCGTAATTGGCGTGTCCCCGTTCCTTGCTTCGTCTGATCTTAATCATTTTTTTTCTCCTCAATCTTTTTTCGGATGTTTCCGATTTATATTTCAAGTTTACAGGAGAAAAACGGGCGTGTAATCATCAATTGCCGTGAGATTTTTCTCATACTTTCGGGTGATACCGATTTCGGATTTCGGATTTGGGATTTCGGATTGGTCTGTTGTTTGAATTGATTCCTTATCTGAAAACGTCTCGAATTAGAAATGCGATACATTTTTACGCGATAGCAAATCCGCAATCCGCAATCCCAAATCTAAAATTAGATGGTTCCCGTTTCGAGCAAGGTCATCGTCGCATTTGTCGTGTCGAGTTCGGCTTCGATGCCGACGGGCATTGTGAACTGGTCGCGGATATGTCCGAAAGATAAGCCGTAAATGACGGGAATGCCGAGGTCGCCGAGACGGTCTCGAAGGACATCGAGCAGCGATTGCGTGTCCTTTGTTTTCGGGTTGCAGTCTTCAAACACACCGAGCGCGATGCCCGAGAGCGAGCGCAGATCAACGCTTTGCCGAAGTTGTGTGAGCATCCGGTCAATGCGGTAAGGCTGTTCGCCGACATCTTCGATGAAAAGGATTTTGCCTTTCAGGTTCGCAAGCGCGAAAGGCGTTCCGGCAAGCGCCGATAAAAGCGAAAGATTTCCGCCGATCAGCCTGCCGCGGCATTTTCCGCCGACGATCGTTTCGGTCTTGAAAAGATTCGATTCCTGCGCCTTGTTGTAATCGGAAAGCTCGATTTTATAAGGCGCGGACGGATTCATCAGCGCGTTGACAACGTGTTTTTTCGTATAATCGGAAAGCTCCGAAGCCGCGACCGGACCGTGAAAAGTGACGAGTCCCGTGTTTTGCGAGATCGCTAGATGAAAAGATGTAATGTCGGAATAACCGATCAAAATTTTCGGGTTTTTTCGGATCAAATTGTAATCAATCGAGGGCAAAAGCCGCGCCGCGCCGTAGCCCCCGCGCACGCACCAGACGGCGGAAATTTCGGAATCGCCGAACGCCCAGTGCAGATCGTCGAGCCGTTCTTTATCGGTTGCCGACAGAAATCCTTTGATCCCGCGCGCCGCTTTCCCGACCTTTGTTTTCAAGCCGAGACTTTCGAGATTTTGCAGGGCTTTGTCGAACGATTCAGGGCTTAAACCGCTTGCCGGAGCAATCACCGCGACCGTATCGCCTGCCTTTAAACGCTTTGGTTTGATAATTTTATGTTTTTCGCTGCGCCGGATTTTACTGAAAACCGGACTCGCCAGAAGCGGCAGCGCCGCCAAGCCTTTTAATATATCGCGTCTTTTCATATTTGATTTTCGAACAGAACTTTTTGTAAAGCAAAACGATTATAAATGAATTCTCACCAAACCGCGCCTGATCGCCAAGGTTGCGGCGCTCGTGCGGTCGGAAACGCCGAGTTTTTCAAAGACGTTTTTGACGTGAGTTTTGACCGTGTTTTCGGAAATATTTAAATCATACGCGATTTCCTTGTTGGCTTTTCCCGCGACGATTTGCTGTAAGATCCGCGTTTCGGTCGGCGTCAGCTCTTCGTTTCCGATGTTTTCGCTCAAAATCTCGGCAATATCGCTCGGGATATATTTTTTGCCCGAGCTTACAACGCGGATCGCTTTCACGAGTTCGTCGGGCGAAATGTCTTTGCAGATATAGCCCAACGCGCCTTTTTTCAAGGCTTTGCTGATTTCCGCGTCGCCGGCGGTATCCGCCAGAACCAGAATTTTTGCGTGTTTTTCTGTTGCGAAATAATCACCCAGCGTATCGATCGCGCACGAATCGGGCAGGCGCAGGCTCAAGATCGTGACATCGGGTTTTAACGCGCGGAATTTTTGGAAACCTTCCGCGCCCGAATCGGCTTCGCCGGCGATTTCAAAATCTTCGTTCGCGCTCAAAACCGTTTTGATGCCGATCTTAACAAGCGTTTGATTTTCGATAATTAAAATGCGAATCGGAGTTTTCATGTTATTAAGCCGGACAAAAATATTGACATCTTTAAATTTTGAAGGCGCGCAATAAATTTAATATCCAAACTCAGTTTTCACTATTTCTCTGTGAAAATCAAAGAACTTCCGTTTATCAAAAACTTTGCTCTGAAATTTTTCGTTATGATTTCAAGACAGAGTTTTTATTCAAACAATATCAAAGGAGAAAAATTATGACAGACAAAAAATACATCGTCGCGGCGCGGGTTGAAACGGACAATCAGGATTGTATCGTGGTCGAAGAAGACGCAATGATCATGGCAACGCATCGCGTCGTTTACGGACCTGATACGAAGGAAAAATGCGAACAGTGGAAAAGCCGGAATTGTAAGTAAGAAAACATTTTCTGATATTCTGCATAAAACCTTCTTTCGATCGGCGGCGACCCGCAATCATAGAGAGAAGGTTTACTTTTTCACCTTAAAACCGCCAAGCAAATGAACCACGACTCCGGCGAGCGTTGCGTAAAGCGCGAACCGGCTGAGGTCTGAAAAATGCCGCGCGGTATAAGTTTCGTAAATAAACGCCCAAACGAACAAAACGCTTCCCGCGATCAACAAAACCGAGCCGAGAATCTGTAAAATTTTCTGCCAGATTTCCGCGTGAATTTGCAGGTAAACGCCCAGAACGATGTGAATCAAGCTCGAAAGCAAAATATAAATATGCCGCGAACGCATCAAAATGCGAAAATCCGGCGGGATAATTTCTTTGTCGGGAAAATCCCAGCGCATAAATTTCCCGGTTATCAGAAAACCTAAGAAAAGTAGAATTCCGAAAATCAAATGTGCGTATGACATAAAGTTGGTTTGATTTTTTTGAAACGTTTTTACGCGATTTTGACACGAAACGTAAGTTTTTGCACGCGTTTTGAATTTTTCTGAGATGGCGCGTAATATCTCAAATTATCATGAACGCGGCACGGAGCAATCTGGCAATTAAAAAGACTCATCCCAAAACCGGTCTGATCTCTTGCGGATTGGCGATCGTGACGGGCGCGGTCACGCTTTTGCTTTTTGTTGCTTCTTTTATTCCCGAAAGAGGAACTTACGCCGAACAACGCTTTAATAATATTTTTCTTGTCTTTGGCGCAGCCGTCGCGCCGCTTCTGCATTTTACGGGTTTACTATTGGGAATTATCGGTGCGTTTATCAAAGATTCCAAAAAAGTTTTCCCGATACTCGGCATTATCCTGAACGGTTTGCCGCTGATTTTTGCATTATTTATCTGGATACTTTTGTTCTGGGTTATCTGGGCAGTTTTAAGCTCGGGCGGCGGGTGGATGTAGCCTTGATTGACAGAATCTTTGTTTCATTACAAAATTAGCGAAAATCGCAAAGGAGGAAATTTATGTTTGTAATTCGCAACGTTTTCAAATGCAAGCCGGGACAGGCGAAAAATTTAATCGAACATTTTCAAAAATCAATGGCGTTGATGCAGGATGTCAAACATCGGATTCTGGTGGACTACGTTGCCGACTTCTGGACGGTCGTGCTCGAAATTGAAACCGAAGATGTTGCCGGCTACGAAAAGCAATTAAGCGAATACGGCTCGCGCGCCGACGTGCAGGAAGCAATGAGCGGCTATATGGATTCGGTCGAAAGCGGCTACCGCGAGATTTTTCGGATCGCGTAAGTTTTCAAAACAAATTTATCTTCTATTTCTTGCCTTAATTTTCAAGAGGTGTTCGGATGAAACTGTGTAAAAAAGTTCTGATCTTTCTTTGTTTGTTGACAATCTCGATGAACGCGCAAAATATTTCAAAAAAAGATGGCTTTGACGCTGAATATACAAAATTCAAAGCGTTTTACGAAAATGAATTAAAACAAAACGGCATTGTCGGAAGCAGTTTTATTTTCCTTAAAGACAATAAAATCATAGCGCGGGATTTTTACGGGATGGCGAATCTCGAAAAAAATCAGGCAGTCGATGAGAACACGATCTATCACTGGGCATCGAACACAAAACCTTTTACGGGCATCGCGATTATGCAGCTGCGCGACCGTGGTTTGCTGAAACTGGACGATCCGGTTCTCAAATATCTGCCCGAATTAAAGGCGGTTCACAATCCTTTCGGCGAGATGCAGGAGATCACGATCCGCGAGCTGATGAATCACAGCGCGGGTTTTCGGAATTCGACTTTTCCGTATAAAAACGGCAAAGACTGGCAGCCGTTCGAGCCGACCAAGTATTCACAGGTCGAAGCGATGCTGCCCTTTACGGAAATTCTTTTTAAGCCCGGAAGCAAATTCAGTTATTCAAATCTCGGCATCGTTTTTCTCGGGCAAATTATCGAGCGGCTGACGGGCGACGATTATGAAGTTTACGTTGATAAAAATATCCTGCGCCCCTTGGAAATGTACCGAAGTTATTTCGACGCAACGCCTTATCATCTTCTAAAATACCGTTCGCACAGCTATTACATCGAAAACGGCGTGCGCACGACCGGACGTTTCGACGCCGATTCGGGCATCACGGTTTCGAACAGCGGACTGAATTCGCCGCTCACGGATATGGTCAAATACTTAAATTTTTTGATCGGCGACGAAACTAAAAAAGAAGTTTACGACGGAATTTTAAATCGCGCCTCGCTCGAAGAAATGTTTCGTCAAACTATCCCTGCGCCGCTCGATGCGAACGGCAACCCGGGATTTACGACCGGAATCGGTTTGAATTTCTTTATTGACGAGCGCGGCGGCGAAACTTATCTCGGGCACGGCGGCGACCAGAACGGGTTTATCAGTTACATCGAATTCAATCAGAAAAAACGCACCGCTTCCGTGTTGGTTTTCAACACGAACATCATTTTGCCCGATAATACGCCGCCGGAAAAAGATATGGTCGGGAAGCTCCGCAAAGCCGTGCGCGCGCTTCACGAAAGCGTCAAATGATTTATGATTCGGCGCGCGCTTCGATTTCCCTGACCGACAAGGATTCAGCTTCGAAATACACACGCGTTACGTCGGGATATTTTTTCTTAACGTCGAGCTCGATGCGGCGAATCGCGACGCGCAGATCGGTTGCCGAAATGTCTTTGACGAATTGAAGTTCGAGCGTGAGCAAAACTTCGTTCGGTCCGAAATGAATCGTCAGAATCTTCACGGCTTTTTCGACTTTCGGCTCGGCTTCGGCAATGCGGCGAACGCCCCGGATCGTTTCCTGATCGACCGATTCGCCGATCAAAAGCCCTTTCGTTTCATAACCCAAAAAGAGCGCGACCAGACATAAAAGCACGCCGATCACCACCGACGCAATGCCGTCAAAAAGCGGGAATTTATAATAATGCCCGAAAAAAACGCCGAGAAACGCGATGATCAAACCGAGAAGCGCGGTCGAATCTTCGAGCAAAACCGTAAACGATGTCGGATCTTTGCTCGTGTGAATTGTTTTGATGATTGTCTGACCTTTGCGTGTATTTCGAAAAGCCTTCCAACCGTAAAACCACGAAACGCTTTCAAAAACGAACGAAATTCCGAGAACCGAATAATTCCAGATCGGATTTTCGATCTCGACCGGATGTTGAATATGTTTGACGCCTTCGAAAATCGAAACGCCGCCGCCGACCGCAAAAATACTGAGCGCAACGATCAGCGTCCAGAAATAAAGCTCGCGTCCGTGTCCGAACGGATGCGCTTCGTCGGGCGGTTTTTGGCTTTTCCTGATGCCCAAAAGCATCAAACCGCCGTTGCCCGTATCGACGACCGAATGGATTCCTTCCGTGAGCATCGCCGAGCTTCCCGTCAAAGCCGACGCGATAAATTTCGTCACGGCGATCAAAAGATTTCCGATGATCGCCGCAAAAATCGCGGTTTTCGATTCGCTTTCGGTGGTCGGTAGTTTGTCCGTCATTTCTTACATTGAGCCAAAAAAAATCGCTCCATGCAATGCATCGAACGATTTTAATAATTTTCCGGTTTTTGATGTCTCTTCCAATCGTCTGAAGACTCTGACAAATTTAATCTTTTACTTCTCGGAATTAACTTTCGGGAAGTGGGAATAAATTCCGCACTACCCAAAAAGAAATGTCGGGTAGTGAAAATAAACATTTGAGTAGTCAAAAAGAAATGTCGGGAAGTCAAAATATTAATTGGAGTACCCAAATTAATATTTCAGGCAATCAACAAGTTTTTTTTGGTTCCCAAAAGTTAATTTTCAGTAAACAAAAACTATGAAACGCCTTTTGATGCGTCCCAACTGCCCTGCAATTTGCGCAAGACAACGATCTGCCCGCCGTGATGCGCGTTGTGCGTGTTGATGTTTGAAATCACTTCGCGCCACAGGGCTTGATTTTCTGCCGAAACTGCCTGTGCCAATTTCTCTTCATCGGCGGACTCAAGCAGCTCACGCCATTTGCTCATAATCGCATCGAATCTTTCGGTTTCCGCCTGCCATGCTGTTTCGGAAAGCTCGTCGGCGCCCGCAAAAGTTTCGCTGTTTTCGAGATTTGACGGCGGCAGCTGCTCGCCTCTAAATCGTTTTAAATAGCGTTCGTTATAAAAATTGAGATGCGCCAGAATTTCCCAAATCGAATTATCGAGATTTTCAGGTTTCCAAGCCGCCTGCTGAGCCGTCAAATTCCGCAGGGCATTTTTCAGCGCGACAAACCAGCCGTTTTCGTCGTAACAAACCGTAAATTGTTCGAGTAAAAAAGATTTTACAGATATCATAAACTTAACCGAATAATAATTATTTCTTTTCTTTGCGAAAACTTTTCTTTAGGTCAAAGCCGTGCTTTTCGATTCGGACTTTATCTTCGACTTTCACGACTTCTTTTTGTTCGACCAGAATATTCGAAAGATACATCGAGATTTCCTGAAACGCCGTAAAAGAATCCTTTATTCGATCAAAACCGTAATCTTTTAATTTGGGATTGAGTAATCCGTTTTGCTCGTAACCGCTGTCAAATTTCATCATCCAGATCGGTGCTTTATGTTCAAAGAAAATATCGTCGCTCTCGTAATTCCAGTCAATAAAAAACTGTTTGAATTTCATTTCTCTTGAATTATCATAATGATCAAAGAAAGTCTCGGCATACTTTCCCCACTCGGAATCCTTGTTTTTGTAATCTTCAAAACTAAAGGCGAAATAATGTTCGACTATTTTGCGCGCTTCCTCGCCATAATCATAAAATTTTCGATCAAACTTCCGGATCTCGGTAAACGGATAAATTTTTCCGCAGAAACCAAGTAAACCGGCGTGCCTGTGGTTCGGAAGATTCAAACCTGATTTAATGCGAATTACAACTTCTTTGGTAAAGCGGTTGTAATGAACATTGTCGTCAACGCCATATCCAACCGCCGTATCATAGTAATCGTGAAAGTCAGTATGCAATCTCATACACAGGGCATCAGACGCAGGGCATCAAACTAATTTCTTTGCTTTTGCCAAAACATTTTCAACCGTAAAACCGTATTCGCGGAAAACGACTTCACCGGGTGCGGACGCGCCGAATTTATCAACCGTCAGCGTGTCGCCTTCGTCGCCCGTGTATTTTGCCCAGCCTAAACTGACTCCGGCTTCGATCGCGAGACGCGGTTTTACTGCTTTCGGCAAAACGGATTCTTTGTATTCGGCACTCTGTTCATCGAAAAGCTCCCAGCAAGGCATTGAAACAACGCGGGTTGCGATGCCTTCCGACTCAAGGCGTTCACGCGCTTCCATCGCGAGCCCGACTTCCGAGCCCGTCGCGATCAAAATCAATTTCGGTTCATTATTTGACGCTTCAGCCAGAACATACGCGCCTTTGACGGTTTCGTCGGCGGACGCGAACTTTGTGCGGTCAATGAGCGCGACCTTTTGACGCGAAAAAGCGAGCGCAGTCGGTGCGTGACGCCTTAGAAGCGCGATGCGCCATGCTTCGCGGGTTTCGTACGCGTCTGCGGGGCGAATCACCGCGAGATTCGGAATCGCGCGAAGTGCGGCGAGATGTTCGACCGATTGATGCGTCGGACCGTCTTCGCCGAGCCCGATCGAATCGTGCGTGAAAACGTATATGACCTGCGCTTGCGAAAGCGCGGCAAGCCGAATCGCGGGACGCATATAATCGGAAAACGTCATAAAGGTTCCGCCGTAAGGAATCAAACCGCCGTACAGGGCGATGCCGTTCATCGTCGAACCCATCGCGTGTTCGCGGATTCCCCAGTGCAGAACGCGACCTTCGTAACTTCCGGCTTCCAAACTCACGGAAGCTTTGATCGTCGTGTTGTTTGACGGCGCCAGATCAGCCGAACCGCCGATCAGCGCCGGAATTTTATCAGCAATCGCGTTGATTACTTCGCCCGAATAAGCGCGGGTCGCTTTAGCTTCCACGCCTTCAAACGCCGGCAAAGCCGATTCCCAACCCTCAGGCAGTTCGTCTGAAACAATTTGTTTGAAGGTTTTGCCTTCGTCCGCGAATTTTTCGGCGTAAGACGCGACCAGCGCGTTCCAGTCTTTTTCGAGCTCCGCGCCCGATTCGATCGCTTCGCGGAAATGCGCGTAAACTTCTTCCGGCACGTAAAACTGCGCGTCTTCGTCCCATCCGAGATTGCGTTTCGTCTCGCGGACGGCTTCTTCGCCGGGCGCGTCGGAATGCGCTTTGTTCGTGCCTTGTTTCGGCATTCCGAAGCCGATGATCGTTTTGACGCGGATCAGCGAAGGTTTGTCGTCAACCTCCTGCGCTTCGACGATTGCCGCTTCGATCGCTTCCAGATCGTTGCCGTCTTCGACGGTCGAAACGTGCCAGCCCGCCGCTTCAAAGCGTTTCGTAACGTCTTCCGTAAACGCCAGATCGGTCGAGCCTTCGATCGTGATATTGTTGTCGTCGTAAAGATAAATGATATTGCCGAGCCCGAGATGTCCCGCGATTGACGCGGCTTCATACGAAACTCCTTCCATCAGATCACCGTCCGAACAAATCGCGTAAATATAATTATCAACGAGCGGAAAATCTTCGCGGTTAAATGTCGCCGCGAGGTGCGCCGAGGCAATCGCGAGTCCGACACCGTTCGCAAAACCCTGTCCGAGCGGTCCGGTCGTGACTTCAACGCCAAGCGTGACGTGATTTTCGGGATGCCCGGGCGTCGCCGAACCGTACTGCCGAAAACGCTTGATCTCGTCCATCGAAACCGATTCGTAACCCGTCAGATGAAGAAGTGAGTAAATCAGCATCGAACCGTGTCCGCCCGAGAGAACAAAGCGGTCGCGATTGAACCATTTCGGGTTTTTCGGATTGTGCCATAAGAATTTCGTCCACAGAACATAAGCCGCCGGAGCCATGCCCAAAGGCAATCCGGGATGCCCCGATTCGGCTTTCTGAATCGCGTCGAGCGATAAAGTTCGGATCGTGTTAATACAAAGTTGGTCAATATTTTGTTGTGTCATCGGCGCAGTTGTCATAATTTTTATTGAATCAGCAGTTTATAAATTTCATTATGCCTTTTTCGTGCTTTTTGATAAATTGCGTTACGTTTTTTGTCGAAATTAAATTTTGTGCCTGCCGGCGTTTTCAGCTTTGAAATATCTTCTATTTTGCCTAAGCTCTCGAGCGCAAGCAAGACCGCGCCGCGGCTCGAAGCCTCGTGCGTTTCGGGCAGGGACATTTTTTGCGCCAGCGCGTCGCAGATAATTTGTGTCCAGACAGGCGATTCGCGCAATGCGCCGCCCGACGCGATGATCGATTTTATTTTTAGGACGTCGTTCAATTGATCGTAAATTTCGGCGAAACGATACGCAACCGATTCGAGCGCGGCTTGGACAATATCGATCGAATCGGTTGCCGATTTCAAACCCAACACCGCGCCGTGCGCCGTTTCGTGATAGCCCGTGCTTCGTTCGCCCGCGAGAAAAGGCAGAAATGTTAAGCCGTGTTCGTCGGGCGCACGCTTTTTGATCTCGTTTTCGATTTCGTCGTCCGCTGCGTCCAATTTCAGATTATCTTTGAGCCAGTGAAAAAGCCCGCCACCGTCCGAGAGTGCGCCGCCGATGATCACTCTTTCGCGGTCAATACGGTAGCACCACAGCCCGGGCGGAATTTTTTCGGGAATTTCACCGCGGTAGGCGACGCGCATCGCGCCCGAAGTGCCGATCATCAGCGCGGCTTTTTCCCTTTCAACACAGCCCGCGCCGATATTATTTGCCGCGCCGTCGCCGATTGCCGTAAACCATTCCGCGTTTTTCAGGCGTTCCCAGCGTTTTTTGTATTTTGAATTCAGTTGAAATGTGTCCGAGTCGTTCGCAACAATTTCGGGCAAATTGGTTTGTTTGATTTTTAAGAACTTGATTAAATCCTTGTCCCAGGCGTTTTGGCGAATATCGAAAATTCCCGTTGCCGAAGCCATCGAAACGCTTGTTTTAATTTTGCCGAAAAGCCTGAGCGCGACAAAATCGCTGAACGAGAGCCATTTTGCGGTTTTTTCAAAAACCTTCGGAAAATCCTTTTTGAGCCAGAGCAGTTTTGCCGTCCAGAAGCTCGAATGAAAACGTGCGCCGGTGCGGTTGTGAATTTTGGTTTCGTCGAGATTTTTTCGCAGTTCCGCGATATATTTGCGGCTTCGCGTGTCTGCCCAGCCGAAAACCTTGGTCGTCGGTTTTCCCTGAGCGTCAATGCCGACCAGGCTGTGCCAGAAAGACGAAGCGGCGACCGCCCGGATTTCACCTTTGACGGCTTTCGATTTTTCCAGAACGTCGTCAATCGCTTTTTCGATTTGCGCGAAGGCTTCCAGAGCGTCGATTTCCGCGCCGCCGTCGTCGGTTGCGGTCAGCGTTCGCTCGTTTTTTACAAAAGTTTCGGGCAAAACATCGCCGCGAAAATCATAAAGTGCGGCGCGCACGCTCGAAGTTCCGATGTCAAGGACTAAAATATATGATTCTTTCAAGGCTTTAATTATAAAATAAAGTTTAATCGAAAATTTATCACAAGAAAAATCGTCTTTTTCAATAGTTTTGTCTTTGAAACAAAGCCGCTTTAGGGTATTATAATCGGCAAAACTCGCCGTTTTTTAGTGTCTTTTCAAAGTAAGGAGAAATGAAACGTTAATGAAAAAATGTCAAACCTGTAATAATCAGAACGCCGACGATATGCGTTTTTGTTTAAATTGCGGAAGCACTCTTCCCGATGCGCCGGTTATTGTTAATTTTGGTGCGGGGGCGCAAGGCGGACAATCGAATCCGGGAACAAATCCATACGGCAAAAGTATGGAAACACAATTCGGCGGCAAACCGGGATTTCAACAGCCGCAGCAAAATTTTTCAATGGTGCCGCCGGCAAGCAAAGGCGGCGGAAGCAAGAAAATCTTTATCGCGGTCGGCGGCGTAGTTGTTTTGTTGTTCCTGATTGTGGCGGCGGTTGGGTCGATCTTTGTTTATAACGTGATGAAGGATAAAAAAGAGATTGTCAGCACATCGCCGACGCCGACCGTTTCACCGTCCACTTCACCGTCTGCTTCGCCGAGTCCGTCGGCTTCAAAATCGGCATCACCGAGTCCGAAGCCGACAACGGCATTAAAGTCGAGCGTCGATGGAAAAGCGAAATTTGACAAGATTTGGGTTGATTATAATGTCACCGAAGACGGCGAAAAGGGAATGCGGATTCACTTAAAATTCGAAGTGACCGGGATGGAAGGCGTCGATTCCTACGTGATGGTTTATTTTCAGAAAGAAGACGGCACGAATTTAACCACCGGCAGTTCGGTTTACGGCAGTAAAGACGGGCGTGTTGTCGCGAAAAGAGCTTTGAAGCCGGGTTATGATGTCACGGTTTATAAGGATTTGGATGTCTTTATGCCCTATACCGAGCTCAATTTAACTTCGGGAAAATATGATCTGAAAATGGATGCCGATCTGACGGACGACGACGAAGGCTTGATTCAGCATCTCGGCTATCACGAATTTCAGTATGAAAAACCTTAAGGTTTGAAAACGGAAAAAAAGGCGTGAAAAAGTTACTTAAAAGTTCTTTTTCACGCCTTTTTTTTATGCCCCGAGAATTTTCTTAAACCACCATCGCAGCCCGACAAAAAGAAAGCGGTAATCCTTGAAAAATTCGGGCGGTTTGCCTTCAAACGCGTGTCCGACAAATTGCAAAATCCAGCCGACGACAAATAAACCCAAAGAAAACCGCCACGCGCCCGCGACGAAAAAGCACAAAGGAATCAGCAAGATCGCCGCCGCGATCATCGGAATTCCGAAAGCGTGCGTTAATCTGTTCACCGGATGATGATGCGACTCGGCGTATTCTTCGATCCATTCGTCCCAACTTTTTCCGCCCATCATAAATCTTTTCTCCTTTTGATTTCGCCCTCTATATTACTATTTACTTCCTGATTTTGATAAGCATTCCAGAGCAATTCAGGATTTTTCGCGTAAAATTGAATGAAACCGCATTCGCCGCAAACATCAGCATCAGCTTCGGAATAAACTCTCTGCTTAAAGATTAAAGCATCAGGAAATTCGTCAACCGCCACACTCAGGTTCAGATTTACATTACTTTCGCCGCGATCAATCGCCTTGGCGTTTTGAATAATTTTTTCAGAATGACAATCAGGACATTTTTTCATAAATTTTTATATATAGATCGTTTTCCAAACTTTTGGTTTCCTGCAATTCAAATCCGTCTAAAAAATCCTGCGGCATAAAAGCATCGGCATCTTCGACCGTCTCGGGAATTTCCGTGACGATCCATTTTTCGATCGCGTCCGCAAAATTTTCGAAGGTTTTCGCGCCGCCGATAATGAACAGATCACCTTTCAGATAGTTGGTCAGAGCCAAAACTTCCGCTTTGCTTCTGAGCAGCAAAACATCCGCGCGGTTTTCCAGATCGGCACTGCGCGAAAGCACAATATTCAGACGTTTCGGCAGCGGCTTGCCGATCGAAGCCCACGTATGAAAACCCATTACGACGGCGTTTCCCACGGTTGTTTCCTTAAAGAACTTTAAATCCGCCGGATAATGCCACGGCAATTTTCCGTCTTTCCCGATCGCGAAGTTTTTGGCGACAGCGACAATTCCTGTAATCATTTTTCGTTTTTCCGGTAAGATAATGCGCCCGACGGGCATTTATCGATCGCGTTCATAATCTCTTCCGACGAAGCGTTTTCAACCCGAATCCACGGTTTTTCCTGCGGCTTGAAAACCGCCGGCAGATTTTTCACGCAGTTCGCCGAATGAATGCAAAGATCGGGCTGCCAGACAACCGTGATTTCTCCGTTTGTGTATTCGTGCGTTTTACTCATAATTTTTCACCTTTATAAACCGCAATGGGCGAACCTTTTGCGAGCAGAATCGAAGACGGTTTCGCCTCGCTCAAAAATGCGAATTCTGCGCCGTAAGTTTTGCCGAAATCGACATTTATCTCCGCATTTTCAACCGCAAAAAGCTCCCATTTCGGATGCTCGACCTTATATTCGTCGCAGCGCGCCGCGCCGCGCTGCGTGTAGCCCCAATAATGTTCGATGATAAATTCGCCGTGCGAGTTCTCTGCGGGAACGCCGAGATTTTCGCCCGTTTCGACCTTGATTTTATTCGCGCAATCGCCATTTTGCCAACCGTAGCCGACCTGTTTTTCATTGCGCGTATGATTCATTCGCCAACATTCGTAAGGCTCGCCGTAAAAAAGCCGCGCAACGGTCGCAATCGCGTAGCGCGGGACAATTTCTTTGACGAAAACAACGCCGCGCCGTGTTTCCGTTCCGGCTTCGCGTTTGACGTAAAACCGCAGATTTACTTCCTCAAAGTTAATGTGAAACGGAATCGGAATGCCCAGTACGCGCGTCTCCAAAAACATAAAACCGACCAGACTGACAAAACATTTTCCTTCGTTAAGATCGAGCGAAGTGCCTTTCGGCACGCGTCTTTCAAGAAGTTCGGGCGAAACTTCGTAGTTCGCCATGATCAAATCCTGCCATTTTGCGGTTAAGAATTTTCGCATCTTTATAAAATCAAGCGTTTATCGCCGGCGCGGCGCGTCACTCGTTCACGGTCGAAATATTCCAGGAGCGGAATCGCGTATTTTCGTGAAATTCCGGCGATGTCTTTAAATGCCGCCATATCGATCAGTTTATCAGCCGAATTTTCGGCGAATTTTTGTAATTTTGCAACCAGATTTTCGATTTCCGTCCGCGCAAAATAAAATTCGTCCGTGATTTTGACGATCTCGCCCGAATTCAGCAAAAGCTGAAAGATCTTGCGGGCGTGATTTTTGTCGGATTTCGTATTTTTCGAGGCTTCCGTTAAAGCGTCTTCGAGCTTTGGAACTTCGAGCTTTGCCGCTCGGTAAATTCCCGAAAGCCTCTCGCGCAGGATCTTTTCGTCCGCCGAGAGTTCGAGATTATGCGCGGCGGCGCGGACAAAATCTTTTTCGGCGGCGATCTTTTTGTCGGTTTCAAGACCTGCGAGAACCGCTTTAAAGATCTCCGAAGGCAGACGCGAAAAGATCTTTTCGCGCAAAGTTTCGCGCAAAATTCCGCGTGATAAAGGCTCTTTCGCGTGAAACGTTTCGATTACAGACAAAGTTTTTTCTTTCAGATTCTCAAAGGCAGAGCGCGCCACGAAGAAACTTTCGGCTTCGATGACCGCTTTTTTTTCAAGGTTTTCGGCAATCGCTTTTTTCAAGATCTCGCCGCGCCAACCCGTCCGCGCCTGCAGATCGTGGAAAGTTAAGCCGTGTTCGTCTGCCGTTTCGAGATAAAGTTTTATTTGTTTCGGTTTGTCGGCTTTGGTTAAATTTTGCAGATATTGACGGACATTCTCCGTATCTTTGCGCCGGTGTTTGACGGCTGAATTATCCAAAACCCGCCCGCCGGCGATCGTCATTTGCGGTGAATACTGGCGCAAGATAAAGCGTTCGCCCGGAATGCAAACTGTCGGGATTTCCAGTCTTAACTGGGCAAAATCCTTTTCGCCTTGCGGAATTTCACCTTTTTCATTCAAAACCTGAACGCGCGCCAGAGCCTCGATCGTGCCGATGTGAACGCGCACCCGTTGGCGCGATCTGAGAGACTTTTTCGCCGTCTTTAGAACTTCGATCTCGGCGTCGAAAATCTGGACGGGACGCAAAATATTTTTTTCCGTCAAGATCATTCCGCGCTCGATTTCCGCGTGGTCAATTCCGCCGAGATTGACGGCGGTTCTTTGTCCGGCGTGCGCCGTTTTGACCGCTTTCCCGTGAGTTTGAATCCCGCGCACGCGCACCTTTTTGCCGATCGGCAAAATTTCCATCTCCTCCTGCGCTTCGGCAATTTCGCCCGCGACCAGGGTTCCCGTGACGACCGCGCCGAAACCTTTGACCGTGAACGAACGATCGATCGGCAGACGCGCCACCGTTTCATTTTTTCGCGCGGGAATTTGCTGCGCAAGATTTTTGAGCGTTTGTTTTAACTGTTCGATTCCTTCGCCCGTTTTGGCGGAAACCGCGACCACGGGCGCATCCTGCAAAAACGAATTTTCGACCAGTTCGGCAAGTTCCAGATTAACGAGTTCCAATAACTCTTCATCAACCAGATCTTTTTTTGTCAGAACAATTAAGCCTGTTTGGGTTTCGAGCAGACGGCAGATCTCGAAATGTTCGCGCGTTTGCGGCATCACGCCTTCGTCAGCCGCGACAACCAGCAAAACGACATCTATTCCGCTCGCGCCCGCGAGCATATTTTTGACGAATTTTTCGTGTCCGGGAACATCGACGAAACCGATTTGCGCCTCGCCCAGCCTGAGTTCGGCAAAACCGATGTCGATCGTAATTCCGCGCAGCTTTTCCTCGGGAAAACGATCCGTCTCAACGCCCGTCAAAGCCTTGACGAGTGCGGTTTTTCCGTGGTCGATATGTCCTGCCGTGCCGACAATTATGTCCATAAATAGAAATTCCAAGTTTAACATTTTTCGGTGTTAAACCTGGAATTTGGCAATTATGTTCGTCAACGAATTATTTAACTATTTCAAATTCGACAAACTGACTCGCAAATTTTTTCGCGTCTGTTTTATCCGTTGCAATTACTTGCAAAACATAGTTTCCGACTTCGAGATCTTTGCCGAGTGAAACTGCGCCGGCGGCTTGAATACGTTGTAAATCCTTTTGATCGTCGGTTTTGACAGCGGTCGGATTTTCTTCGTAAACGACTTTTCCGTCTTTGATCAAGCGCAAGCGGGTTTCGATCTGGCGGGTTTGGTTCGGATTGTAGATCGCATAATCATAACGAAGAATCGTTCCGCGCTTGTACTGGCGCAAAGCGGCATCATACAAGAGGCTTCGTTCGCTTTCATCAGGACTTCCGCCGAGCTTGATCTTTTGCCATTCGTTGAGGGTAAAGTTGTCGAGAACGATGTTGGAAAGCACCAAACGCTTTTTGACATTCGGCACTTCGATAAACTGTGAAGCCGAACCGATCTTGTCGGAAACCGTATCGCGCAAAGCGATTCGAAACTGATATGCTCCCGCCTTCTTGATCGGCACGGAAAGCGTGTAGACAAAACCTTTTTCGAGCAGGTTCCGATAGGTTTTTTCCGATATTTCGAGCGTAAAAGTTTTGGAAAGCCGGTCAACTGTAATGCCGTTGTCGCCAAACGTCATCGCGACAATATCAAAAACAGCTTTTTGCTGACCGGCGGCAGTTTTGGTAAATTGCAGATCTTTTGCGTCGATAAAGACGAGTGCCTGGATCAAATCGCCGTTTTTCGCATCGTTTTGAAAAACGGGATAGAGACTCAAATTAATTCCGTTTGCGCTAAAGGGCGAGGTTAGCGCGGTGAGCAGTTTTTGTTGCGGAGTTTGCGCGATATTCTGAATCTTCTCGTCCGTGATGCCGAAAAAACCGCTCCGGTAACGAATCTTTAAGCCGGGACGCGTAAGTTTGACTTCGAGTTTATTGAATTTAGCTTTTTTCGGATCGAAAGATTCGTCATCCGGCTGATAGCCGAGCAGATAATAACTGCTCTGGTCGTTGACCGCCTGTCTTAATCCTTTATCAATATTGTTTTGATTGATAAACGGAACTCCGCCGGTTTGATAAGCCAAATAACGGAGGCTTTGTTGTGAATCGGTGAAATCCTGTTCGCGCTGACCTCTGCCGTCGTCAAATGTCGCCGGGTCAAAATTTTCGGGTATTACCTGCCTGATATCGTCGTCGGCATTTGCCATCCCGGGAACCTGCAATCCGCGCGGATCAATCGTGTAGATCACAACCGAAGAACGGTTTGCCAGATCGGCGAGAACCCGCATCTTGTCGAAAACGCGGCTGGGTTGTCCGTTTGAAGTTAAAACAAAACCTTCGGAAAACAGCACCACCGCCTTTCTTCCAGGCAATTCACGCATTCCGCGGATGATGTAATTCAAAGCCCCGAGAGTTCCGACGGAAAAATTTTCGTTGCGAAATTCGTCCGTCTGTCTTTGAAATTCCTTATCTTCATCGGCTCCTTCCGGATTTTTGGTTTTTCCGTCCGAATCTTTTGAGCCTTGCAGATCTTCTTTCAGGGTTGTACCGATCGGCGCGAAAGTTCCGACCCCGCTGCGACCGAAGGAATTCCATTTGATTTTATCAATTCCCGCCAACAGCTGACGCTTATCCGAGGTAAAAGACTGGAGCGCGCCGATTCCGCTTCCGGTACGGACAATCGCCACCAGATCGCCTTCCTGCATTTGTTCGTTGATAAATTTTCTGAGTGATTGCTGAACCCAGTAAACATTGCCGAAATTCAAGCCCAGATCGTCGACGACCAGCGCGTATGTGCGGCGAACCTGTTCCGATTTTAAGCGGACGGGCGGAATCGGAACGGCATTCTTATCGGGTTTAACCGGTTGTGGATTGATTTTTTCCGCCGGTTTATTTACCGAGATAAACGAAAAATTAGTAATGGTTTGTTTTTTACCGTTTTCATAAACCTCAAAATCTTCGGGCTTCAAATCCGTCACGATCTTTCCGTCCTTGTCCGTCACGGTAACATCAACTTGAATAAGCGTGGTTGAGATTTTGATCGAGTCTTTATCGTCAACCGGCGGCGTTTCACTGGGTTGTTGAGCGAAAATTGTCAAAGCTGATAAAAACAATAAAAACAGAGAAATAGTCAAATTTTGTAATTTCATTTTTACTCCTAAAATTTGATGATTACCGGTATGCGGCGGATTATTCCAAAAACATTCAATGAGTTTAAAGACAATATATCCTTAAGATTCGTTGCAAAACAAGAAAAATTTTACATCAGGAAATTATTCGGTCGGGTTTTCGCCGTTTTCGTACTGGTCGAGCTTGCGGTAAAGTGTTTTGCGCCCGATGTTTAAGAGACGTGAAGCGCGGGATTTGTCGCCCGCCGTGTAATCGAGAGCCATTTCGATCGCCTGTTTTTCGATTTCCTCCATCGTCGAAGGAAATTCGATCTCCAGATTGAGCGAGCGACCTTCACCGGCGGCTTTGGCACGTTCGTGGCGTGCGAGAGCGTTCAGTTCAAAGGCTTTTTTGCTGATCGCTTCGGGCAGGTCGTCGAGCTCGATCTGTCTGCCGGAAGCGATAATGACGGCGCGTTCGATGGCGTTTTCGAGCTCGCGGACGTTGCCGAGCCATTCGTAATTGACCAGTGCGCGCAACGCTTCTTTGGAAATTCCCGAAACAAACCGCCCGGTTTTTTCCTTGTAACGTTCGAGAAAGTGAAAAACGAGCAGATTGATATCTTCGATGCGTTCGCGCAGCGGCGGCAGCGTGATCGGAAAAACCGACAGCCGGTAAAACAGATCCTTGCGGAATTTTCCTTCTTCGATGGCTTTTTCCAGATCGACATTCGTTGCGGCAACCACGCGCACATCGGTTTTGATAACTTCGCTTCCGCCGATGCGCGTCAGCTCGCCGTCCTGCAGAACGCGCAAAAGTTTGACTTGCGCCGAAAGCGGCATTTCGCCGATCTCATCGAGAAAAAGCGTGCCGCCGTCCGATTCTTCGAAACGTCCTTTGCGCTGATTTCTGGCATCGGTGAACGCGCCTTTTTCGTGCCCGAAAAGCTCGGATTCGAGTAAGGTTTCGGGAATCGCGCCGCAGTTTATTTTGATATACGGCTTGTTTTCGCGTCCCGAATTGTAATGAATCAGATTTGCCAGAAGCTCTTTGCCCGTGCCGGATTCGCCGTTGATCAAAACGGTCGTGTTCGTGTCGGCGACGTTCAAAGCGAGCTCGATCGCGCGGCGAATCGTCGGCGCCTGCCCGATAATTTCGCTGTGTTTTTGATGAAGCTGAGATTTCAAACGCATTACTTCCGCGCTCAATTGATCGCGTTCGAGCGCCGTGCCGATCTGGTCGGAAATTCCTTCGACGAGCGCAATGTCGTGATCTTCGAAAGGTTTCGCGGTTTCTTCGCTCCAGACAAAACCGATCAGTCCGAAAGCGTGTCCGGCAACGCGGACGGGCGCGACGAGCGCGGATTTGCCGTTAAGCTGTGAATTAAAAATGAGGCGAATCGCAAACGGCAGCTGCGTGTCGATGATCCGCATCGTTTTGCCTTCGCGCAAAATTTCGCCGAGCGCGGGAAAAGGTTCGAGGTCGAGCGATTGTTCGTGCTTTTCGATCATCTGCAAAACCTTGCTCGGTTTCACGTTCGGCGCGGTTTTAAACGAAGCGAGCGAGATTTTCTTGCCCGTCTGATCAAGCACGCCGAGTGCGCCGTAATCCGCGCCGACCAATTCGACGGCGCGTTCCAGAACTTTCGACGAAACGACCTTGAAATCCGAATGCGAATTTAAGGTGTTGGCGATTTCGAGAAGCGCGTTGGTGCGGCGCGTTTCCTGTTCCTGCGCGACATACAAACTCGTGTATTGATAACCGATCGCAAGCTGCTGGGCAATCGATTCGAGAAACTGGATCTCTTCGTCAAACCATTCACGCGGCGCGTGCGTGTCGTGAAGTCCGACGAGCCCGAGAACTTTTTTGTTGAGACTGATCGGCACGATCAAAAGCGATTTTGTTTCAAGGGCTTTGGCAAAAAATTTGAGCGTCGCGTCCTTTGCTTCGGCGATGTCGTTGATCGCGATCGGTTTGGAAATATCGAATCTCTCGGAAAGTTTTTCGGTATCGATCGGAATTTCGGTTCCGAGACTCGACGGAATGGTTTTGTCTTTGCGCCATTCGTGGCTGATCCGCAGTTCGCTTTCGGTCGTCAGCTGCAAAAGATCGCAGCGGTCAGCCTGCATCATTTTGCCGATCTCCGAAACGACGACGTTTAAGAATCTCTGAAGATCAATATTCGTCGGCAGATCACGCGCCAGACGGTCAATGATCGCCTCGCGGGCTTCGTGCATTTTGATTTTTCTTTCGAGTGAAAAAGTTTGCGGGCTTTCGATTTCGATTTTCATAGAAAGGAATTACTAAAGCAGTACGAAAAATTTGCTCACAGATAACTGATAACCGATTTGAGAGGTGAGTGTCAAGTTGACACAAATACAAATGAAGGTGTGTATTTTAGATTCATAAAAAGTCTCAAGTCCCGGGTCTCAAGCCCCAAGTCAGATTCGTTTTTAACTTGGGGCTTGAGACTTTTTATGAATCCAAAATACACACCTTCATTTGTATTTGTGTCAACTTGACACTCACCTCTCAAATCGGTTATCAGTTATCT
>DATLOR010000331.1:0-17457 GCA_035536135.1 Pyrinomonadaceae bacterium | reverse complement strand
TGAACAGATTTTATGAATTTGACGATTTATCAGGTTGACGCGTTTACGAAGGAAGTTTTTAAGGGAAATCCGGCGGCGGTTTGTCCTTTGACGGAATGGCTCGATGAAAGCTTGATGCAGCGGATCGCGCTTGAAAACAATCTGGCGGAAACGGCGTTTTTTGTTAAAAAAGGCGATGTTTACGAGATTCGATGGTTTACGCCGCTCGCGGAAATCGACCTTTGCGGGCACGCGACGCTCGGTTCGGCGTTCGTGATTTTCGAGATTTTGAAAACGGAAGATAGTTTTATCAGATTTCATTCGCATAAAAGCGGCGTGCTTGAGGTCGAAAAGCAGGGCGAGCGCCTGATTCTCGATTTCCCGTCGCGCCCGGTTTCGCCGGTTGATGCGCCCGACGGATTGATCGAAGCCCTCGGCAAAGCGCCAAAAGAGGTTTTCAAAGCACGTGATTATTTTCTGGTTTACGAATCGGAGCAGGAAATTCTGGACATTAAGCCCAATTTTTCTAAGCTTCTCGAAGTCGGCGCGCACGGCTATATCGTGACGGCGAAGGGCGATTCGGCGGATTTCGTTTCCAGATTTTTTGCGCCCGAAGTCGGCGTCCCGGAAGACCCCGTAACCGGTTCGGCGCATTGCAATCTGATCCCGTTCTGGGCGGAACGCCTGGGTAAAAACGAACTTTTTGCGCGGCAAGTTTCGGCGCGCGGCGGCGAATTGTTTTGTGAATTAAAAGGCGAGCGCGTAAAAATCGGCGGCAGCGCGGCGCTTTATCTAAAAGGTGAAATTTATGTCTAAGATCGCAATCGTTATTTTCGATAAATTTACCGACCTCGATCTGTTTTTGATGTGGGATTTGCTCAACCGCGTTCGTGTCGCGGATTGGGAAGTCAAGATCTTGGGTGAAAAGTCGGTGCATCTTTCGGCGACGAATATTGAAATCAAAACTTCGGGCGGAATCGAAGAAGCGAACGACGCGGACGCGGTTTTGTTCGTCAGCGGGCAAGGCACCCGTGACCGCATCGCCGATGAGAATTGGCTCGCGAAATTTAATTTGAACGCGGAAAAACAGTTGATCGGCTCGATTTGTTCGGGAAGTTTGATTCTTGCGCGGCTTGGACTTCTGGAAGGCAAAACGGCGACGACTTATCCGACATCGAAAGCGGTTTTGGAAAGTTTCGGCGTTGAAGTCGTCGAAAAACCGTTCATCGCGCACGGACGCATCGCGACCGCCGGCGGTTGTCTCGCGCAGCAGTATTTGATCGGCTGGGTGATTGAAAATTTGGTTGATAAAGATTGGGCGGATTTGGTCGTCAAAGCAATTCAGCCCGTCGGTGAAGGTTTATTTTTTGATGATGCCGAGAACTTGAAGAAACTTTACGCGCCGTTAGCGAAAGCTGTTTAATTTATGAAACAGAAAACTCCGCAAGAGAAAAAGGCTTTAAGCTACATAAAAGACAGGCGCAATGCTTACGGCGAAAGTCGTGCGAATTCTCGGTTTTCAATTAGAAAAAATAAGACTTTGCCCAAACGAGCATATAGACATCGAATTGCACAAATTCTTAATGCTGAAATAGAGAGTTCAAATGAAGAGAATCTGGAGTTAATTGATAGTGGAGTTAAATCGGTTAAACGTAAAAATTGGAAGAAGTATCCTGATATCTCACTAAACGACTGGGTAAAAGGAAGATTTGATTATCGCCGACGAATGTTTAGAGCAAGATTAAAAAGACAGAATAAAATTGAAACGGAATAAATTATGTTATTAGAAATTAAGGATTTACATGCCGGAGTTGAAGGCAAAGAAATTTTAAAAGGCTTGAATTTGACCGTCAATAAAGGCGAAGTTCACGCGATCATGGGACCGAACGGTTCGGGCAAATCAACCTTGTCAAAGGTTCTGGCAGGTCATCCGAGTTATGAAGTAATTTCGGGCGAAGTATTTTACGAAGGTAAAAATTTGCTCGAATTAGAACCCGACGAACGCGCGCGCGAAGGGATTTTTCTCGCGTTTCAGTATCCGGTCGAAGTTCCGGGCGTTTCGAATTCGCAGTTTTTGCGCCTTGCGTACAACGAGAAAATGAAGCATCACGGCGAGGAAGAACTCGACCCTTTGGAATTCAACGATTATTTGAAGGAAAAAGCGAAGATCGTCGAAATGAGCTCGGAGTTTTTCAAGCGTTCGGTCAACGAAGGTTTTTCGGGCGGCGAAAAGAAACGAAACGAGATTTTGCAGATGGCGGTGCTTGATCCGAAGCTCGCGATCCTGGACGAAACCGATTCGGGGCTTGATATTGACGCGCTCAGAATAGTTGCCGAAGGCGTCAACAAATTGCGCAGCGCGGACAACGCGATAATTCTGGTGACGCATTACCAGCGGCTTTTAAATTACATCGAGCCTGATTTCGTCCACGTTCTCGCGGGCGGCAAGATCGTCAAAGAAGGCGGCAAGGAATTAGCCGTCGAATTGGAAGAAAAAGGCTACGATTGGGTGAAAGCGGCGACGAAATAGATGGATCATGCATTGCGAATAATTCTGCCATTATATCTGCTGGGGTTTTTCGGGATTGCATTTGTCTGGCGCTCTTTTTTGGTCTGGAAGCGGACGGGAATCAATCCGTATGTTGTCGGCAAAACCGATAAACCGATTGATTTTATTGAAAATATTTATCGGATTCCGGTGTTGCTGCTGATTGCCGTAACGATCGTGTTCGCGTTTTTGCCGGGCGTTTATCAATACTCGGCGCCGATTCTGTGGCTTGAAAATTCGATCGTCAAAATTGCCGGATTCGGTTTTATGATATTTGCATTGATTTGGACGGCAACCGCGCAGATGCAGATGGGCAAATCGTGGCGCATCGGGATCGATACCGAAAACAAAACCGATTTGGTCGAGAAAGGACTTTTTACGGTTTCGCGCAATCCGATCTTTTTCGGAATGCGAACCGCGCTTTTCGGATTTTTTCTGTGTCTGCCGAATGCCCTGACGCTTCTCGCGGTTGTTTTAGCGGATGTTTTGATGCAGATCCAAGTGCGGCTCGAGGAAGAATTTTTGAAAAGCATGCACGGCGAAAGTTACGAGAATTATTGCCGAAAAGTGCGCCGTTGGATTTAGAGATTGTAAGATGAATTGGCAGGAATTTTGGGCAATCAGCTACCATTTTTCGCCTTTGCTCAGCGGTTTGACAGCGCACGGTTTCGCGATCAAATTCGGCTGGTTTTCATCTTTAATTCAGCCAATCGATCAGGGAAAAACTTTTCGCGGGAAACGGATTTTCGGCGAGAACAAAACCTATCGCGGGATTGCGATGACAGCGATCGGAACGGCTTTGGGATTCGCGATTCAATCGCTGATTCTCCATCGTTGGGAAGTTTTTCAAAAACTGGAATTGCTTGATTATTCAGCGGTTAGCGTAATTTTTCTTAGTTTGATAGTCGGTGCGGCGGCGATGCTCGGCGAATTGCCGAATAGTTTTATCAAGCGCCAAATCGATATTGCGCCCGGCGCGACATCAAGCGGGATTTTAAATTTGTTCTTTTACATTTTTGACCAGATAGATTATTTGATCGGCGTATGGCTCGTCTTCGGGTTTTTTATCGGCGTGAGTTTTCAAAGAGTTATTTTTTCCGCGGTGTTTTTGTTTTTTAGTCATCAAATAATTTCGCTTTTGGGATACTGGCTCGGAATGCGAAAGACAGCGAGATAGTTTTAGAAATTTTATGGTTTCACAACAATTAGTTAAAGAAAATATTTATAGTCAGGCATTTAGCGAAAATGCAGCGCGTGAAAAAAACGCGTGGCTCAAAGATTTGCGCGAAAAAGCGTTTGCCTATTTCTCGGAAAACGGTTTTCCGACCCCGCGTGACGAGGAGTGGAAATATACGAACGTCGCGGAAATTCAAAATTCAAAATTCAAAATTCAAAATTCGGAGCGCGAAAGCGAAACAAGTGAGCTTTTGAAACAGTTTGATTTCGAGCGCAACGGTTTTACGGCTTTACATCTGGCGTTTGCCGATGTTGTTCTGGTGACGATCCCGAAGGAGACTTCGATTGAAAAACCGATCGAGTTTAACTTTAACGCGGATGAAAAGACAGCGAATTTTCCGCACATTATCGTCGTTGCGGAAGCAGGAAGCAAGGCGACGATCATTGAATATTACGAATCGAAAGGCGCGAGTTTTACAAATTCAGGCGTTCAGATTTTTGTCGAAGACAACGCGAATCTGACGCATTACCGCGTGCAGAGAGAATCGGCGGAAAGCTATCACGTCGGGACGACCGAGATCACGCTGAAACGCGGGAGTCTGTATAATTCGACCAATATCAATCTCGGAGCAAAGCTCTCGCGCCACGATGTTCATCTGAAATTTACCGAAGAAGGCGGGGAATGTTTTGTTGACGGGCTGTATATGCTGAACGGCGATCAGCACGCCGATACGCATTCGACGATCGATCACGCGGTGCCGAATTGCGCGTCGCATCAGAACTACAAAGGCGTTTTGAACGACAGGTCGCGCGGCGTTTTCAACGGCAAAGTTTTCGTCCGCGAGAACGCTTCCGGCACGGACGCACAGCAATCGAACAAAAACCTGCTATTATCGAATGATGCGCGTGTTGACACAAAACCGCAACTCGAGATCTACAATGACGACGTTAAATGCGCGCACGGCGCAACCGTCGGTCAGTTGGAAGAAGAAGAATTGTTTTATTTGTTAAGCCGCGGTTTGAACGAAAGTTTGGCGCGAAATCTTTTGACTTACGGTTTTGCTGAGGAAATCGTTAATAAAATCGAGATCGAGTCGATCAAAAAACAATTGGACGAAGCGGTTTTGAATCGCTTGAACACAAATTTAGGAACATAAAAAATTATGAGAGTTAGAACAAATTTAATCATCGAAGAAAGTTTACTGGCAAAAATTGACGCCATTGCGGGCGATAAAAACAAACGCGCCGCGACAATTGAAACTGCCTTAAGAGAGTTTATTGCCCGCGAAGAAATCAAAGAAGCCAATAACCCGAAAGTGGAAGTCGGCAACGAAAAACCCGGTTCGGGAACGAGACGCGCCGGAGTTTAACCGGCGCGCTTGATTATCAAGGGGTAAAAACATGACAGCAGTAAAAGAAATGAGCAGTTTTGATGTAAATAAAATTCGCGAAGATTTTCCCGTTTTATCGCAGGAGGTAAACGGCAAGCCTCTGGTTTATCTCGATAACGGCGCGTCGTCGCAGGTGTCGAATCTGGTGATCGAGCGCGGAACGCATTATCTCGAACAGGAACATTCAAACATTCATCGCGGCGTTCATTATCTCTCGCAGCACGCGACGACCGCCTATGAAGCGGCGCGTGAAAAGGTGAAACGTTTTATCAATGCGCCGTCAGCTAAAGAATGTATTTTCGTGCGCGGAACGACCGAAGGCGTCAATCTGGTGGCTTATTCCTACGGTCGAAAATTTATTGGTGAGGGTGATGAGATCATTTTGAGCCAGATGGAACATCACGCCAATATTATTCCGTGGCAGGTCGTCGCGGAAGAAAAAGGCGCGCTTATTCGGGTGATTCCGATGAACGAGCGCGGCGAGCTGATCATCGAAGAATACGAAAATATGCTCAACGAACGGACAAAGATCGTTGCCGTGACGCATGTTTCAAACAGCTTGGGAACGATCAATCCGATCAAGGAAATGATCGCAACGGCGCATAAATTCGGCGTTCCCGTTTTGATTGACGGAGCGCAAGCCGTGCCGCATTTTCCGGTCGATGTGCAGGATCTCGACGCGGACTTTTACGTATTTTCGGGGCATAAAATGTTTGCGCCGACGGGCAGCGGAATCCTTTACGGAAAGAAAGAATTTTTGGATAAAATGCCGCCGTATCAAACCGGCGGTTCGATGATTCGTACCGTCACGTTTGAAAAAACGACCTATGCCGGACTTCCCGAAAAGTTCGAAGCCGGAACGCCCGCGATTGCCGCCGGAATCGGTCTCGGCGCGGCGATCGATTATCTGAATTCGATCGATTTCGAAGCCGCCGCGCGCTATGAACACGAGCTTTTGGAATATGCGACGGAAAAACTCTCGGCGATCGAAGGCGTGCGCATCATCGGCACGGCGAAGGAAAAAGCGTCGGTCTTATCGTTCACGATCGAAAACGTTCACCCGCACGACATCGGCACAATTTTAGACCAGCAAGGCATCGCCGTCCGCGCCGGACATCACTGCGCGCAGCCCGTGATGCAGTTTTTCAACGTTCCCGCGACGGCGCGCGCCAGTTTTGCGTTTTACAACACGCGCGAAGAAGTTGATAAATTAGCCGAAGCGGTCGAAAAAGTGATCGAGGTTTTTGCATAGTGAAATACGGACTTTTGGCAAAATTAGCATGCATCAGTTTTTTGTTTTTGTTTGCTTTCGGCTGTCAGACTCAAACCGTTTCAAATCTGGCGAATAAGGCAAATTCAAATGCGCCGTTGAATAATGCGAACGGCGCGAATCAATCGAATTCGCAAACAAAAATTTCCGAACCGCAAACAGTGAAGTTCATTTCTGCCGATAATGTCGAGATTGTCGGCACTTTTTACGAGTCAGCGAAAGCGAATTCGCCTGCCGTTTTGCTGCTTCATCAGTGGGGCAGCGACCGCGAATCTTATGATGAATTTGCGCGGAAAATTCAGGCAAAAGGCTTCGGCGTTTTGGCGATCGACGGGCGCGGTTTCGGCGAATCGGTGAAAACGTCGGACGGCGCGAGCGTCGCAGCGGATCGCGGCGATGAAACCGTCAAAGGAATGAAAGCGGATGTTGATAATGCTTTTCAGTTTTTGGCGAAGCAGAAAAATGTCGATGCCGCGCGTATCGGAATCGTCGGCGCGTCTTACGGAAGCAGTCTCGCGATGATCTACGGCGCACAAAACAAACAGGTCAAAGCCGTCGCGCTGCTTTCGCCCGGACTCAATTATTTCGGCAATCTGCCGATCGAAGCTGCCGTTAATGATTTTGGAAATCGTCCGCTTTTGTTCGTTGCTGCCTCAGATGACAATGAATCAGCGGATTCGAGCTTGAAACTGTTCAAATCCGCAGAAGGTCTGAATAACAATTGGACTCTGCAAATTTACCCGAAGGGCGGACACGGCACAGGGATTTTTGCGGCGAAAGTCGGTCTGGAAGATTTGCTCGAACAGTTTTTGACCAAGAGTTTGTAAAGATGCGTTTGAATCTTGGCGATAAAAATATCTCGATCAGAACCGAACTGAAAGCGGGCGATTTGGGATATGTAATTTACCGGCACGGCAAGCTCTACAACGAGGAAAACGGTTACGGCATTGATTTCGAGGCGTATGTTGCCGCCGGTTTGAGTGAGTTTTATCGTTTGTATGACGCGGAAAAAGATCGCGTTTGGGTTTGTGAGAATGAAGATCGGATTATCGGTTTTTTGCTCTTGATGCACCGCGGCGAACGTGCGGCACAGCTTCGGTATTTTTATCTCGAACCCGGGTTTCGCGGCATCGGATTAGGCAGTCGGCTGATGCAGTTGTTTATGGATTTTCTGAAAGAAAAAAGCTATAAATCAGCTTATTTATGGACGACCAACGAGCAAACCGCCGCCGCTTCGCTTTATGAACGCTACGGTTTTAAGTTAACGGAAGAAAAACCATCGAACACTTTTGGAAAACCGCTCGTAGAACAAAGATATGATTTGAATTTGGAGGATTATGAAAGTTAATTTATCTGAAAAATTTGCGTTGATCGATGAACATTGGCGACCGAAAGTCGTCGGCGAACTCAATGGTCAGGAAGTCAAGCTCGTCAAGATTCAGGGCGAGTTTCCGTGGCATCATCACGAAAATGAAGACGAAATGTTTATGGCGGTCAAGGGAAATTTCCGCATCGAATTTCGTGATAAAACGGTCGAGCTTTCGGCGGGAGATTTCGTGATCGTGCCGCGCGGCGTCGAGCATCGCCCGGTCGCCGAACGGGAAGCCGAAGTTTTATTGTTCGAGCCGAAAGATGTTTTGAATACGGGAAACATCGAGGACGAAAAATTTACCGCGCCGCTCGGCGATAAAATTTAACGGCAATCCAAAATCCGAAATCCGAAATCCAAAATTAAAATATGTCAGAATTAAACGATTTATATCAGGAAGTTATTTTAGACCACAACAAAAATCCGCGAAATTTCCGCGAGATCGAGGACGCAACCAGAACGGCGGACGGGAACAATCCGCTCTGCGGCGATGCGCTCAGGGTTTATGTCGAGATGGAAGACGACAAGGTTAAAGATGTCGCTTTCAAAGGTTCGGGCTGTGCAATTTCAAAGGCTTCGGCTTCGATGATGACGCAAGCCGTTAAGGGGAAATCAAAAGAAGAAGCGGAAGTTTTGTTCGAAGAATTTCACAAAATGGTGACGGGCGAGCTCGACGCGGAAGAGGAAGAAAATCATCTCGGAAAATTAAAGATCTTCGCCGGGGTTTTGGAATTTCCGGCGCGCGTCAAATGCGCTTCGCTCTCGTGGCACACGCTTCACGCCGCGCTTGAGGGTGAAGAAGTTGTTTCGACGGAATAAAGCCCTCTTGGACGCACAAAAACAAAGATAAAATTAGCCACGAATGAACACCAATATCACGAATAAAACATTAAAAATTCGTGATATTGGTGTTCATTCGTGGCTAATTATTTAAAGACTCGCGGCACTTTCGGGATTTTTGTGCAAAGCCGAAAAATATAAATAAATTTCCGATTTGTAAAGTCGGCGTAAAATGTAGCAAAATCTTGAGAATCATTGTCGGCAAACGGTTTTTCATCCAGATAAATGCTAATCACGGAAAAAATACGTAAAAATTTTTACGGACTTAACACGCTTTCCATTATCTACACAGGGATCGGAATTTTAGGCGTTTTATTGTTTTCGATTATTCTCTCGCGGATCATCTACCCGTTCGATAACGGTTATTACGAGGCATTTAACTGGATGCCTGCCGCGCATCTTTTAGAAGGCAAAAATCCCTACGCCTACGCTTTGACGCCGCCCTACAGTATGACTCCGTACGGCATCGTCTTTTACGCGCTGCTGGCGATCGGTGTCAAATTGTTCGGCTTTCAGTTATGGTGGGGCAGAATTTTATCCGTCGCGGGGCTTGCGGTTTGCGTTTGGGCAGTTCTTAAAATTACGAAAAAATTAACGGGTAGTCGCGAAGCCGGTTGGGCGGCATGTCTCGCGTGTCTCGCGATGTTTGCCGTCGAGATGTGGGTCGGCGTTGTGCGTTCCGATCTGATCGCGGCGGCTTTTGCTTTTGTTTCCGTTTGGCTGGCTTTTGACGCCGACGAAAAAAGCAGGATAAGTTTTCCGCGCCTGTTTGCCATTGCTTTATTGCTGACGGCTTCTTTTTTTACGAAACACACGTTTTTGCTTCCGGTTTTGATCATCATTCTGCGTTTTTTGCAATTAAAGAAAATCACTGATGCGGTCAAATTCTTGTCCGTCTATGCGATCTTGGTCGCCGCCGGAATGTTTTTGCTCAATGACACTTCGGCGGGCGGCTATATCTGGCAGCATTTTCTCCACGCGCAGGAATTGCCTTACAGTTTGGACAATCTGACCGCTAACCTTCTGCAAATACTGAAAAGTCCGACGATGATAATTTTCGGTATTTTTCTGCTGATCTTTGCCTACGAAAACCGCGATTTTTTTCGGCGAATGGATCGGCAGCAGTTGATCAACCGTCTGCGGTCGCCGAAATTACTGATTTTGTTATACTTTTTTCTTTCTTTCGGGATGAGCTCGATTTCGTCGGGCAGAGTCGGCGCAAGCGTTAATTATTACATTGAAAATTCATTTGTCATCGCGATAATCTGGGGTTTGATCTATGAAGATTTCAAACAAAAGGCAATGCCGCGCCTGGCGTTGGCGATGATCGTTCTGCTGAGTTTGGGCGGTATTTTTCAACTTTTTCGGGCATCCCGCGGTGAATATTTCAGGTGGCAGTCTTTAAGTTATTATCGTGAAATCTCCGAAACGACGGCGAAATTTACGCCGCCCGGGAGCACTTGTTTCAGCGTTTATGTCGAGCTGGTCGTGCGCAGCGGCTGCGCTTTTGAGTTTGACGATTTCGGGGAATATACCGGCAATTGGTCGCCCGTCCTGAGCGCGATTTTTGAAAAAGAAGTCAGAGCCGGACGCTTTGCGGTAATCATCTGGGATTCGGATAAACTTCAGACAAGATTTCCGAATTATCGTCTAGTGCCGATGACCGAAAATCTGCCGGAGAGATTTACTCCCGTTTACCTCTATGTGCGCGAAACGGGGCAATTACCATAAATTTATGTCGAATATTTTATCGCGTCCGGGCATCAGCGTTTTTTTTCCTGCATATAACGACGCACAGTCAATCGAAAAATTAGTCGAGAACGCGCTCGCGGTCTTGCCCGGATTAACCGACGATTACGAAGTTATCGTGATCAACGATGGAAGCACGGACAATACGCAGGACGTTTTGGATCAATTACAGGCAAAACATCCCGAAGTGCGGATCGTCGAACACGAAACGAACAAAGGCTACGGCGCGGCTTTGCGGAGCGGTTTTAACGCGGCAAGCAAGGATCTGGTTTTTTACACGGACGGCGACGGGCAGTATGATGTCCGCGAGCTGCTCAAACTTTTTCCGCTTTTGACTGAAAACGTCGATGTCGTGAACGGCTATAAATTGGAGCGCACCGACAAAGTTAACCGCAAGATTATCGGCAGTTCTTACAATCATTTAGCTCATTTTCTCTTTTCTTTGCCGATTCGGGATGTCGACTGCGATTTCCGCTTGATTCGGCGCGCGATTTTAGGCAAAATAGCTCTACATTCTACAAGCGGCAGTATTTGCGTCGAACTGGTTTACAAACTCCGGAAAGCCGGAGCCAATTTTAAAGAAGTCGGTGTAAATCATTATGCCCGTCAATTCGGACAATCGCAGTTTTTTACCGTTCGCCGCGTGTCGAAAACTTTGTTGGATTTTTTCTTGCTTTGGTTAAAACTTATTGTGGTGCGGAAGAATTAGTGAAAATCTGCTTTGATTGCAACTCTTTCTGATAGATATTGAGAACAAATATGCCTTCCGAAAAATATAAAGGACGGTCGGTTTTAATTACCGGCGGCTTGGGGTTTATCGGCAGTAATCTGGCACAGCGTCTGGCTGAGATCGAAGATGTTGAAATTACGATCATCGATTCGCTCAGTAACGAACAAGGCGGTAATCTGCACAACATTGAAAATATCAAAGACCGCGTCAAGCTTCACATCGCAGATATGAGCGACAGCTGGGTGATCAATCATCTGGTCGGCGGCGTTGATTATATTTTTAATCTCGCGGGCAGTGTCAGCCACATCGATTCGATGAAGATGCCGCATGATGATTTGCATTTTAATTGCGCGGCGCATATTTCCCTGCTCGAAGCCTGCCGGATGTTTAATCCGCACGTCAAAATAGTTTTTACCAGTACGCGCCAGGTTTACGGCAAACCCGCTTATCTGCCGGTTGACGAACAGCATCGGATTCAGCCGATGGACATCAACGGCATCAATAAGCACGCGGCGGAAATGTATCATCTGCTTTATGACCGCGCCTACGGTTTGCGGACGGTTATTTTGCGGCTGACCAATACTTACGGCGCGCGCCAGCAGCTGAATCACAATCGGCAGGGATTTATCTCGTGGTTCATCCGTCAGGCAATGGACGATAAAACCATCGAACTTTTCGGCGACGGCAGACAACGCCGCGATCTGAATCACGTTGACGACGTGGTTGATGCAATGCTTTTGGCGGGTTTGAGCGAAGAAGCCGAGGGCGAGATTTTTAATTTGGGACATCAGCAAAATGTCAGTTTAGCCGATATTGCCAACGAGCTCATCACGCTGACCGGAACCGGCTCGGTGCTCGGCGTGGCTTTCCCGCCGGAACGCCAGTTAACCGACATCGGCAATTGCTACTGCACTTACAAAAAGATCGAGCGGGTTCTTGGTTGGGAACCAAAGGTTTCTTTGAAGGAAGGTTTAGCGCAAACGATCGAATTTTACAGGCAAAACCGGGAACATTACTGGGGCACGGATGAAAATACCTTTTCTAAATCTTACACATCACTCCGCCGGGTTATCTGAAGACATCAACGAAGCTCTGGCACGGGTCATCGAGCGCGGAAATTTTATCCTCGGTCAAGAAGTCGAAGCTTTTGAAAATGAATGGGCACAGTTTTGCGAAGCGAAAGGCGCGGTCGGTGTCGCCAACGGCACGGACGCGATCACGCTCGCGCTGATCGCTTCAAACAGAATCGAAGCGGGCGACGAAGTAATCACGACGCCTTTGAGCGCCGCCTACACGGCTCTCGGAATTGTCAATGCGGGCGCCAAACCCGTTTTCGTCGATATTGATGAAAAAACCTTTAATCTCGACGCGCAGAAAATCGAACAAGCCATTACGCCGCGCACCCGCGCCATCGTGCCGGTGCATCTCTACGGACAGACGGCGGATATGCAGGCAATCAAAGAAATTGCCGAACGCCGTAATTTGATCGTTATCGAAGACGCCGCGCAGGCGCACGGCGCACGATTTGACGGAAAGCCCTGCGGTTCGTCGAGTCTTGCGGCAACCTTCAGTTTTTACCCGACCAAAAATTTAGGCGCACTCGGCGACGGCGGCGCGGTTATTTCGAGCGACACGGATTTTCTGCAAAGAACCCGTCTTCTGCGGCAGGGCGGACACGCGGAAGCTTTCGAGATGGATCTGATCGGCAGAAATTCGCGGCTCGATGAAATTCAGGCGGCAATTTTGCGCGTTAAATTGAAAAGGCTCGACGAATGGAATGCGCGGCGGCGCGAGCTGGCGGAAATTTATTTTGAAAGATTGAAAGATTTGCCGGCGATTCAATTGTCTTTCGTCCGCAACAAATCCGAAGCGGTTTTTCATCTTTTCGTGATCCGCTGCGCTTTGCGCGACGAGCTGAAAGATTTTCTTGCCGAAAAAGGCATCGGCTCGGCGGTTCATTATCCCTATCTTTTGCACGAGCAGAAAAATTTCCGCTCCGCCGAACAGCGATCCTTGCCGGTTGCCGAAAAAATCTGTGCGGAAATTTTATCCCTGCCGCTTTCTCCGCAGATGGAAAATTCGCAGATCGAAACGGTTTGCGATGCCATCGAAGAATTCGAAAATAAAAATTCCTCGGCTTTTTCCAACCGCGCAAACCGCTGACAAACCGAACGGCAGATTCGTTCGATAAAAATAATTTGAAGCTCATCAAGCAACTTAATTCTTTTTCAAAGAATCCTTTAGGCAAAAGGTTTTACAAAAAGCTCTCCTCGATTGCTGAAAGTTAAAATAAGGAGAAAAAATGATGAAAGTCTTTCGTTTTGGCAGATCGATATTCGTTTGTGCCGGAGTGTTTTTCTGTTTCGCGGTAAATGTCTGGGCACAGCAGAGCGGGTCGTCGGCTTCGGTTTCGCAAAGCCGCGCAATTAACAATTCAAATCCGCAGACGACAAATTCAACAAATAGAAGTTCGAGAAACTCGAGTTATTACCCGTCAACGGTCAATTTTAAAGTGCCTGACGAGGTTGCGGTCGAAGAATTCGTAAATTATCACAAACATCGTCTGGCTTTGCCGAAAGTCGGGCAAGCTGTCGCGCTCGATACGCGCTGGGGCAACAATGAGATTTCGCCTACGCAGCGCGAAGCCGTTTTGCAGATCGGTTTTACGACCGCCGAAGTTTCCGAACGAACCGATCTGCGCCCGCTCAATCTCGCGCTTGTGATCGATAAAAGCGGTTCGATGGCGGAAAGCGATAAAATGTCGCGCGTCAAGGAATCTCTGCGGACCTTGATCGGTAAACTGCGTCCCGACGATATTGTTTCGATCGTCGTTTTCGATACCGAAGCCGAAGTTCTGTTTCCCGCCAGCCGCATCGGCGACGGTTACGCGCTGCGCCGTGCGATCGACTGCATCGAACCCGACGGTTCAACCAACCTACATAGCGGATTGATGCTCGGCTATCAGGAAGCGTTGAAAAATTTCCGCAAAGATTCGACCAACCGCGTGATCTTATTAACCGACGGCATCGCCAATGTCGGCACGGTCGATCCGAGCAAGATCGCCGCCGAATCTTCGGAATTTAACGGGCAGGGGCTAGATCTTTCGACGATCGGCGTCGGGCTGAATCTGAACAACGATCTTTTGCGCACTCTCGCCAAATCGGGACGCGGACTTTATCATTTCGTTTCCGATTATCAGGACATCGAAAAAGTTTTCGTCAACGAAGTCCAGAGCCTGATCTCGCAGGTCGCCAAAAAAGTTGAGGTGAGCGTTGATTACGATCCGAATTTGCAGGTTGAAAAGATTTACGGCTACGCGCCGCGTTATCGCGCAAACGGTTTTTCGGTCGTGATGGACGATATGAACAACGGCTTGACGCAGGTTGTGATGCTGCGTTTCCGCGCTAAAAATCCTTTGAAAGGAGCGTCGAACGTGAAAGTTCGCCTTTCATATTTCGATGTTCAGCGCAGAAAAACGGTCGAGGAAATTCAGGAAGTCAGATTAGTTCCGAGCGAACAAAAATTCTGCGATATTCTAGCTGATGTCGAGGTCAAGAAAAATTACACGATCGCGGAACTCGCGCAATCGCTTTTCGATATGACCGAATCCGCCAAACGCCAGAATTACCGCCAGGCGGAAAACTTCTTAAACGTTTCCGTGCAGGAAACTTACAAGCGTTTTCCGAATATGGAAGACAAAGATGTCCGGTTCATTTTGAATATTATCGAAGGCTATCAGCGCGATCTGAAAGCCGTCAATCGCAGCAGTAGATCGAACGACGATTGCGGCAAATGTCCGCAGGAATAAAATCGAACAGATCCTTTTTCGGAGCCGCCGCAAAATTTTCCGGTTTTGCGGCGGCTTTTGTTGTAAAAATCTCAAAAATTCGGCTTTTCCGGGCTTTCAGGTTTCTTTTCGGATAAATTTTGCTTATTCTTTATTCGGTATTATAAGTAAATGAAATCTGAAACCGGACAAATTACCTTTCCCAACGTGGACAATATTTTCCAAGCCGCCGAGCGTTTGCGAAAAGTTGCCATTCACACGCCGCTCCAGCCGAACCTGAATCTTTCCGAGCGTTTCGAGGCAAATATTTTCCTCAAACGCGAAGATCTGCAGATCGTCCGTTCCTACAAAATTCGCGGCGCGTATAACAAAATGGCGCAGTTAGCGCCGGAAGTGATCGAAAAAGGCGTGGTTTGCGCTTCGGCGGGAAATCACGCGCAGGGCGTCGCGTACGCGTGTCGCCTAATGGCGATCAAAGGCACGATCTTTATGCCGACGACGACGCCGAATCAGAAAGTTAAACAGGTCAAAATGTTCGGCAAAGAGATGGTCGACGTGCGCCTTGTTGGCGATACTTTCGACGATGCTTATGCGGCTTCGATCGAGTTTTGCGACGAAAAAGGCGCGACCTTCGTGCATCCGTTCGACGATCTACAGGTCATCGAAGGACAGGGCACGGTCGGGCTGGAAATTTTCAAAGACGCGGACGTAAAAATCGATTACCTGCTTTTGGCGGTCGGCGGGGGCGGTCTCGCTTCGGGCGTTTCGTGCGTTTTTCGCCAGCTCAGCCCGCACACGCGCATTATCGGTGTCGAGCCATTAGGCGCACCGGCGATGGAAAATGCGTTTGAAAGAGAGGAAATCGTGACGCTCGAAAAGGTCGATAAATTTGTTGACGGCGCGGCGGTCAAGCGGGTCGGTGATCTGACGTTCGAGATTTGCCGTCAAAATCTCGAAAAAGTTCTGCTCGTTCCCGAAGGAAAGGTTTGTTCGACGATCTTACAGCTTTACAACGAGGAAGCGATCGTCGCCGAACCGGCGGGCGCGTTGACGATTGCGGCGCTCGATTTTATGCGTGAAGAAATCAAGGGCAAAAACGTCGTGTGTCTGGTGAGCGGCGGCAACAACGACATCACGCGCACCGAGGAAATCAAGGAACGCTCTCTGCTTTACGAAGGTTTGAAGCATTATTTCATCATCCGTTTTCCGCAGCGCGCCGGAGCCTTGCGCGAATTTCTAACCGCTTTAGGACCGGACGACGACATCACACATTTCGAATACGTCAAAAAAACTTCCCGCGAACAAGGTCCCGCGCTCGTCGGCATCGAGCTCAAAAATCGTGAAGAATTCGAGCCGCTGCTCGAGAGAATGAACCAGACGCGGATCACCTACGAATACATCAACGACCGTCAGGATCTGTTTCAATTTTTGGTGTAAAAACTTTAACTAAATATACCCCGCCGAAGCAACTTAATTTCTTTTCAAAGAATCCTTTAGGCACAATGAAAGACAAGGATGTAAAATTTATTCTGAACATTGAGGATTGCGGCAAATGCAATTAAGTTTATTTACAGAAAATCCTACTCCTATTTGTAAATAATAGAACAGAGGTATAAATGTGATGCTTAAGATCGCGGTTTTTATTTCTCTTTTTCTTGTTTCAATTTTTTTCCTGCTGTTGAGTAGAAATCAAATGGAGCTGAAACAAACCGAGATACCGGGTGCAAAAGAACCTCTTCCTTCAGAATCCTTCGCCGCGATAGATAATTCCGATCTTCAAAAAAACAAAGAACGATTAGAAAAAATGTTAAAGGACAGAAATTTTACTGTTTTGATCCAAGACCCGTTTATTGTTATCGGCGATGAATCCGAAGCAACGGTCAAAAAACGCAGCATCGGTACTGTTAAATGGGCAGTTGATAAATTAAAGCAGGATTTTTTTACAAAAGATCCGGCGGAGATTATCGAAATCTGGCTTTTCAAAGATAATACTTCCTATCTCAAACACGCCAAGGAATTTTTTAACGACGAACCGGATACTCCTTACGGTTATTATTCACCCTCTAATAAGGCTTTGATAATGAATATTTCAACCGGCGGCGGAACGCTTGTCCATGAAATAGTTCATCCGTTTATGAGAGCTAATTTTCCCGACTGTCCCGCCTGGTTCAACGAGGGAATGGGATCACTTTTCGAGCAAACAGGTGAAAAGGACGGGCATATTCACGGATTTACGAATTGGCGGCTTCCACGCCTGCAGGAAGGAATTAGACAAAAAACCGTGCCGTCATTCAAAAAAATGACGGCAATGACGGATGAAGAATTTTATCGTGAAGACACGGGAACGAATTACGCACAAGCTCGCTATCTTTGCTACTATCTTCAACAGAAAAAACTCCTGATAAACTTCTACAAAGAGTTTTCCGCAAATCATAAAAACGATCCGAACGGCTACAAGACTTTGCAAAAAGTGCTCGGCGAACACGATATGAAGGCTTTCGGACGCAAATGGGAAGCATTCGTTTTAAAACTTACAGTCGGATTTGAGCTGGAAGTTCAATAAAAGCAATGTAAGATAGACAGGATAATCAATTTTGCTTATCCTTTTTATTTGTTTG
>DATLOR010000330.1:0-7154 GCA_035536135.1 Pyrinomonadaceae bacterium | reverse complement strand
TCTCCGGCAAATGTCACGGTCCGATTCCCAATCGCGGTCAGCCGTGTGCGCGTAACACGCTCCCGGCGTCGCGTGCGTGACGCGTGCGGTCGAGACTATGCCCGTCGATTTCCCTTCCTCTTCGGCAATTTCGAGAATCGTTTTCGTTTCATTACCCTTAACGGTCTTGTAATCGGCGTGAACGACATTTTGATTGACCGATAAAATCCCTTCATCGGTTTTAACGCCCGAAATTATCGCGCTCATGGTCGGCGCGGAATCCGATGTTTGCTGATTTGCACTGTAAGTTTTCGATAGCGCGGAAAAAGGAAATTCCTCGAAACTCAGACGATTTTCCTCGCCGCTTTCGCCTCTTAATTGTCCTTCCAGAATCCGCGAAGCCGTGAGCGTTGAAACGCCCATTCCGTCGCCGATAAAAAGAATCACGTTTTTCGCCTTGCCCTTGCGAATTTTTTCGCTTTTCGCGCGTTCGATCGCCGCCCAACCGTCGCGCCGCCACGTTTCGGCTGACTCTTCGCGTTTCACGGGAAAAAGCGGCAGAACCTGCGCGTTCACAAGCGGAAAAAGAAAGCTGAACAAAATAATAGAACTGAAAAAACGTGCCAAGGTTTTCATCAAAAGTCTCCGAATTTTATTTGTTGAAAAACAAAAGATGAACAAGAATAACTTTAAAATCATTCCCGTTCATCTTTCCAAGTGTTGAATTATTGTTAATTTTTCTGGGCGATCGATTTACCCTGCATAAACTGTAAAAGATATTCGCGTCCCCCGGCTTTTGAATCCGTGCCGGACATATTAAAACCGCCGAACGGGTGGACGCCGACCAGCGCGCCCGTGCACTTACGGTTCAAATACAAATTCCCGACGTGAAATTCGTGTTTTGCACGTTCGAGATTCGATTGAGTCGTCGAATAAACCGCACCCGTCAAACCGTAATCGGTATCGTTCGCAATTTCGAGCGCATGATCGTAATCTTTCGCTTTAATGACCGCCAGAACAGGCGCGAAAATTTCTTCCTGCTCGATCGTCGCGCCCGGCGCAACTTCGTCAATGATCGTCGGTTCGACATAAAAACCGTTTGTACTGTCGCCATTTCCGCCGACCAGAATTTTGCCGCCTTCGTCAATGCCCTTTTGAATCATCGACGTCGCTTTGTCGAACGATTTTTGATTGATCACCGCCGTCATCTGCGTTTCACCTTCGGTCGGAAGTCCGACTTTGATTTGCTTTGTAAGCGCGACGATTTTGTCCATCAATTGATCGTGAACTTTTTCGTCAACGATCAGCCGCGAACACGCCGAGCATTTCTGTCCCTGAAACCCGAACGCCGCTTGTACGGTTCCGAGCGCCGCCGAATCCAGATCCGCGTCGTCGCACACGATGATCGCGTCTTTTCCGCCCATTTCGGCAACAACGCGCTTCATCCATTTTTGTCCCGGACGAGTTTTTGCCGCTTCTTCGTAAATATGAAGCCCGACGGTTTTCGAACCCGTGAACGAGATAAACCGAATCTTCGGCGAAGCGACGAGATGTTCTCCGACAGCAGTTCCCGAACCCGGCACAAAATTGACAACACCCGCCGGAAGTCCGACCTCTTCGAGAACTTCCATAAATTTATAAGCGATCGTCGGCGCGTCGGGCGAAGGTTTTAAAACGGTCGTGTTTCCGCAAACGACCGCCGCCATCGTCATTCCCGCCATGATCGCGAGCGGAAAATTCCACGGCGGAATGATCGCGCCGACGCCGAGCGGAATATATTCAAAAGTGTTATTTTCCGGCAAAGGCGAGGCGGTCACGGGCTGATGTCCCGCCCATTTGAGCATTTCGCGCCCGTAAAATTCGAGAAAATCGATCGCTTCCGCCGTGTCGCCGTCGGCTTCCGCCCAGGTTTTTCCGGTTTCAAAGATCATCCACGCCGAAAAATAATGTTTGCGGCTGCGGATGATCTCCGCCGCTTTGAACAGATATTCGGCGCGGTCGGCGGGCGAAACCCGCTGCCAGAGCTTGAAAGCATTCGTCGCCGCGTCGATCGCCTGTTCGGTCAATCGATCCGCATACATATCGGCATCTGAGAAAACGCCGACTACCTGCGTTTTTTCCGCCGGATTAATGCTTTCAAAAGTGCGTCCGGTCGTAATTTTCTCACCGTTGATCACGATCGGATATTCGCGCCCGAGTTCCTGTCTGACCTGTTCGATCGCGGAGCGCATCGCGTCCGCATTTTCCGTGATGGAAAAATCTACGAACGGTTCGTTTTTAAATTCGTCTAAACTTCTTTGTGTTTGCATAAAATTTACCTTCAAAAATTACTGTTATAACAATATTTCTATTCTAACCCATCGAAGTAAATTTTAGTAAGTAAAGCCGTAAAAAGCCGAAAACGCGTTGTTTGCGCGTCCCGAATTTCCGAAATTGTAGCCGACCTGAAAGAATTGTCTCTTGGTGAACGAATAGATCAGTCCGGCGGTCGAATAACCGAAACGATTTTTGCCGCTCGACCAATCCGCCGTGAAACTGAGCTTGCCTTTGATCGGCTGTTCGATGCCGACGAGCGCGCCGTTTTTCGTGCCGAAATCGCGTCCTGCGCCGACGACTGTGTAGAATCCGCCCGTCACGCGGGTTTCGCCCGTTTTTTTAATAACTTTGCTGGCGTTTGAATAAAACATTCCGAAAACGCGGTTTCCGGCGGATTTATTCAAGGGCACAAAAAATTGTCCGCCCGCCGAAACCGCGACGCCGTATTTTTCCTTTTCGTAAACTTTGTATTTGAAGTTCGGCTGAAGTTCTTTCGGCGAAGTGCTGCCGTTCCGCGTATAGAAAAAGTTCACGCCGACTTCGAGTTTTTTCCGTACGCCGTAAACCGTTCGATAACCGTAACTTTGAAAACCGCCCTTGCTCCATTTATCGAAATGCGCGATAAAATCGGCTTCGACATAAAAACGCTGTTCGCCCATCACATCGGTCGAAGGAATATTAAAAATAGTTGATTGCGCATTTATTGCAAAACTCGCGGTAAAGATCAGCAAACCTAAAAACGCGCAGCGCAGCAGAACGGATTGGATGTGCGGGATTGTTATTTTCTCCTATTGAAATTTATTTATTTCCGCACTTCGGACGACAACGAGGCAATTTGTTTCGTCAGATAAGGAAACTTTTGTTCACTCAGGCACTCTTTTTATTTTTAGTTTTTGTATCCTACAACAAAAAAGCGCGGATGAGAAATTACTCGCGGCTTTTTCTATGGATTTTTACTGCGGTCAAGCTCGTGCAGTTCCCATTCGTCGAGAAGTTCCGGTCGAATCGGCGCTTCGTCCGTCTGCCACGACAGCACAAAGCGCGGCTGTTGGTTGTCGCTCGAATGTTTGACGTAGCTTAAGATCAGAACCCAACCAACCCGTAAATATTTGTTCAGTTCGATGGTCGAACCGACTTCCGTTGTTAATTTTGTGTCTTCAATCGGCATAATTTAATCCCATTTCCCTGTTTTTTGTAGCTTTCTGATCTTGCGTTTGGCTAATTCTCGTTTCAAAACGCTCATTCTGTCAAGGAACACGATGCCGTCGCAATGGTCCGTTTCGTGCAGAACGCAGCGCGCTGACAGATCCGTGCAGTCGAGCTCCTGTTCTTTGCCGAAAACGTCCTTGTAGCGCACGATCGTGCGGACTTCGCGCCGGACGGTCGTGTATATGCCCGGGAACGACAAACAACCCTCGTCGCCGATCTGCTCGCCTTCCTGCAGAATAATTTCGGGATTGACGAGCGCGATGCGGTTCGACTCGCCTTCTCCGAGCGGCACATCCATCACAAAAAGCCGTTTCGAAACGCCGACCTGCGGCGCGGCAAGCCCGACACCCTGCGAATCATACATCGTTTCAAACATATCTTCGACGAGCTTTTGCAATTCTTCGTTAAACTCTTCTTCGCCGAACGGTTTCCCGACCGCGAGCAAAACAGGTTCCGGATAATGGACTATTTTGAGTAAAGCCATAAACTACATTTTATAAGCCAAACGCGAAAAGGCAAAGGCAAAAATTCAGATCAAAAAATGCCTGTGCTTTTTCCCGATTTTCCACCAAACGGCGATTTTCAGTTTCCTTTCGAAATTAAAACCGCTAATCACGGCGTCAGGGTGAAGAATTTTACTCAAATCAAAATCCAATTTACAAATCACAAATCGCTTTCCGCCGCCGTAAAACTCTAGTTTCGACTGTTCAAATTTTGCCGCGTTCCTTGCGAGTTCCGTGGAATTTCGCTTGCGTAAAAACCTGCAAAATTCGAGCGCGTCTTCGAAATGCTTTTTGACGGTTTGCGGGTTAAAATCTTGTGAAAATTCGCGGAAAAGTTTTGCGAAATCTTCGCCTGAAACCTTTTTTGTCAGCGGCAGCAGTTTTTCAACCTCGCGCAGACGTTTCCAAAAGAGCGTATCGGCGAAAAAACCGAGTTCTTCGGGTAAAACCGCTTTTAAGTCTTCGGTTTCCGTTTCGCTCAAACCGTTTTCCGCGCCGATTTTTTCAGGTTCGATAAAAAAATTTTGGCGCAAGCCTTCATCCGTGAAAAGCCGCGCCAAAAAGTCCTGCTGTTTTTGCAAACTCATTATTTCAAAGCCGCCGCGCCCGCTTCGGCAACTGTGTGGTCATTTTCGACCGTGCTTCCCGACACGCCGATCGCGCCGATTATTTCACCCGCCGCATTTTTCAGCGGAATTCCGCCGGGAAAAGTTATCAAACCGCTGTTTGAATGCTCGATGTTGTAAAGCGAACCGCCGGGCTGCGAAAGCTTGCCGATCTCGCCCGTCGGCATATCGAAAAACCGCGCTGTTTTTGCTTTTTTAACCGAAATATCGATGCTGCCGAGCCACGCGCCGTCCATCCGGGCAAAAGCTTTCAGATTCGCGCCCCCGTCAACGACCGCGATATTCATTTTCGTCCCGATTTCAGTCGCTTTCGCCTCGGCGGCAGCGACAATTTTCTGTGCCTGTTCAAGTGTGATATCACTCATTTTTTAAAGAATCTCCCTTCTCCGATTAAAATTATTAAGTCTGCAAACTATTCTAAATATTCGCTTTTACTTCAAATTTAGTTTCAAGTAACCTTCGGGCTACGTCAAGTTCGTCTAAAATTTCCGTAAAGGTCGGAAAATTTTCGTCGCGTTCGAGAACCGCGCCTTTGATTTCGCATCTTTTGACGACTTCCGCAAAAACCTTCCAGATTTCTTCATCAGTTTTGTTTGCGTGCGCGTCGATCAAACGCTTACCGCTACGGTGCGCGCCGACAAAATGAAGCTGCACGACGCGTTCAAGCGGAATTTCGTCGAGAAATTTTCGCCAGTCAAAACCGAAATTCTGCGAATTGATATACAGATTCGTCACGTCTAATAAAAGTCCGCAGTCGGTTTCCTCTAAGATCGTTTTAATGAACGCGCTTTCCGACATTTCCGACGACGGAAACTGCACGAGATATGTAATATTTTCCAAAATCAAAGGCGTTTTGATGAGCGATTTCACTTTCGTAATATTTTTGACGAAAACTTTAACGGCTTCCGTCGTATAAGGCACCGGCGCGAGATGACCGATCTTGACGCCGCCCGATCTTGTAAAACAAAGATGATCGGAAAACCATTCGGGCGCGACAAATTCGACGATTTCCGCGACTTTTTCGAGATATTCTTCGTCAATTCCTTCCGCGCTTCCGAGTGATAATTCGAGCGAATGCGGAATCAGCGGAAAATGTTCCTTGAGAAGTTTCAGCTCGTCGAATTTCTGCGGTTTCGCGTCGAGATAATGGTCGGTCGTGATTTCCAGAAAATCGACCTTGTCCTGATTTAGAAAAACATCGGCGCGAAATTGTTCGCGAAAACCGATTCCAACACCGGGGCGATTTTGGGTTTCAGATTTTGAATTTTGGATTGCTTTCATAAAACTTTCAGCGCGGTTTTAAGTGAACCCAGAGATGCCAGCCGAGCGATTTTTCTAACGGCAATTTTGTCACCGGCAGCGGCGGCGCGTGCATAAATCTTTTGTAGCTTTTGACGATCTTGAAATCCGCGAAATCTTTTTCGACTTCCGTTAAATCATAAACTTTTGAATAGGGATTTAACGCGCCGTCAGTATTCCGGTGAATAAAATTCTCCATTTTCAGATAATTCCATAAACCGTTTTGTCTGGCGTTTTCGATATGCTGCCCGACAAGACCGTTCGCGTTCGGTTTGGCGAGATACATTCCGATCAAACCCAAACGCCGCACGAGCGCGATCGATAAACGGTAATTGAGCGAATTTTTCGCGTAAAGCATCACGATCAATTCGCCGTCCGGTTTTAGTATGCGGTGAATTTCCTTTTGCGCCGTTTTGATTTCGGGAATATGATGCAAAACTCCGTGGCTGAAAACAATGTCGAAACTTTTATCCGCGAAAGGCATTTCGACCGCGCTGCCGTTCGTAATTCCGCCCGATTTCAACTTTCGCAAGTTTAATCTGACCTGCACACGTTTGGTCGATTCGTGCGTCAGATCAAGCCCGAACCAATCCGCGCCAAGTTTAATAATTTGTTCGGCATCCGCGCCTTGCCCGAGCCCGATTTCAAGCGTTCTTTTTCCCTTAAAATCAATGTTTTTCAAGCATTCCAGGATATGCGGCTCTTTGCGGTAGCGAAATTCATCGTAGTTTTCAAAAAACTTTTCGTAGTCGGCTTCGTAGTTTTCCGCGCCGCCGACGAAATCTTCGCCGCACGGATGTTTCTGCCAAAAATCCTGTATTTCCGTTTCGTTCATTTAATCACCGCCGCCGCCGCAACCGCCGCAACCGCCGCCGCACGAACTTCCGCCGTCGCCGCCTGACGAGCAGCTGCTTCCTCCGCCCGTAGAACAGCTTCCGCAACCAGAACTGCATGAACTTCCGCCCGCGATCGATGCGCTTTGCGCTCTCTGAAAAGCCTGATTATAGCTGTCGAAAACCGTTCCCGCCAGAATTCCCGAACCGAAAACGCCGACCGATAAAAGAAGCGGGTCAACGCCTGCGAATGAAGTTTGCGGCGCGACCATCGGCTGGTTCGACGCGATATAAGCGGCTTGCGATGTGTATTTCAGATTATCGAACGCGGTCTGCAAACGCTCGAGATACGCCTTGCCGAGTTTTGTGACCCGCGGAAAATTTGAAAC
>DATLOR010000329.1:0-19781 GCA_035536135.1 Pyrinomonadaceae bacterium | reverse complement strand
AGGTTCGACCAAAAAAGAAGAGATCACCCAAATTCCGCTCGGATCAAGCAGTTTCACCAGAAGTTTTGATGAATTTGCCCTTTTATTGCCCGGAGTGGCTCCCGCTCCGCAGACGATCGGTGATATCGCCGGTCCGGGCGTCGGTCCCGGAGTGGGTTCTGCCGGACAGTTCGCCGTCAACGGTCTGCGCTCGCGCGCTAATAATTTCACGGTTGACGGTTCAGATAATAACGATGAGGACATCGGTGTCAGACGACAGGGTTTTGTCGCGCTAATTCCGCAGCCGATTGAATCCATTCAGGAGTTTCAGATAATTACTTTGCTCGCACCGGCGCAGTTCGGTCGCAATATCGGAGCGCAGGTGAACGCCGTTTCGCGCGCCGGGGGGAATAAGTTTAACGGGTCGCTTTACGGTTTTTTTAATTCAAACAGGTTAAATGCGCGAAACTTTTTCGATACCGCTAACGGCAATCAAACATTTGCTTTAAGAACCGCCTCCGGGCAATCGGTACTTTTAGATGGAAATCCTTACACAGTTCGAAATCAAAGCGGGGGAGAAGATACTTTTACCTTCGGACAGGGCGGCGGAACACTCGGCGGCGCAATTATTCCAAACAAGTTATTTTATTTTCTTTCCGGCGAGGTTCAGAAAATCAATGCCACCCAAGAAAAGAATTTTTCGGTTCCGACCATTGAACAACGCGGTGCTTTTCGCACCGGTGCGACCGGCATTTACCGAAATCCGTTTACTAATGCGATCTTGAATAATCCGGCTATTCCAAATGATCTAAGCAGTGCTGCCATCTTAAGTCTGTTCCCATTTCCGAATAATGTAGCCGGAATCTACGGCGCGAATACATTCACTCAAATCCTTCCGGCGAGCGGACAAGGTCTTATTTTATCCGGTCGGTTAGACGACAACTTTAATTTGTCCGGAAGAAAGCAATCTATTACGGGTCGTTATAATTTTACAAATGATGAAAAAGACATTTCGGCGATAAACGAAGCAATTTTTTCGACGGTTCTTTCTAAAATTCAAACCCAAAATTTTGCATTTTTTTTGAATAGCCAGATAAATGCGCCCAATTCAGCAAAGCAAATTTTTAACCAGGTGCGGTTCTCTTTCGGGCGCACCCGGTTAAACTTTGAAGAAGTGCGCGACAGTGAGTTTTTGATTCCCAGCAGCAGATACCCGGACACGCCTTTTTTACTGAATTCAAGACTCAGATTTAATGTTACACGACCGACCGTTGTCGGAGCTCCAAACACCGGCGATGTTCTTTACAACAGTTTTTTTACAGCTCCTAATGGCTTTAGAATTTCAACATCCGAACCGTTTGTGGGACCAATCGGTCAAGTTAAGGTGGCAGGATTCAGTTCTCTCGGAGCCGACGTTTACAACTTTCCGCAAAATCGCGTAAACAATACCTATCAGCTCGCCGATGAACTAACCGTGCGCTTTGGCAACCACGGTCTCGCTTTTGGCGTTGATACGCGCAAAGCGGAGCTAAACAGCGACCTGCCGCGTTTGTCACGACCTCTGGTCACCTTTAACGGCTCGCCACGCCTGATCTACGAAAATGGAGCTTTCCGCTTTCCAACCGCAAATGATCTCAATCCAATTGTGCGCCCCGAAGACCTTCTTGGACTGACCACCGCCAGCGATTTTTTATTGACATTTAATGTCGATCGTCCCGATTCCAAAGTCAATCTGAGGTACTATCAATTGAATTTTTATGGACAGGATACTTGGCGGATTCGTAAAAACTTTTCGCTTTCTTACGGGCTGCGGTACGAATACAACACTCCCGTTAAAGAAGCTGATGGATTGATTGAAGATACGTTTAGCGACTCACGATTGTCTTTTGTGCCGGGACTTGACAGGTTTATTGGCGGACGGACTTCTCTCTATGACCCGGACTATAATAACTTCGCGCCGCGGATCGGTTTTGCCTATTCGCCAAATCTTTTCGGTCAAAACCGGGTCAGTGTTTTCCGGGTAGGCTACGGGATTTTCTATGACCAGATTCTGGGTGCCGTCGTTAATCAATCGCGTAATGTTTTCCCGACTTTTTTGACGCTAAATTACGGGGGAGTTAATGATCCGACGGGAGAAGTCAGCTTAGCTTTGTTTAATCCGGCAAATACGACAACGACGCTGGGAAACCAAAATTACACATTAAATGCGGCTGGAACGATAAATATCTTAAATCGGTCATTGGTTCCCCGACTCGGTGAATTTATTCAGGCGGACCGTCTTCTTTTTCCGAATGCCGTGAATGTTACGCTTCCGGCGCGTGATTTGGAGATGCCGATGGCGCAGCATTACTCGTTCTTCTTCGAGCAGCAATTAAACTCAAACTATGCCGTTTCAGTTGGGTATGTCGGAACCTACGGACAAAAATTATTGCGCTTTGAAACACCGAATTTGGGTTCGAGCATTACGACCGCGCCAACTAGTCTGGAAACAATCCAACTCGGCAACACACCTTTGTTTGTTCCGACCTCGATGGGCAGGGTTTTTACTCCCAATCGTCGGGAGCGCAATCTCGGCTCAGTTAATTTGTTTTCGACGACCGCCGGTTCGGCTTATAATGCGCTTCAAACGCAGCTGCGCGGGCGTTTGACCAATCTCCTCAGCTTTCAGTTGTCCTATACATTTTCTAATGCCACTGATGATGTTTCAGACGTTTTCGATCTAGCCGGTGCTTCCGTGTTACCGCAAAATAGTTTGACATTCGCCGGTGAACGCGCCCCGGCTAATTTTGATGTGCGGCATCTTTTCAGCTACAGCGCAATTTACGCTGTTCCGCGGGTGCGGAGCAGCGGCAAATTTTTAAGCTGGCTGACGGATGGATTGGAAATTTCGAGTATCGGACGGTTTCATACCGGACAGCCGTTTACCGTAAACAGCATTATCGATGTAAATCTTGACGGAAATTTAACCGATCGATTGAATAATTTAAATGGTCTTGTGATCACGGGCGACGGACAACAACCGCTGCGTTTAGAGACGAATAATCCATTTTCGCTGCTGGCGCCATTCGGGCAAGACGGGCAAATCAAGCGAAATAGTTTCCGTGCCGGAAACGTCCTCGAACTTGATTTGTCTATTCTGAAAAGATGGACTTTCGCCGGAAGAAGTCTGCTTTTCCGCACCGATATTTTCAATTTTATCAATCGCGCTAATTTCGGAATCCCGGTTCGTCTGCTTGAGGCTCCGGGTTTTGGAAAAGCCTTTAATACGGTTACGCCTGCCCGGCGGATTCAATTTTCCCTAAAATACACATTCTAAGAGGAAAACTTATGCAGAAGAATAGTCGTCGAAAAATTTCCTTTTCTCTTTTTGGATTGTTGGTTGTCGGTTCGGTGCTCCTTGTTTATTCGCAGTCCGAACAACCGGCAAGTTCCCGTGATGTTTTGACTTCGCCGAAAACAGTAACCGCCGATTATAAACGCAAAATTTATAGCGGAACCAAATTTAGTTTGTTGAACTTTCTTCCGGTCGGTTTTGGTCAGATGAAAACTGACAAGAATGATTTAATCACGGGCGTATCAGGTATTGAGAATCAGTTAGTGACCCGTGTCGATGATATATCTTCGAATACCTTTTCCTTGTTAGAAAGCCGCTATTGTGCGAACTGCGTATACTCGAACTTTCCAAATACTCTGATTGATTTCGGTCTCCAATCAAACATCGGGAATCTTTTCGGGGAAGACGCTGCCGCGGCGACGTTCCCCGGGATCGGTGTCGGAGCCATTCCCGATGCCACCGTGACCGGACCGCAAATTCCCGGAACTCCTTTGAATATCACTTTTAATGTGACGGGAATAAGCGGCGCGCCGACCAATGTCGAAGTCAATATGACCGGAACTCATTCGTATGTGGGCGACCTGAAAGCCACGCTGTTCGCTCCGAACGGGAGCTCTTTCACGATTTTTGGCTACACGGGAGCAACTGCGACGACTTCTTTCGGGAGCGGTGCCGACCTCGCGGGAACATATAACTTCAAGGACAGCGCAGCCGGCACGAATTGGTGGACGGCGGCGGTCAATACTCCGGTTCCGGTCGGTGATTACCGAACGACCGTCTCAGGTCCGACGACGAATCCGGCGGCGGTCACAAATCTGACGGCGGCTTTTGCAGGAGTGACAAATCCGAACGGGACCTGGACACTGAGGCTGACCGACGGCGCAAGTACGGATACCGGAAGTATTACAGCAGCTAATTTAACGCTGACGGGCGCGCCGGTTGTGGCACCGGCAAACGATAATTTTATCAATGCTGCTCCCTTGTTGGACTATCCGCATTTCGATGGACCTTACTGGTCCGGCTCGGAAGGTGAAGCGACAGGAAGAAATACGGCAGCGACCATCGAGGCAGGCGAACCGGTTCACGCGGGAGTTCCGGGAGGCAAATCCGTCTGGTTTAAACTGCGTCCGGAGGAGTTTAACAGCACTTATGTTTTTACGACCAACGGAAGCGATTTCGATACGACTTTCGCGATTTACACCGGCACGAGTCTCAATAATCTAACGCTCATTGCCAGTAACGACGATCTTGCGCCATTTCAAACCAGTTCAGTTGCCTTTCAGGCGGTTGCCGGCACGGTATATTACATCGCGGTCGACGGCAAACAGGGGGCAAGCGGCAATATCAAGCTGACCTGGGCAACAAAACCGGGTTTTCCGTCAACTTTTTACGGAACTTTAACCGATGAGTTTTACAATTATTATCCTTCCGGAGTAAATTTAGGACCAACTACGATTAACGTGGATTGTTCGACCGGGAGATATACAGCCACTACTTTTGGTGATCAAAATACATTTTTCTCGCTTAACCCCTTTCCGGCAAACGCCTTAAACTGTCGATTGGCAGGCAGTACCGAAGTTTTCCCGTTAAGATTAGAAAGCACCCGCATTCCTTTTCCCCAAACCCCGACTTATCAAATCACAGGTACGATAAACACCGGCAATGCTGCCGATACGAAAGTAATTATTGCTGGCTTTAATAAACAAAGAAACTGCACTGTTTCCCAAATTACCGGCGGCGGGGTAAATTACACCTGCTCGGGGATCGGAAGATACAGCTCTCCGACAATATCGGTCAGTAATCCGACCCTGGACTATACGCCGTCGAGCAGAAGCTATTCAAATGTTCAGAGTAATTTCTCAAGCCAAAACTTTACTGCGACATCTGCGACATCTTTTGATGTTTCCGGAAAGGTTCTTAATACCAGCGGACAATCTGATTCAGGTATCCCGATTTCTGTCACAGGCACCGCAACTGATACTGTCTATACGTATTCCGGCGGTTTTTATTACGACTCATTATTGAGTGGGAATTATACGGTCACCCCTTCTGGCACCTATAACTCCGTGCCGCTAAATTATGTTTTTAACTCGCTGAACAGCGACCAAACCGATAAAAATTTCACGGTTGCGGTCAAAAACGATTCTTTCGCTAACGCGATCGACATCACAAATGTGGTGAACCCGATACTTGGTTATGTGAATGGAGCGACCTGGGAAACGAATGAGCCGCCGCACGCCGATCAACCCGCTCGAAGATCGATTTGGTATAAGTGGACCGCGCCCTCAAGCAATTCATTCACTTTTTCAACTGCAAACAGTAATTTTGATACCGTGATCGGAGTTTACACCGGTTCAAATGTCGGCAGCTTATCTCAAGTTGCCGCCGGCGACGACGTTGATACTAACGACCGCACCAGTCGGGCAACATTTTTGGCGACGGCTGGGACGACGTATTCGATTGCGGTTGACGCAAAGGATTTCTACCTCGGTAAGGGCACGCGTAGCGTTAGTCTCAAGGTAACTAAAAATTCAACAATTTCCGGAGGAATAAGCAATGTTAATGGTCGGACATTGAATTTTAACGTGACTCTCGATGTTAGTTGCGTAAACGGTTTTTCTACTAGTTTTAATATCAGCGGGAATTACAGCATTCTTCTTCCGCAAGATGCCGGAAATTGCACGCTTACGCCGTCTGGCGGTGGGGTCAATCTTTGGGCACCTTCGAATCGAACGATTGCTGCTTCGCAAGATCAAAGTGGAATTGACTTCACTCCACAAACCCCAAGTTATAATGTCATCGGCACATTGAACAATCTTCCGAATACGACTAATGTTTCAGTCTCTGTCGCCCTTGCCGGTTCAAGCTCCAGAAGCTGTTCATTTAATACAACAACTAGAGTTTACCAATGTGTATCTTTAACAATTTACGGCGATTACACTATCACACCGACACAGCCGGGTTCTATTTTCGACCCTTCAACAAGAGAATACTTCGCAATTACCGGTAATTTCACAAGTCAAGATTACAACGCATCTCTGTCGAATAATCCGGTGCCTGCAATCGGCAGTATTTCGCCCACTGCGGCGGCGGCGGGCGGGGCGGCTTTCACCTTAACGGTCAATGGAACCAACTTTGTCAATGGTTCGATCGTGCGCTGGAACGGGCAAGACCGAACAACTGCCTACGTTTCCGCCACGCAGTTGACGGCGCAGATACCGGCGACAGACATTCAGACCGCCGGAACGAATCAGGTCAGTGTCTTTAATCCGGCACCGGGCGGCGGCACTTCACCGACTTCAATTCCGTTTACCGTCAACAATCCGACCCCGGTCATGACGACCATCAGTCCAACGGGTTTGACGGTCGGAAGCACCAGCGGATTTCAGCTGATAGTGAACGGTTCTAATTTTGTGAACGGTTCGATTGTGCGCTGGAACGGGCAAGACCGCGCGACAACTTTTGTTTCCGCGACGCAGGTTAGAGCACAGATCATTGCCAGTGACCTGCAAACAGCCGGTGTTTTCCCGGTCACAGTTTTCAACCCGACACCGGGCGGCGGTGTCTCGAACGCGGTTAATTTCACCCTAAACAATCCCGTTCCGTCTATTTCATCATTAAGTCCAGCCAGCCAGCCGCCGGGTGCCACGGCATTTGAACTGACGGTCAATGGAAGCGGATTCGTCAATAATTCGATCGTGCGCTGGAACGGGCAAAACCGGACAACGACTTTTGTTTCCGCCACGCAAATCAAAGCCCAAATTACTGCGATCGATATTCAGGCGGCGGGCACATTTCCGGTAACAGTGGTTAATGCGGCACCCGGCGGCGGAACTTCAAGTCCGGTTAATTTCACCGTGGCAAATACGAATGTATCGGTTACTATCCAGACAAATCCGGCGGGGCTTTCCATCATTGTGGACGGAACGACTTATACTTCACCACAGCCGTTTTCCAATTGGGTGAGCGGTTCAACCCATACCATTGCCGTAACTTCCCCACAAGGCAATTCGAGCACAAGATACGTCTGGAGCAATTGGAGCGACGGCGGAGCGGCTTCGCATACTGTCGCCCCAACGTCAAATACAACTTATACGGCTAATTTTACGACCGAACATTTTATGACCATGACTTCGGGCACCGGCGGAACGGTGTCGCCGCCGAGCGGCTGGTTTCCTGCCGGCGCGCAGGTTCAGATCAATGCTGTGCCGAATACCGGCTATCGGTTTAACGGCTGGACCGGAACTTATACGGGAACGAATAATCCGGCGACCGTGACCATCACTGCTCCGGTTAGTCAAACCGCCAGCTTCGCACCAATAACTGCCGCCCGTGCTTTATATGATTTTGACGGCGACAACAAAACCGATATTGCCATCTTTCGCCCGGCGGTCGGCGAATGGTGGATCAATCGCAGTTCTTCGGGGCAAACCGTTGCCGCCCGGTTCGGCACGTCAACCGACAAAATTGTGCCGGGAGACTTTACGAGCGACGGCAAGACTGATATTGCTTTCTTCAGACCTTCAACCGGCGAATGGTTTGTCTTGAGAAGTCAGGACAGCTCGTTCTTTTTATTTCCGTTCGGGACTAATGGCGATGTTCCGGTGGTCGGCGATTTTGACGGCGACGGCACCGCCGATGCGGGCGTATTTCGTCCTTCGACAAATGAGTGGTTCATCCGAAAATCTTCGGGAGGCACGATTATTACAACCTTCGGCACTTCAGGGGATGTGCCGGTGGCGGCGGATTACGACGGCGACGGTAAATGTGATATTGCGATTTATCGTCCGTCAAACGGTCAATGGTGGATCCAGAGAAGCAGTAATCTAAGCGTTGTTGCCGCCGCTTTCGGGACAACTTCCGATAAACCGATTCCGGCTGATTTCACGGGGGACGGCAAGGTGGACATCGCCTTCTGGCGAAACGCCAGTCGGGAATGGTTCGTCTTGAGAAGCGAGGATAATTCGTTCTATTCATTTCCGTTCGGTTCGCCGGGCGACACGCCGGTTCCCGGTGATTATGACAGCGACGGAAAGGCTGATCCGGCGGTCTTTAACAATACGACCAGAACATGGTGGATAAATCGGACGAGTGCGGGAATATTGATTCAAGATTTCGGTTCGCCGGGCGATATCCCCGTTCCATCAGCTTTCACGAGATGAAAAATCCTAAGTGGATAAGTTTAATTCTCGAAAAAAGTTTCGGGGCTTCGGGAGGATGGAAAAACGATCAGAGAAAATACGTACCGGGTGGTCGAAATGAAAAGGCATATTATAATTTTGGCTTTGATTCTCGTAGTTTTTCGGGCGGGTGATAAGAATTTTATTTCGAGGGCTGAAATAAACTCTTCCGAAACAGATCAACTGAAACCGGAATTGGTACTGCAGACCGGACACAATAAATCGGTCGAGACGGTCGTTTTCAGTCCCGGTAATCAATGGGTCGCATCTGGTAGTTTCGATAACACCATAAAAATTTGGGACTTTTCGACCGGGCGCGAGCTTCGTGCCTTAACCGGACACACCGGGGCGGTTAAAACCCTTGCTTGCAGTAAAGACGGACGATTGCTGGCTTCCGGCAGTAATGATAAAACCGTCAGAGTTTGGGACGTTGAAAGCGGCAACGAAATCAAGAGTTTTACGATTCAAGACGGTTTTGTCGAGACGATTGCTTTTAGCGGGGACGGGCAAAAGTTGGCTGCCGGCACCAGTGTTAATGCGGTGACGATTTGGAATGCCTTAAGCGGGCAGGAAATATCTAAGCTGTCTGAGCATACGAGCGCGGTGACGGCTCTTGCATTTAGTCCCGACGATAGGTTTCTCGCCTCGGGCAGTAATGATACGACCATTAAAATTTGGGATGCCTTAAATGGACGAAGAATCCGAAACTTAAAAGGACATACCGACAAAGTTCAATCACTTGAATTTAGTCCGAACGGCGAGCTTTTAGCTTCCGGCAGTGCCGACAAAAGCGTCAGATTGTGGAAAACCTCTAACGGGCGTGAATTATCGGTTTTTAAAGAACCTGCCGGGAAGGTGTTATCGCTGAGATTCACCGCGGATGGAAAACTGAGATCGGTCGATTCCGCACATATTATTAAAATTTGGGATACGACAAACCTTCGTCTAATAAATTCCGAAACTGAGGGAAAGAGCAAAAATTCCATAAACGAAGCCGAAACGGCGGCATTCAGTTTTGACGGGAAATATTTGGCAACCGGTAGCGGCGACCGGACAATTTCTTTATCCGACACCGAAACCGGCGAGAAATTGAGGACGCTTGAAAATCAAACGAGCGGTTATTACGGAGTGGCTTTCAGCGCAGACCGACACTGGCTGGCATCGGCAAGTTTTGATAATACCGTCAAGTTATGGGATCTTCAGACCGGACAGGGGTTACCTCCTTTGACCGGGCACACCGGATATGTGACCTGCGTTGTCTTTCATCCGGACAACCAGCAAGTAATTTCGGCGAGTGTCGATAAAACAATCAGCATCTGGGATACTGTCGCCGGAAAATCTCTTTACACTTTGACCGGGCATACAAATTCAATCAGCAGTTTAGCCGTCGGAAGTCAGGGAAAACTGCTGGTTTCAGGAAGCGCCGACCAAACTATCGGATTATGGGATTTGGAAACAAAAAAACAAACCGGCAGCTTAACCGGGCACAGCGGTGAAGTTGTCTCCGTTTCAATCAGTCCTGACGAAAAGTTAATCGCTTCAGCCAGTACGGACAGAACGATAAAGTTATGGGATGTCCGCACCAAAACTCTGCTCCGCACTTTGGAAGGTCATTCCGCGGAAGTCGATGCGGTCGCTTTCAGCCCGGATGGTCAATTCATCGCCTCGGGAGGGGTCGATAAAACGGTTCGTCTCTGGGAAGTTGCGACCGGAGGTTTAGTTAAAACTTTCACCGGACACGAGGGTAAAATAAATACGGTTTCATTTAGTCCGGACGGAAAACAAATCGTTTCCGGAAGCCGGGACCGGAGCGTCCGAATTTGGAATGTTTCGGACGGGCAGAAAAATCAAATTCTAAGCGGACATGTCGGAACTGTTTTTTCGGTCGCTTTGACGGCGGATGGTCAATGGCTGGCTTCTGCCAGTGACGACGGAAGCATTATTATCTGGAATAAAGAATCCGGAAAGTCTCTTTCGACATTAGTTTCCTTAAAAGACGGTGCCGATTGGCTGGTAGTTAGTCCGGACGGCTTTTTTGACGGCTCTCCCGCTGCCTGGGAGCAGCTGCTCTGGAGATTCGGGAAAAACACATTTAATGTTAAACCGGTTGAAGTTTTTTTTAATGAATTTTATTCGCCGGGTCTGCTGGCTGATTTATTAACGGGTGAAAAACTTCCTTCGACCGGAGATATTTCTCAAAAAGACCGGCGACAACCGGAATTAAAAATTTCATTGGCTGACGGTCAACTTTCGGCAGGCTCGGTTGCCGAGCGTCAAGTCAAAATAAAAATAGATGTTTCGGAAATTCCGCCCGGTAATGGTTACAAATCCGGCAGCGGTGCGCGCGATGTTCGTTTATTTAGAAATGGATCACTCGTTAAATTATGGAGCGGAAGTGTTTTGGATAAATCCGGTCAAACTGAGCTCGAAACAACGGTTTCTTTAGTTAGCGGACAAAATCAACTGACCGCGTACGGATTCAATAACGAGAGTATCAAAAGCAGTGATGCCCGTTTGATCGTCAACGGCGCAGAAAATTTGAAGCGCAAGGGGGTTTTTTATATTATTGCGGTCGGCGTCGGAAAATACGCCAATCCGAAATATAATCTTAACTTTGTCGAGCTTGATGCCAAAGAATTCGGCGAGCAATTGCGCCGTAAGCAAGCTGAATTAAACCAATTTGAGCGTATCGAAGTTGTCCCGCTTTTCAATCAGGATGCGACAAAAAACAATATCATCAGTGCCTTTAACCGGCTTGCCGGTCTCAGTAATCCGGGGGAAAACTCTCCCTCCGCCCTTGAAAAGTTAAAGCGCGCCGAGCCTGAAGATGCCGTCGCCATCTTTTTTTCAGGGCACGGGACATCTCAAAACGGGCATTTTTATGTTCTGCCGCATGATCTTGGCTATACAGACCCAAATCAGCCGCTCGACGCAGAAAGATTAAAAACCGTTTTATTACATAGCATTTCCGATTTAGAGCTTGAACTTGCCTTTCGAGAAATTGATGCCGGCAAATTACTTTTGGTGATCGACGCCTGTAATTCAGGACAGGCTTTGGAATCCGTTGATCAGCGACGGGGTCCAATGAATAATAAAGGTCTCGCTCAACTTGCCTATGACAAAGGAATGTATATCTTAACCGCATCGCAGAGTATCGAATCAGCATATGTTTCCGGCGCCTTAAAACGAAGTTATTTGAGCTACGCTTTAATCGAGGAAGGATTAAAAACCCCGGTCGCCGACATCGCGCCGGTCGACGGGCAGATAACAATCCGTGAGTGGTTTGATTATGCCGTAAACCGCGTTCCGAAGCTCAGGAAAGATGTAACTGCCGGGATTTTTAAGAGTGAGCAGAAAAAAGGCTTGGAAGAGGAAGAAGAACCGGTAAAAAACTCGGGCTCGCAGCGACCCAGAGTTTTTTACCGACGGCAAAATGATCTTCGTTCGTTAATCGTTTCTGGGGTCAGGTAAACGGAAAATCCGATTTGAACAAAAGTTGAAGAATTAAAAAGAGATAAAAAATATGAGAGATAAAAAAACATCAAAAACATTTTTTATGATTTTTGCGATTGTCATCGTGAGTTGTCTAAGCAGTAATGTTTGCTTAGCTCAAGACGAAACAAAAAGCATTCAAGCGGAAGAATTAATAAAAAAAAGACCTGTTACCAAAACGGTTAGCTCATCAAAAAAATCGGTCAGTGAGAAAAACTCATCCGTTAAGACAAGGAAAAATATATCCCGGAAAAAAAGATTTTATCGAGTCGTGAGGACTTCGCCAATTAAGACAGCAGTAAAATCTTCGCAGGTTTTACCGAAAGATAGTGAAGATGCGCTGCTCGGTCTGACAGTTTGGAAAATACGTCCGGCAACCAAAAATGATGCCGCCAAAGAATTGATCGAAGAAGAACAAGGCGGAAAAACCCAAAACGCTGAATACACGCTGGAACGAATGGAGTCAGATACTACTGTGTCAGAAGGTGAAAAATTAAGAATCAGCGTGGAGTCGCTTTCACACAGCGGTTATCTTTACGTTATCGACCGCGAATTGTATAGCGATGGAAGTTATAGTGCTCCGAAATTAATTTACCCGACCCTTCGTTCCCAAAACCGGAATAATCCGATCGGAGCAGGAAATCTGGTATTTATACCCGAAGCACCAAGATATTTCAGAGTTAAATCCAATCAAGCGGAAAAAAAACAGGTGGCGGAGGTTTTAACATTGATTGTTTCGCCAAGGATTTTGATTGATCAAACTATTCTGCAAACCAAAGCGATCGAGTTGCCGTTCGAACAGTTCGCCGGCTGGCTCAAACAATGGGAAGTCGGAACCGCGCTTTTGGAAGAAATTGACGGTGCCGGACAGACAATTACAATTGCCGAGCAGTCTGCCGGTCAAAATACGGCAAAGGGACTCAACGAAGAATCTGGCAGTTTAATGCAGGATGACCCGACACCGCAATCTGTTTTCCGAGCCCGGATTAAGCGCGGAAATCCCATCCTGGTCAATGTAAATTTGAGATTCCGGACAGATTGAATCACTGTAATCTGGGAGTTGCCAATAAAACGTCATTTCGCAGCATTAATTTCCGGATTTTCATAAAACTCCCGTTTGTGAAATCAAAGCGTTCAAAACTAATCATCCGATGTGGAAATGTTTATCAATAATTTACTTATGCTCGAGTTCCATTCGATGAATGAGAGGCTCAGTATTGGCATTGATTATTGTAACCTGGCTTTTGGGATCTTTTTTTACCTCATTTTTTTGCTCGGAATATTGCTCTAACAGGTTGTTGAGCTGAAATTCGGCTTCCTTGTCCGTAACTATGCCGCCTGAAGTATTAAGGGCAGACTTTTTCGCTTTGTCAAGAATTTCATTTTCTTGTTTTGTCCAAATAATCCAGATAATTTCGGTCCCTTTTCCACCGCCGAAAAATTGATATCCGGTTTCGACCTGCTGATCGGCTTTGATTTGGGCGGAGTCCTTCTTAGCTGACGTTGGATGAAGTAAATAAAAAGATTTTTTTCCCTGTTCATCATTACCTTCATTAAAAATATACAAATAACCGTCGGCATTCCCGTTCAGGATCATTTTAAATTTGTAACCATTTTCAAATATTTCCCGACCGGAAGCTTGAAAGGGTTCTTCAAACGGTTTACCGTTTCGCATTTTTTGCACAGTTAGATAATAGGAAAGCTCATAGTTGGGACTGACGGAATTCCTTTCATTATTTGAGTTTGTCGAAGTGTTAGTATTCGAAACTCCGTTATTGACAAGGCTTCCGGAATTTTTCCACCAGACAAAACCTAAAAGTAAGGAAACTAATGCCAGAGTCAATAAAGCTAACCCATACCAAATAGGCGTTTTACTTTGGGGGAGGCTCTTTTTTTCAGGCTCTTGGGGCTCAGCCATAAAATCCATTTTTTCTGTCACCAAATCCGCTTTAGGCTGGTCAATAACCGCAGGCTTGGTCGGCTCGAGAGGTGAAGGCTGGGTGGGTTCGATTAATTTGGTTATCCTCTGCCGGGTCACAATGGAATCATCTAAAAATTCGTTTTGGTTATTCGACGGATCTTGTTGCTGAGATTGATTAAGCCGCAATATTTGAGCTAAGTTTCTCCCAAATATTCGGACATCTTGCGGTCTTTCCGAAGGTTCAAAGCTGAGTGCCTGAAGAATAAGGTTTTCCGCTTCATAAGGAATCTCCGAACGAAGCTCGCGCGGCGTTGATTTAACGCCTTCCCTTTGTAAAATAAACATCTCGACAGGGGAACTCGGATTAAAAGGTAGTTTACCGGTTAGCATTTCATAGGCGACAATGGCACACGCGTAAATGTCGACCGCCGGGGTTTGTTCAAGTTTACCTAAAAGTTGCTCGGGGGCAATGTAAAGAACTGTCCCAATGCCCCGTTCGGTTTGGGTTGCCGGTGCCAACCGTGAGTCTCCAACTCTGGCAATTCCGAAATCAATTAGACGGACGTGCTCTAGTCCTTCTTCCCTGGGCGTGAGCATTATATTTTCAGGCTTAATATCACGATGAAGGATGTTTTTTAAATGTGTGGCGGAAAGTGCATTTGTTATTGATTCGATAATATGTGCACAAAACTCAAAGGATATTTTTTTATTTTCATTGATAACGCGGCGCAGGGAATATCCTTGAATGTACTCCATCACCATATATGGATTCCCGCTGTTAAGTAGTCCGGAATCAAGAATCCTTACAATGTTCGGATGATCGAGACGAGTTAATGCTTCTCTTTCGTGTTTAAACTTTCTGGTTATATCATCATTTTGAAGAGAAGTTTCCTGTAAGATTTTGATGACTACTTGTTTACCAAGCAACTTTAAATCCTGCGCCAGGTAGACTAACCCAATCCCCCCTTTGTCGGCAGCGTCATTCTCTGTTAAATTGCGGATAATCAAAAATCGACCGTCAAGAGTATGTCCCTCAATCATGTCATTTTTCGGTATTGGCTCGGTTTTCCTGTTGGAACCAGAATTCGGTTCGGGCAGGATTGGGTCTTCGTCCTGAAAATTATTCTCATTCATCAATTAATTTCCGCCTGCGTTTTTTAAATCCTTTAAAACATTCGTATCAATATAATCGAATAGTTTTATCTCGCGCAATAATAGTCTTAGAAATTGAAATTTTATTTCATAAAAATCCACAAATGAATCGTTATTTTTATGCCGATCATTCTTAAAAGCTCATCTTAAATTCTTTCGCCAAATATATTGCCAAGTTCGGAGGCATACACCGCCTAGCTGATGACTTTCTGCTTTATCGTGAGTATGAAATTATTCTCAAATTCGAAAATTTTAAATTTCCGATTGGCAAAAAAACGATTAAAGTCTAAAATTTTGTTCGGTATACACAATCTGAATAAGCAAAAGATAGATAAATGATACCTGAACAGCTTTTGCGCGCGATGGTCGCACGCATTCATTCGTTTCCGGAATTGAACGGCTGCCTGATTGGCTTCCAGGGGAACAACCATTCCCGAGTCCTGCATCCGGGGTTTTCCGCGACGCCGAATTCGGCGCGCGTCATCGTGGTGATCGAAGAAGCTGTGTTTGACGATGCCGCGATTGTCGAAGAAATGCAGCGCTGGGCGAATTCCGCGTCCGGCAGCCCGCCGAACTCACCGAACCCGAGCGTGGTCACGAATCGCAGCCGCCTCGGTCCGGAATTGATCGGTGCCGGTTTGAGCTGCGGATTAACGGTCGTTTCCGCGATCGGCGTGATCGGCGGTGCGGCAGCCGAAGTGCCGACCGGCGGCGCGTCAACTTTTTTAGTCGTCGCGAGCTGGGTCGGGTTGACGACCGGTGCGATACAATGCGCCAACGGTTTGGTGCGCCTCGGCGCGATCGCTGCGAATCCGGACGGCGCGACCCTCACGGAATGGGACAATAACAGAGCCTACACGCGAACGATTTTCGTCGTCGACGCGATCGGCGTCGCGACCGGCGTGGCGTCTCTGCCTTTCGCTGCGCGAAACCTTTTCGCCGTACTGGCGCGCCAGCGCAGTTTCGTCGCGCGCGGTCTCTCGATCGAAGCACTGCGACGGTTGAATCGTGCCGAGCGACTTCGGGTCATCGGCGAATTGATGGAGGAAGCCGGCAGAACCCCGGAAGGGCGTGCCGCATTGATCGCGGCTGCCCGCGAGGCGGAAATCGGCGTGCAAGCCATTCAATCGACGACCGGATTGTCCGTGCGGCACGCAAACACGATGGTTAGAATCATCTCCGACGAAACAACGCGCCGTTTGTCCTCTTCGTTGCGGGACGTGATCGGCGGCATGACCGGCATCGCCGGCAGCGGCACGCCCGCCTCGGCGACGGGCAGCGCTAGCGGTTCGGTAAATTGGGTTATCAATTTGATAGACGGGCAGGCTCCGCCGCTGTAAGTTATTCGGCGGATCGTTAACCAGCCCCAAATTGAAACTCTCAAAAGCTTTAAATCAGGAAATGTGCACCAAAGTGTGCCCAACATATTCCGCATAAATAAAGCAGCTACGCTTCGGCATAGTTGCTGATGTTTTTGTAAGTGTCGATTTTGCTTTTATTTAAGCCAAATCCGGAACGCAGGATTTTGCCCTGTCACGTTGGAGATTGCGGGTTCGAGTCCCGTCGGCTCCGCCATTAATTTCTTTAGAATCAGTAGTTTTCAAAGCCGTCCGTGGGGCATTCCCGCAAAATGACGGCGCGTCTGCAAGCGGCGACCGGTTCAAATCTGCCGGTACTTTTGTGAACCAGTGCAGCTGCCGGACACGGAACGGGCAGCGATCTCGAAACACGGATTGCTCAGGAAATTGATTTTTCACGTTTCTATTTGGACAATTCGAAATCAGCCGGATAACCGAAAACAGATAACCGGCTTTCCGAATCCGCCAGCCGCAGGCGCGTCGATATTATTATCGAGCATTTTTAGTGCGGATAAATACATCTTGATATACAATATTCTCGCTTATTCCCGCGAAGAGTGTGATGAACATAAGAATTCCGGAAAGAATTGTCTCAGCAATCGACCGGTTAATACTGGTTTTCTGCCTTCTCTCTCTGATCGGCGTTTGTTTTGTCCAGGATAATTATCCTTCCTCTGACAAACCGGTCAAACAATCGGTTCAAAAGATTCTCTTTAACCAGATTCCCACCGAACTCGGACTTTCGCAAAATGTCATCACTTGCAGTTTGCAGGACAAGACGGGATTTTTATGGTTCGGCACCAAAGACGGTTTGAATCGTTTCGACGGTTATCAATTCAAAGTTTACCGCCAGGTTCCGAATGATCAGACATCGCTTTCCGACAGCAGTATTACAACGCTTTTTGAAGATCATTTGGGAAGAATGTGGGTTGGAACGGAAAACGGGCTCAATTTGTTTGACCGCGCGAAAGAGAGTTTTTACCATTTGCTGCCCGATCCGGATAACCCGAATAGTATCAGTCATCAGCAGATTCGTTCCGTTGCCGAAGATCAGCAAGGAGCCATCTGGATTGGAACTTCCGGTGGTCTTAATAAGCTGGAATGGCGGCTCGCCGACCAATTTGAAAAGCCTTTGGAAAGCGTCCGGTTTACGCATTTCAAACACGACCCGGATAATCCCGACAGTTTTGACGAAGACAATGTCACACAGGTTCTGGCGGATGAAAGCGGAGTTATTTGGGCTAAAACAGGTTCAAGCAAAGTCTATCAACTGACCGCCGATGCCGCGCACAACAGTTATTTAGTCAAACAATTCAGGCTTGATGGTCAAAAAAATGCCGATCTTTTTTTAGAATTTTGTCCGGGACGAAACGGCAAAATCTGGCTCGCCGATCATAAAGGAATTTTTGAATGGAATACGGCAACCCGGCAAGCGGTTTTTCACCCATTTGATTCTGTTTTGACCGGAGCGAAAATCTCGATTGTCACTCAAATGATCGAAGACCGGGACGGGAATATTTGGTTTGCGAGTTATTGGGGTCTTGCCCGCCTTAATCCGCGTTCGGAAAAGTTTGACTTTTTTCCTTCAAGTCATCCCGGTATTGAAATCAATCCGCTTTTGGAATATGGAATCAACTCGATATTGGAAGACCGCCGCGGCTCCTTCTGGTTCGGGTCAAACGGCAAAGGTTTGAGCCGTTACGACCGGCAGGCGGAACGCTTTGCCCATTCGAATGAACAAAATTCTAAAATTCCGCTTTGGCACGGCACGAGCGTCAGGACACTGGTTGAAATTGATGACGACACAGTCATTGTCAGTAGTGCCGCGGGTTACCTTTTGCGTGTCAACCGGACGACCGGAGAAACTGCTTCTTTCAAAATTCCCGTCAACGGTGTTTTGCAGGACGCGGGAGCCGACGCGCTGATGCAGGATCGAACCGGCGCGTTATGGCTCGGCGGCGGAGGTTGGCTGCTGAAAATTGCTCAGCAAGGCGGGGAAATCAGAAAATCCGTCACGTACACTCTCGAACCGGATACGGTCGGGTTTCCATACGGGAACTCCGTCTATAAAGTTTTTGAAGACCGGGCGGGAGACATTTGGGCGGTGACAAACGCTAAAATCTTCCGGCTGAATCGGGAGACGGACAGTTTTACGGGTTTTCGATACGACACGCGATCATACAGCCAGATGCCCTACGACAATTATGTCGATGTTTACGAAGACCGACAGGGCATCTTTTGGATCGGGACGACGGACGGGCTGGTGCGTTTCGACCGAAAGAACGAAACTTTTAAGCGTTTTCGGAATGATCCGCAGGATCCCGACAGTTTGAGCCATAATGTCGTGCGGACAATTGCCCCGGACCCGTTTGAGCCGAATATTTTGTGGCTCGGAACAAAGGGCGGCGGACTCAATCGTTTTGATACGGCAGCCGAGACATTTTCCGTTCTGACCGAAAATGACGGCTTGCCGAACAATGTCGTTTACGGGATTTTGAGCGATGAAGAGGGCAATCTGTGGATGAGCACGAACAACGGGATCAGTCGTTTTAATCTGCGGACCAGGACTTTCAGAAACTTTGATAAAAAAGACGGCTTGCAGGATAACGAATTCAACAGCTGCGCTTTTTTCAAAAGCCGCAATGGCGAGTTGTTTTTCGGCGGCATTAACGGTTTCAATGCGTTTCATCCGGCGGACGTGAAGGATAATCCGAATCCGCCGCCCGTCGTTTTGACGGGTTTTCAAATTCTCAATCAGCCGGTTTCATTCAAAACTCCGGATTCACCGCTCAAACAAGCGATTACGGAAACCAAAGAAATCACGCTTTCCTACGAGCAGAGATTTTTCTCCTTTGATTTTGCCGCGCTTGATTTTACCGAACCGAGCAAAAATCAATATGCCTACCAGCTCGAAGGTTTCGACAAAGATTTAGTTCAGATCGGAACGCGGCGCACCGCTTTTTATACCAATGTTCCGCCCGGCAGTTACGTGTTTCGGGTCATCGCGGCAAATAATGACGGCGTCTGGAATAATCAAGGCGCGCGGATTCGGATTACCGTTCTGCCGCCGTTCTGGCAAACATGGTGGTTTTTGACTTTGGTATCAATTCTTATTATCGGTTTGATATTTCTGCTTTATTATCGCCGCCTTGCGCAGTTGGAACAGGAAAAAGCAATGCAGGAGGCTTTTTCGCGCCAACTTATCGAAGTCCAGGAAAATGACCGCAAACGAATTGCCGCCGAGCTCCACGACGGACTCGGACAAAGTTTGCTGATCATCAAGAACCGCGCGTTTTTAGGAGAAAAAGCGACCGAAAAGAAAGGCGCCAACGCGGGGAAAATAGAATCGGCACGCGAACAGTTCG
>DATLOR010000328.1:0-10086 GCA_035536135.1 Pyrinomonadaceae bacterium | reverse complement strand
TACCAAAAACTAAGATAAGAGCTTTTTTAAGTTGTCTCAAAAACGCCCCTTTTTGGAACGGTTAAAAAGTGTCTCAAAAGTACCGTTTTTGAGACAATCTAAGCCGTTGTTATCAATATACATAAACCCTTTCAGGCAATTCCGCTTTTTTTCAAAATTGTCTCAAAAGCCGTCTCAAAACTAAAATCCCAAAAAGGTATGACTTTTGAGACACTTTCGGATAAAAGCAAAAGATCAAAATTTTTTGTATTTCCGGCAAATCAAAGTAGGGTTATTAAGGAAAATCGATCGGCATGAGTTTGCACGGTAAATATGCTAATCTGTTCGCTGTTATGGCTGAAAGACGCGAGAGATTTGAGACTTCTTCGGGCATTGAATTGCCCAATGATTTTAATCCGGATAATTCACACATAGATTTTGAGAGAGAGATCGGCGAGGCGGGCGAGTTTCCGTACACGCGCGGCGTCAGGCGGAATATGTATCGCGGGCGTTTTTGGACGATGCGCCAGTATGCGGGGTTTGCGACTGCCGAAGAATCGAATGCGCGGTATAAGTATTTGCTTTCGCAAGGGACTACCGGACTCTCGGTCGCGTTCGATCTGCCGACGCAGATCGGGCTTGATTCGGATGACAGCCTGGCGGCGGGCGAGGTCGGCAAGGTCGGCGTGGCGATCGATTCGCTCGAAGATATGCTCGCGCTGCTCGACGGGATTCCGCTCGATACGGTTTCGACTTCGATGACCATTAACGCGACGGCTTCGACGCTTTTGTGTCTTTACCTGGCGGTTGCGCGAAAGCAGAATGTCGCGTTCGATAAAGTCAACGGGACGATCCAGAACGATATTTTGAAGGAATACATCGCGCGCGGCACTTATATTTTTCCGCCCAAGCCTTCGATGCGGCTGATTACCGACACATTTGCTTTTTGCGCCGCGGAAGTGCCGAACTGGAACACGATCTCGATCTCGGGTTATCACATCCGTGAAGCCGGTTCGACCGCCGCGCAGGAAATCGCTTTTACTTTGGCGGACGGCATCGCTTATGTCGAAGCGGCGATTTCGGTTGGTTTAAAGGTTGACGATTTTGCGCCGCGTCTCTCGTTTTTCTTTAATTCACACTTAAATTTACTCGAAGAAGTCGCCAAATTCCGCGCCGCTCGCCGTCTTTGGGCGAAAATTATGAAGGAAAGATTCGGCGCACGCGATCCGAAATCTTTGATGCTTCGTTTTCACACGCAGACGGCGGGCTCGACCCTCACGGCGCAGCAGCCCGAGGTCAATATCGTGCGGACGACGATTCAGGCGCTCGCCGCCGTTTTGGGCGGAACGCAAAGCCTGCACACGAATTCGATGGATGAAGCTTTGAGTTTGCCGACCGAAACGGCGGCGCGGATCGCGCTTCGGACGCAGCAGGTGATCGCGCATGAATCGGGCGTCGCGGACATTGTTGACGCGCTTGCGGGAAGCTACGCGATCGAGGAATTGACCAACCAGCTCGAAGCCAGAGCGGTTGAATACATCACGAAAATCGATGCGATGGGCGGAATGCTCAAGGCGATCGAGAGCGGCTACCCGCAGCGCGAAATTCAGGAAGCCGCTTACGTTTACCAACGCGCCGTCGAAACCGGCGACGCCACGGTCGTCGGGGTCAACAAATTTCAAATCGCAGAAGATACCAGGATTCCGATCCTCAGAGTCGACGCGCAGATCGAACGCGACCAGATCGAACGCGTCCGGTCGGTGCGCGCCAGACGCGACGCCGAACGCGCGGAAACTGCGCTCGCTAAATTATCCGAAGCCGCACAGGGCACGGAAAATCTTTTGCCGCATATTTTGAACTGCGTCGAAAATTACGTGACCGTCGGCGAAATCTCGCACAAATTACGCAAAGTCTGGGGCGAGTACCGCGAAGCCGTAACAGTTTGATTTGAGATTTAGGATTGCGGATTGCGGATTGCGGATTGCTGACGCGTTAAGAAGCTCGCGTATTATTCAAAAGTTTTTCAGCTAAAGCGTCAAATGAAAACCAATTTGCCCGATAAACGAACCAATCCGAAATCCCAAATCCGAAATCCCAAATTGAAATGACTAAAACGCGAAATTTTTGGAATCAATTAACCGCAACCCTGTGGTTTATCCCGGCATTGCTCGCAATTCTCGGCGGTTTGCTCGGGCTTCTGCTCGTCGCGGTCGATTATTATGCGGGCAGTCGCGGCTATTTTCCGCATTTTCTCGATGTTCAGCCGTCGGGCGCACGCGATATGCTTGCGGTCGTCGCGGGTTCGATGATCACGGTTGCCGGAACGGTTTTTTCGATCACGATCGTTGCTTTAACATTGGCTTCGACCCAGTTTTCGCCGCGTATTCTGCGCAATTTTATGCGCGACACGGGCAATCAGGTCGTTTTGGGCGCATTCGTCGGGATTTTTGCTTACTGCATCGTCGTTTTGCGGACGATTCGTGATAGCAGCGCGGATGGCGGCACGAGCTTTGTTCCCTCGATCGCCGTCGCGTTCGGTGTCGTTTGCGGTCTTTCGGGCATCGGTTTTCTGATCTATTTTATCCATCACGTCGCCACAGGGATTCAGGCAACCAGCATTATTTCAACAATTGCCGACGAAACGATCGCCGAGATCGAAGAAAATTACGCGCATCAATACGACCCGAAACAATTTGACGCGCAGATTCTCGAAGAGCTTTCCGCGCGAAAATGGATAAAAATTCCTTCCGCCGAAACCGGCTATCTTCAAAATGCCGACACGAACGCGCTTTCCGATCTCGCAAAGCGTTTTGATCTGGTCGTCCGGATGCGGCGGCGCGTCGGTGAATTCACGATCAAGAGTTTGCCGCTTTTGCAGATCTCGCCGCGTGACGAAAATTTCGAGCCGGATGAAAAATTAATTGCCGAATTCAACAAAGCCTACGACATCGGAAATTTCCGCACCGTTGAAGGCGATGTCGCGTTCGGTTTGCGGCAGATCGTGGACATTGCCCTGAAAGCCCTCTCGCCCGCGGTCAACGACACGACCACCGCGCTTTCGTCGATTGATTATCTGACGGCGATCCTGATCTCACTCGCCGTGCGCCCGTCGCGTCCGCCGCTTTATTTTTGCGAAGGCGAATTAAGGCTGGTCGTCAACGAGCAGCGTTTTGAGGATTATTTCGACCTTGCCTTTAATCAGATCCGGCAGAACGCGAGCGGAAATGTCGCGGTCATTTTGCGCCTGCTGACCGCGATGGAAGTTTTGGGCAAAGCCAATCAGAATTTTACCGTCGAAGTTGAACGAGCCGAACGCCACGAGCTTCTCGAAACGCAAACGCGGCTTTTATACGGCTTGGCAGAAAGAACTGTCGGCGCGGATTCCGACCTGCAAACTATCGCCCGCCATTACACGCACCTCAAGGAAACTCTCGAAGGTTTGCGGTAAATCGCAAAAATTATCGCTCTGTTTGTTTGATTTGAACTATTTTTTTTGTTAATGTTTCACAGATGAAACAAATTTTGAAGAATTTGGAGAAGAAAATCTATGGCAACTCAGGCAACTACAGCTGAACTCGAAACAACCGAAAATCAAACCGTCGAATCGAAAAGCGAGATCCGCTCGATCCGCGAGATCGTCAAGGATTTATCAAAACCGATCGCCCAGAAACACTTGCGCAAACGGCGGCAGGGCGGCAAGGAAATTGTCTATCTGGCGTGGCATGATGCCGTCAAATATCTCGACCATTTCGCACCGGGCTGGTGTTATGAAATCCGTTCGATCGATTCGATCGGCGGAAAATTGATCCTCACGATCCGGCTTTCGATCCCGTCGCTCGAAGGAATTATTTACCGCGAAGCAACCGGACAGGAGGATGAAACGCTCGATGCGTACGGGGATTCCAGCTCTAATGCCGAATCTATGGCTCTCCGAAGAGCCGCCGCAAAGTTCGGTTTGGGACTTGCGCTTTACGACCAGTAAGAATTTTTAGCCGCGAATTACACAAATAACACGAATTATTTTAATTTTTAATTCGTGTTATTTGTGTAATTCGCGGCTAATTTTTTATAAATTTACCGTGCTCGATTCGCGCGTTGATCAGCATTTTTTCTGTTAAATCCCAGTGCCTGAAATCTGGTTTCGAGCTTTGAAGAACCGTAGATCGTAAATCGCGGAAAAACGTTTTCTTCCCGGCTGGCGTAATCTTCGCCGACCAGCAGAACATGCTTGATTCCCTTCTTCTGCAAAGCCGTAATTTGCTCGGCGCGGTAACTTCCGTTCGGAAACGCATAGATCTCGAGCGGCAATCCTAAATTATCTTTAAAGTAGTCCGCGCATTTTTCAAAGTCGGCTTCAAAAAATGCGTCCGTCTCGAATTCCATCGATTCGTGCGAAAAAGAATGTACGCCGATTTCGTGCAGCTCGGCGATTTCCTTGATCTCTTCGCGGTTCATCATCCGCGTTTGCGGCGAATCGGAATTATTGATCAGCTCCTCGATCTGACGCCATAATTCTTCGCGTTCAAGGCGCGGGCGATTTTTCAAAAAACGGCTGATCTTCAGCCCGTATTGAACCTTGGCGGCAAAACTTTCGCCCGTCAGGCGCGCTTCAAAACCTGGCAGAGCGATCTCGTCGATCAATTTTTTCGGCGCGGAATTTAGAAAATCGTAAAGTTTGATGTTCCACATCGGCTCGCCCGATTCGACGCACGACGGAATGATGTTCATATTTGCCGAAAGCCCGTGTTTTTTCAAAAGCGGCGCGGCAAACTCGTAAAAATTGTAATAACCGTCGTCGAAAGAAAGCACCGCAAGCGGTTTTTCGCTCTTTGTTTCTTCGATCTCACGAAACGGAACGACCTCGAAAGTTTCTTTGAGAAAGAAAAGCAGATCGTCGAAAATTTCGGGCTTGAGCGGTGACCAGAAGGGATTTTCGTGCGGCGAAATTTGATGCAGATTTAAAACCGTGACCAAACGCTCGCGGCGGATTTTTTGCAGAAGACCCGCGTCTTTGCGCAGGATCTTCTGCAAAAAATAATAGCCTGTTTTGAGATGCTCTTTCATTGATCCAAAGCGACGAGTTTAATTTGCGCCGAATCTCTTCGATGTTTTTCCGTATCGGCAAAGTAATTTTTATAATTCGCCGCGTAATTTTTCAGCGCGCTGCGCTGCGCCGCCGCGTTCCAATCGGCGGTATAAAATGTCGTGCCTTCCGCGATCTCGCCCTGCGGAACGCGCGGAACTTCTTTTCCTTCGGCGATTTGACGGATGGCGCGAACATACAGATCGTGCGCGTGATCCATCACTTTCAAATGCAGTTCAAAAAGCGTTTCACTGCCCGAAAGCGGCGTTTGTTCGGTCGCGATGAGCTTTCCCGTATCGATTCCGAGATCAAGCCACATCACTGTATTGCCGATCAGGTGAAACCAGTTTTTCGCCAGACACCAATTCGTGCAGTTCGGTCCGCCTTTAACATAAGGCGAAATTCCGGTGTGCAGATTGACGATCTTTTCCGACGCGCCGACAACTTTTTTGCCGACCAGATTCGTTCCCGAAACGATCGTCAAACCGGGCGCGTGTTTTTCCAAAGTTTCGATCGTCGCCGCATCGTTGACGTTCTTGACATAAATCAGCGGAACGTCCGGGAACGACGGAAACTGCGCGTCGTATTCGCGGAGCATTTTCAGCCACGTTTCGACAAACTCGTGTCCCGCTAAACGGTTGCCGACGCGATTTAAAAAGGAGCGCGCCTGTTTGGTCAAAGACGGTTTTTTGCGCGGAATATTTTCCGACACGACAATCGCCGCAAGCTCGCTGACTGCCGCGATCTTATGGCACAAAGCTCTTTGATTGCCCTGGTTTCCCGTCAGAATTACAGTTTTCATCTAATCAATAAATCTCTGAAACCAAAGTTCGAGCATCAAAAGCGTCCAGATCTTCCACGAATTATCCTTCGTGTCGCGCTTTTGTTCGTCGATCAGTCTTTCAACCGTTTTCGCGTCGAACAAGCCGCGTTTTTTCGCTTTTTCCGACAATAAAACTTCGCGCGTAAAAGCTTGCAATTCGTTGCCGAGCCAGTATTTGAGCGGCACGCCGAAACCCATTTTCGGGCGGTAGATAACCTCTTTCGGAACGAGCCGCGCCGCGACTTTTTTCAAAAGCGATTTCGTATCTTTTCCCTGTTGTTTGATATTTTCGGGCAAGGAAGCGGCAAATTCGACAACTTTATGGTCGAGAAAGGGAGAGCGCGCTTCGAGCGAATTTGCCATCGAAGCGATATCGACCTTGACCAGCAGATCGTTCGGCAGATAATTCATCAGATCCGTCAAAAGAACGGTATCGATAATGCCTTTGCCGTTGGAGTTAGAGATATATTTGGAAAAATATTCGAGCGGTTTCGAGTTCGCCGTGCGCGCTTTCAAATCCGCGCTGTAAAGCTCATTTTTTGCCTCGCCGTCAAATGTGCTCAGCCACAAGAAATAACGCTCGTCCTTCGCCATCGAAGCGGCGCGCAGAAATCTTTGAAAACGGACGAAACGACTGCGGAAATTGGTCGAAGACGGAATCGCCGTGATCGACGGCTCGATCAGATATTTCCGCATCGCGCGCGGCAATTTGTGATAGGTTTCGGCAAACTTCATCGCGACGTGGCGTTCGTAGCCGACAAAACTTTCGTCGCCGCCGTCGCCGTTGAGCGCAACGGTCACATATTTGCGCGTTTCCTTTGAAACGTAATAGGTCGGAATCGCCGACGGATCGGCGTAAGGCTCGCCGTAATGTTCGACGAGTGTCGGCAAAACTTCGAGCGCGTTCGGGCGCACGATAAATTCGTTGTATTCCGCCCCGAGATATTCGGCAACTCGTTTGGCGTATTTAAGCTCGCTGTAATCCTGTTCTTCAAAGCCGATCGAGAAGGTTTTAACCGCGTTCGAGCTCGCCTCCGCCATCAGCGCGACGACGACCGAAGAATCGACGCCGCCCGACAGAAATGCGCCGAGCGGAACTTCGGAGATCAGCCGAAGTTTCGTGGCTTCGCGCAAAATCCGCGTCGTTTCTTCGATCGCTTCCTCTTCCGTTATTTTTAGCTTTTTTGAGAAATCGGGCGACCAGTAGCGTTTTGTTTCAATGCGCCCGTCTTTCCAGCGCAGCCAGTGCGCGGGTTCGAGCTTGCGGATCTGTTTGAAAGCCGTCAGCGGCGCGGGCACGCAAAGATATGAAAGATAGCTGTCGATCGCCTCGTAATCGACTTCGCGCCCGATTGCCGGATGCGACAAAAGCGCGGTAAATTCCGAGCCGAAAATCAGATCGCCGTTTTCCTGGTGCGAATAAAGAAGCGGTTTTTTGCCGAGGCGATCGCGGGCGATAAAAAGCGATCGATCGCGAAAATCCCAGATCGCAAACGCAAACATTCCCCGCAGGTAATTTACGCAATCGGCGCCGTAACGGTCGTAAAGATGCAGGATCACCTCGGTGTCGCAGCTCGTCGAAAATTTATCGCCCTGCTCGATCAGATCGGCGCGCAGCGTTTGAAAATTATAGATCTCGCCGTTAAAAACGATGACCGAAGTTTTGTCCTGATTAAAGATCGGCTGTTGTCCGCCCTTGAGATCAATGATCGCGAGACGGCGCATCGCGAGCGCGACATTTTCGTGCACGAAAAAACCGTCTTCATCCGGTCCGCGATGAACGATACAGGCGTTCATCCCTTCCAGAAGTTCACGATTTGCGGCGCGTGAGTTTGAATTTACAAATCCGACTATTCCACACATTTATTTATCCGATTCTCTCTTGTCTCTTAGATGTTTTTCCAAACGCTCGCGTTTCGCCGCACTGACGGCTTTTCGATTTTCCTTTTTTTCCTTCCGCAGCGTCCAGCCGACCGCGACGAAGATAAACAAAAACACCTGAATCTGCGTGCGCTGACGATATGCCGTGCCGACATTTCCCTGAAAGATCGAATAGGCAAGCGTCAGCATCAATGTAAAAATTAAAATCGCGATCGCGTTCCGCAAACGGTTTTTGATGGTATAAATAAGTCCCATAAACATCAGCGGAATCGAACACCACCAGACGATCATTTCGGGAATCGTAATGGCTTGCCGCAAACTGCCGAGCTGCCACGGAAAAGGAGCAAGCATCAAATATGTAAAACCCAGTGGAATAACGGTAATCGCGCCTTCGGTCGTTGAAACGTCGACATCGCCGCCGAAGCCCGAATCCGCCGACTTTGCCAGATCCGATCGGCTGCGCTGAACACTTTCGAGACTTCCCCATTTTTCAAAGTTGTCGCTCGCCGTCCGCAGAACGCCCAGATACATCAGGGCAACCCCCATTATAATTAACAGGATAAAACCTCTGGCGATGGATTTGACCGAGCCGCTCTGCCCGATGATAAAACTTCCGGCAACCGAAATCGCGACCATATAAAATATGTAAAATCTCAGGCTGAGGATACCGAAAAGCGAGAAAATCAGAAAGATGACCGCGAAATAATTAAACTTTTCCTGGAGCTGCAGGACCATCGTCATCGCGAGCACGAGCAGGAAAATTATCAATCCGTCCTTGAGCAATTGCCCCGACCAGATGATAAAAGCCGGAAACAGCGCGACCATCAAAGCGGCAATTTTACCGACCTGGTTATTATGAAAGATCTTTTTCGCGCAAATATAAACCATCGGTGCCGTTGACGCACCGACCACTGCGCAAAAAGATTGCGCGGCTAAAATATTACGTCCCGTAAATAAATAAATAATCGCCGTCAGGTAGTTCATTCCCCAACCCGGCGTGCCCGCGCTGATTGCTTTTTGAGCGACCGGATCGTTTGCCGGAACGATTCCAAACCAAACATCGACGATCGTTTGCCCGAGCCAATCATAAGTCTTTGCGTCAGCACCGAAAAAATCGCGTAAATTGAAGGCGTGAAGAAATACGCCGAAAAGCATTCTGAGCACCAGTCCGACTAAAAAAAGCTGGATCAGGAAACGGCTTTCATCCGTATTTTGCCGGATCAGAACGATAACTAATAATGAAACAACCGCCGTTAAAAGAACGGCAACGATCCCATCGGGAAAACCGGCGATCATCACCACAAAGGCTGTCAGAAAAGCAAAAATTGCGATTATTTTATCCATTACTTCAGATTACCGATCATTAATCACTAAATTATTTTCCAACACAAGCGCGTCGAAATTTGCGTTATTGTAAGTGTTGATCGCATTTTCCGGCGTGCAAACGATCGGCTCCTGAATATTGAACGACGTGTTCAAAAGAAGCGGAATGCCCGTCAGCTTTCGGAATTCGTTGATCAAATTCCAGTAGCGCGGATTGACTTCCTTGTTGACCATCTGCGGACGCGCCGTGCCGTCCACGTGGACGACCGCCGGAATGCGTTTCTTCCATTCTTCGGCGACCTGGATGACCGTGATCATAAACGGGTCGTGATGCTCGACGCCGAAAATTTCTTTGCCGTATTCTTCGAGCATCGAAGGCGCGAGCGGGCGAAACCATTCGCGCAGTTTGACCTTGTCGTTCAAAATTTCGCGCATATCGGCGCGGCGCGGGTCAGCCAGAAAACTTCTCGCGCCGAGTGCCCGCGGTCCCCATTCGCTGCGACCGTTAAACCAACCGATGATCGCGCCTTCGGAAATCATTTTCGCCAGTTTCGGAAGTAATTCTTCATCCGGCAGAGTTTCGTATTTCAAGCCCGCCGCGTCCAATGCTTTCTGACATTCTTCGTTGGTAAATTTCGGTCCCCAATACGCGTTGTTCATCACGTATTTGCGCGGATTGTCCAAAATCTGATGCCAAACGTAGTAAGCCGCGCCGAGACTGCATCCCGCGTCGCCCGCCGCCGGCTGAACGTAGAAATTCTTAAACGGCGTTTCGTGAAAAATGCGCCCGTTCATCACCGAATTAAACGCCACGCCGCCCGCCATACAGAGATTTTCTTCGCCCGTCATCTCTTTGATCTGTTTGACCAGATAGATCGCCGTGTCTTCGAGAACTTTCTGCGCCGAGCAGGCAATATCCCAGTGATGCTGGGTCAATTCCTCGCCTTTCTTGCGTCCGGGACCGAGTTCGTTGACGATCGTCTCGGGAAACTCGTAA
>DATLOR010000327.1:0-15464 GCA_035536135.1 Pyrinomonadaceae bacterium | reverse complement strand
GATCTTCGTTTTGAGCATCACGTGCGGTTCGAGTTCGTTTTCCTTACCCATCAATTTGACAACTTTTGAAACGAGCTCGAGCATTTGAACGGGTTCGCCCGAGCCGAAATTAAATGCCTCGCCTTTGGCTTCATCAATTTTTTCGGCGAGCAGAAGATAGGCATCGGCAATGTCGTCGGCAAAAATAAAATCACGAACCGGCGAACCGTCCGAGCGAATGATCGGACGTTCATTTTGCAGGACGGAAATTATCGTTCCGGGAATGATCCGCGACAGGTTCATATCGCCCGGACCGTAGATGTTTGCCGAGCGCGTCACGGCAACCGGCAGATCGTATGTGTGTGCAAAAGACTGCGCGATCAGGTCGGTACAGGTTTTGGAAACGTCGTACGGAAACCTTCCCTGCAAAGCGAAATCTTCCTGATAAGGCAACTGTTTATGCGAACCGTAGGCTTTATCGCTCGATGCGACAACGATTCGCTTGACCGTTTCGCTCACGCGGCAGGCTTCGAGCAGGCAATATGTACCGCGGATATTCGATTCAAAGGTCGAAAGCGGCGAACGGTTTGCCGCACCGACGAGTGCCTGCGCCGCGAGATGAAAAACCGATTCAATTTCGTATTCGTTAAGAATCCGCGCCATCAAATCGTAATCTTCGACCGCGCCCTGAATAACCGTCACACGCCGCCGCAGGTCGAAAACGTCAAGCGAATTGGCGCGAACCGAATCGCGCTGAAGACAAACTACTTTCGCGCCTTTTTCGACGAGAAAACGTACAATATGCGCGCCGACGAATCCGGTCGCGCCCGTAACAAAAGCCGTGCGGTTTTTCCAAAACATAATTTCGATTGCGGATTTGGGAATTCGGATCGCGGATTGGCTTTGCTTTGAACAATTGCGTTTATTTTCGAGTCAATTCTTTGTTCAAAATATTTCGTTAAAGAATTGTATTTATTAACGCGATAGCAAATCCCAAATCCGAATTCCCAAATCCCAAATCTAATTACCAAACTTTCCAATCGGCTTTGCCTTCATTCCAAAGCTGATTAAATTCCAAATTGTCCTTAAAAGTATCGACACATTTCCAAAAACCCGTGTGCGGAAACGCGACCAATTGATTTTCACGTGCCAGACGTTCGAGCGGTTCGCGTTCGAGAACCGAATTTTCGTCCAGATAATCGAAGATCTCGCGGTTGAAAACAAAAAATCCGCCGTTGATCCATTCGCGCATCACGGGTTTTTCCTGAAACTCGGTGACGAAATTTTTGTCGTCGAGCTTCATTATGCCGAAATTCGAATGCGGATGCACAGCCGTCAGCGTCGCAACGCGTCCGTGCGATCTGTGAAATTCGACCAATTCGTTGAGATCGACGTTTGCCAAACCGTCGCCGTATGTGACGAAAAACATTTCTTCGTCCGCGAGATATTTCTGAACCTGTTTCAAACGCCCGCCGGTATTGGTTTCGAGTCCGGTTTCGGCAAAAGTGATCCGCCGGTTTTCAAGCGTTTCATTGTTTATCAATAAAGGCTGATCCGAATTTTTCTCAAGCGTAAAATCCGCACTCAACCATTGCTGTTCAACGAAAAAACGCTTTATTTTCTCGCCGAGATATCCGAGACATAAAACAAAATCGTCAAACCCGTGGTGCGAATAGATTTTCAGCAAATGCCAGATCACGGGCTGTCCGCCGATCTCGATCAAGGCTTTCGGCACGCTTGCTCCGTGTTCGCCGAGCCGCGTTCCGCGCCCGCCGCAAAGTATAACTGTTTTCATTCTTTAATGTTGTTGAGCTCCCAAATTTTTGCGTATTTGAGAAATACACTGTAAGCCGTCTGCATCGCGATAATCAAACCCGGAATGCCGTCAAGAAAACCGTGCTTGAAAATAAATGTCCGAAAAAATGCAGCAACCGGGTAAAAAAATAAACCTGTCGCACCAACCTTTCTGCCGTTTTTGAAATGATAATCCGCCGCCAGACTGGTGTATGAATCGGCAACGCGGTGATGCTCGCTTAGATTTCTTTTGGTGTAATGCAGTAATTCACCGCCCAGAACTTCGATTTTGCCTTTGACCCGCGCTGTTTCGTGCGGCGAAACGCCGTCCCAGAAGCTTGCGGATTTACGGTAAAGACGCATTTGATAATCGGGATACCAGCCGGAATGTTTGATCCAACGGTCGAGATACCACGTTTTCCGGGCGATCCGGAAACCTTCAGGCAAATTTTGCGGGTTGCGCTTTCTTAAATCTTCGATGGCTTGGCGAAGCTCGGGCGTCACTCTTTCGTCGGCGTCGATCCAAAAAATCCAATCGCCCGTGGTTTGCGCATCGGCAAATTCGTGTTTGTCTTTGTAGCCGCGAAATTCGTGATTGAAAACTTTGTCGGTATATTTTCTGGCGATTTCGGCGGTTTTATCGGTCGAATTGGAATCAACAATGACGATTTCATCCGCCCACGACACGGTTTCGCAGACTTCCCGGATATTTTCTTCTTCGTTAAAAACGATAAGGGCGACCGATATTTTCACAAAGTAAAAGGTAAAAGGTAAAAGATAAAAGGTCAAACTCATCGATGAGTTTGACCTTTTATCTTTTACCTTTTACCTGAAAATTTATTACTGATCGGTCATCGGTGAATCAACCTGAATATTGTTCATCCGGAAGGTTGTCGAAGTAACTCTCTGCAATTCCGAAAGTGCTTTGTTGTAATCGGTTTCGGCACGAATTTCAGCGTTTCGGGCATTGGTCAGAGCGTTTTCGCGTTGGAAAAGAAAAAAGGTCGTCGAGCGTCCGACTTCAAATTTCTTGCGTTCGCCTTCAAGCTGAATCTCGGCGTTCTCACGCGCCGTTTTGGAAGTGGCAATTCTTTGACGCGCTGTTTCGACGGCTTGCACGGCGTTACGAACTTCGGCGACGACGGCTTGTTCCTGCGAACGGGTTTGCGCGTCGATTCTTTCGGTTTGAAGTCTGGCGGTTGCCAGATCGGCTTTCGCGGTTTGATTTCGCAAAGGGAAAGAAAATGTGACGCCGACCGTAAAATTCGGAGAATCCGAACGGAACAGATTCGCCAGTGAACGATTAAAACCGCCTTTTAAGTAGCTTGCCGTTCCGGGAAAAGTGACCACCGGAATATTTGTACAATTCGGCGGCGGGGTAATCGTGCTTCGGCAAATCAGGTTGTAAAAATAAGTACTCGCGCTTGTTTCCTGACCGACCGGTTCCGGGAAAAGCACCGGTGATTGAAATGAATTCGTGCTGACATTGCCGAGCGATAAACCGTCGAGCGAAAAGGTCGAAACCAGATCAACTTTCGGTTTTGTTTGATTTTTGTAAAAATCAAGGTCGATTTTGTTAACTTCTTTTTCAAGCTTCAAACGGCTCAATTCGGGACGAAATTCCATCGCATCCTTCATCGCGGCATCGAGGTCAACGGGATCGTCGCTGAAAACGGGCGCGTCGGTCGGCACGATCTGCATCAGCCATTCGGTCGCATTCGGGTCGCGTAAAAACAACTGTTTCAAGCGGTTTTCGGAAGTCGAAACCTGCTGCGTCGCGGTTAAAAGTTCGCCTTCACGCGTTGCAAGTTCGGTCAGAACCTCGGCTTTTTCGAGCGGCGCGGCACTTCCGGCTTTGATCTTTGCTTCGATCTGGCGCAGATTTTCGCGGCTTAGATTGACGTTTGCCACCTGATTTTGCTGATTTCTCAAAGAAAAAACCAAATCCCAGTAAGCCGCTTGAACCTGTGAAATCACGAGAATTGCCTGTCGGCGAAAGTCTGCATCGGATTGCGAAACGCGTTTGCGCTGAATTTTGATCTGACGGCGGGTCGAATCGGTTTTCAGATTTCGCCAGAGCGGCTGGGTAAAAGTGACGCCCAGGCTCGACGAAAAAACCGCGCCGCCCGAGGTTGATGAACCGGACGTAACCTGCTGCTGGGCAAAACGGTTTTCCGTGCGGCTGTTGTTGAGAAAAACTCTGTAATTTCCGCCGCCCTGTTTAACTTGCTGTGAGAAATCACCGTTAAGGCGAAAATCAGTGGTGGCGCCCTGCCCGGTCGTCGAGCTCCGGTCGAGATTCGGCGAAAGCGTAAAAACCGGATCGTAAAATCCGAGCAGCGAACGAAGATTCGATTCCGCAATGCGGACATCGTTTTTGGCAACTTCGATGTCGTTATTGTTTTCGAGAGCCTTGCGGATCGCTTCGCTCAGAGTTAAAGGGATCGTTTGCGAATTTTGAACACCGGTTCTCGATAACTTCGGAGCTGTCGTTCGGTTTGAAAAATTAACTGACGGCTGATTTTCTTCCGTTTTCGGAGAATTTTCTTCCCTGACAAGATTTGTTCGAATATCGCCCTCATTCCTGGCAATCTGCGGTGTTGACGTTTGAACCTGGGCGAATGCGTCAACCGCATTCAATCCGTAAAGCGAAACGGAAAGTATAAAAATTAAGGCATAAAAGCGCAATGATTTCATTATAAAAGTTGCTCCGAGTTTTGATATTTATTTTTAGTAAAACGCTTAGAAACTCAATCGGTTACTACGACACTAATTTTGCGTTTGTTTCAAAAAAATGATTTTAATGGGAATCTTTGAACTTTGCTCAGAATTAAGTTAAATTCAAACTTTTGAGACATTTTATTAAATCAGGAGAAATATTTAAACAATGGCAATTAAAGTCGGTATTAATGGTTTCGGACGCATCGGGCGCAATGTTCTGCGGACTTGTTTGGGTGACAAAGATATTGATTTTGTAGCGGTTAACGATCTAACCGACACAAAAACGCTGGCACATCTTTTGAAATACGATTCGATCATGGGCAATCTCGACAACGATATTTCGGCGGACGGCGATATGATCAAAGTTGATAATGACAGTTTCAAAGTTTTCAGCGAAAAAGACCCGGCATTGATCGATTGGGAATCGGTCGGCGCAGAGATCGTCATTGAATCGACCGGACGTTTTACAAAAGCCGAAGACGCGGGCAAACACCTGCGCGGTTCGGTCAAAAAAGTCATCATTTCGGCTCCGGCAAAAGGCGAAGACGTAACAATCGTTTTGGGCGTGAACGAAGGAATGTATGACGCGGCAAACCACAAGATCATTTCAAACGCTTCGTGTACGACGAATTGTCTGGCGCCGGTAGCGAAAGTAATTCACGAAAAATTCGGCATCAAGAACGCTTTGATGAACACGATCCACTCGTATACGAACGACCAGCAATTGCTCGATTTGCCGCATAAAGATTTGCGCCGCGCCCGCGCCGCCGCGCTTTCGATGATTCCGACCTCGACCGGTGCGGCAAAAGCGGTCGCGCTCGTGATTCCCGAATTAAAAGGAAAATTCGACGGAATTTCCGTGCGTGTTCCGACACCGAATGTTTCGCTCGTTGATGTGGTGATGAACGTCGAAAAAGAAACTTCGACCGAAGAGGTGAATGCCGTCTTGAAGGAAGCCGCCAACGGCGAGTTAAAAGGAATTCTTGCATTTTCGGAAGAACCGCTCGTTTCGATCGATTTTCGCGGAAACTCGAATTCGTCGATCGTTGATGCGGAAAACACAAAGGTCATCGGCGGAACCTGTATCAAGATTCTTTCGTGGTATGACAATGAATGGGGCTACTCGTGCCGCGTGCGCGATCTGGTCAAATTCATCGCCGCGAAGGGTCTCTAAGCGTCAGAGCAAAATAATTTATATTTAGCCGCGGATAAATGTGGATTTCACGAATTTTATATCTGATTTAATCCGTGAAATCCGCATTTATCCGCGGCTAATTTCTTTAATTATTTAAACGATCTTCTTTTTCATCTCAAAGAGAAATTTCCTTGCTTCGTCATCCGACATTTTTTCCACGTCAAACTCTCTTATCTCATCAATTACGTTTTCATTCGAGATCGCAAAAAGCGAAAACTGCGAAGCCATTTTGCTTTGTTTGGCGCGGTCAACGGCTTTTTCCATTCCGTTATGTTCGGATTTTCCTTCGGAAAAAATCGCGAGCTCGTATTTTTCGAGCTTTGTCAGAACACTCTTTGCGCGTTCGATGACTTTTTGCGGTAATCCGGCGAGTTTGGCAACCGCGATGCCGTAGGATTTCGAAGCTTTACCCTTTTGTAATTTGTGCAAAAACACGACATCGCCGTCTTTTTCAGTCGCCAGAACCTGATAATTTTTTGCGCCCGGAAGATTCTCGGCGAGTTCCGTGAGTTCGTGATAATGCGTCGCAAACAAAGTTTTCGCCGAATGTTCGGGCGAATTATGGATATATTCCGCAACCGCCCAGGCGATCGAAAGCCCGTCGAATGTCGAGGTTCCGCGCCCGATCTCGTCCAGAATCACGAGCGAGCGGGGTGTTGCGTTATGCAGAATCGCGGCGGTTTCGGTCATTTCGACCATAAAGGTCGAACGTCCCGAAGATAGGTCGTCCGACGCGCCGACGCGTGTCCAAACGCGGTCGATGATCGGAAGGCGCGCCGAATTTGCCGGAACGAACGAACCGATCTGCGCGAGAATCTGAATCAGCGCGATTTGCCGCAGAATCGTCGATTTTCCGCCCATATTCGGTCCCGTAATGATCAGCAAACGGTCGGTCGAATTGTTCAGATACAAATCGTTCGGTATAAAATCTTCATGCAAAAACGCTTCGACAATCGGATGTCTTCCGTTTTTAACTTCGATCTCGTCGCCGTCGTGCAGGGTCGGGCAGACGTAATTTCGGCGCGCCGCGGTTTCGGCAAGCGAAGAAAGCGCATCCAAAGTCGCCAAAGCGCGGGCGGTCGATTGAAGTTTTTGAGTTTCTTCACGCACCGTAGCGCGGACATTCTGAAAAATCTCGGTTTCAAGCGCGACGATTCGCTCTTCCGCGCCGAGAACTTTTGTCTCCCATTCCTTAAGCTGCGGCGTAGTGTAGCGTTCGGCATTAGTTAAAGTCTGACGGCGTTCGTAATCGTCGGGAACGCGTGAAACATTGCCTTTGGAAATTTCGATAAAATAACCGAAAACATTATTAAATTTGATCTTCAAGTTCGAGATATTAGTTCTGCGGCGTTCCTCTTCTTCAAACGCGGCAATGATCTGCTTTGCCGAATGAGAGATTTCCCGCAGTTCGTCGAGTTCTTCGTTGAAACCGTCGCGAATGATTCCGCCGTCATTGAAATTTAAAGGCGGCTCGTCCGAAATCGAGCGCGAGATCAAACTGCGGATTTCGGGCAATTCAAAGATGTTTTCGGACAAAACCTGAATCAAAAGGCTTTGCGCGTCCGATAACGAAGAATTGATGTTCGGGGTTTGTGAAAGGGAGCGGCAGAGGGCGATCAGATCCCGCGGCGTTGCCGTGCCGAGATTCAATCTGCCGACGAGTCTTTCCAAATCGGCAACTTCCTTTAAGAGAAAACGGATTTTGTCGCGAAGCATCGAATCGGTTAATTCCGAAACAGCTGAAAGACGCGTTTGAATCTCGCTACGTTTCACAGACGGGCGCAGAAGCCATGAACGCAAAAGCCTTGCGCCCATTCCAGTGACGGTTTCGTCGATCACGCTCAAAAGATTTTTCTTACTGCTTTCGCCTTTCGATTCGATGATTTCGAGATTACGGAGCGTGACCGCGTCCAAAACCATAAAATCGCTGGCTTCGAGCAGATTTATCTCCGAGATATGTTCGGCGGACGCTTTCTGCGTTTCGAGCGCGTAACGCAAAACCGCGCCCGAAGCGCGAATCGCTTCATTTTTGCCAGAAAGTCCGAAGGCGGTGATTTCACGAACCTTTAATTGATGTCTGAGCAGATTTTCGCAATCCTCGGCGTGAAAAAGCCAATCGTCCAACGCCGTTAAGGTAGTCGAAAATTTAGCCGAATTCGGCGCGGAAATCGATACAACATTAGACGCGTCCGATAACGTCGGATTTCTGAAATTTCCGAATGAACTTTCAACCAATTTTTGCAGAGATTCGGGAAAGAGCAATTCGCGCGGCGCAAAGCTTTCGATGTCGGAGCACGCTTTTGCCCATGAATTTTTACCCGAAATTTCGGTCGTAAAAAACTCGCCGGTTGAAAGTTCGAGAAAGGCAATTCCGAAGTTTTCGCCTGAACCGCAAACCGACGCAAGATAGATAGACTCTTTAGCTTCAAGGAGTTGCGGGTCGATCGCCGTCCCCGGTGTGATCACGCGGACGACCTCACGTTTGACCAACTTTATATCTTTTCCGGCAATTTCGGTCTGTTCGCAGATCGCCACGCGGTAACCTTTCTTGACCAGCCGCGCAATGTAATTTGCCGCCGCATGATGCGGAACGCCGCACATCGGAACGGGATTCGGCGAATCTTTATGGCGGGCGGTCAAAGTTATTTCGAGCTCGCGAGCACCTGTTACCGCGTCTTCATTAAATAGCTCGTAAAAATCACCGAGCCGGAAAAAAAGCAGTGTACCGGGATATTGTTTTTTAATTTCGAGATATTGCCGAAGCATCGGCGTTGCATTTTGCATAGCTAAAATTGGTTTTGTGATTGAATCTTACGGAGTGTCAAAAGTTTAACTTAATTGAAAGGAAATTTAAATTTTCAAATCAATGAAACTTTGTAATTGTTGATTTTGAAAGAAATTTGTTAAAATCTTTATCTTGCAAGTTATTTCGCATTAAAATCCCGTGAGGAAATAAAAACGATAAACTTTTCCCGGTGAAAAAGAATCATAAAAATTAATAATCCAACCTGGTTGTTAAATAATTTTTGGGAGTTGTATTTTATGAAAGCAGTTCGAGTTTTTCTTATAATTTTAACAACGGTCTTGTTTAGTTTTGATGTTTCATACGGGCAGACAGACCCGTTAAAAACCGACCCGAAAACACAAACTATTGCTATCCCTAATTCTAAAGCCGACAATGAAGAGGAGCGCTATCGCATCGGTTTTCAGGATAAACTTGAAATTCAGGTTTTCCGGCATCCCGAACTGAGTCAAAAAACGAGCGTCAATCCTGACGGCACGATCACTTTGTTCAGAGCGGCAAAACCGATCGTTGCCGTGTGCAAGACGGAAACGGAAGTTGCCAAAGAGATCGAGCAGGAATATTTAACCTTTTTGAAAAAACCCGAAGTCAATGTTTTCGCAGTTGAAAAACTTTCGCAATCATTCGGTGTGATCGGGGCGGTCGAAAAAGCCGGAACCTACTACATTAACCGGCGCATACGTCTGCTCGAATTAATTTCATTTGCGGGCGGACCGAATAAAGAAGCCGGGAGCCGGATGATCGTTGCCCGAACGGGAAGCTCTTCGGCTTGTAAGGTCGAAAGCGATGACAGCGTGATTGAAAATGACTTGGTTTTAATGAACTTTAAGGTCAAAGACGTTTTGGAAGGCAAACAAAATCTGTGGATGCAGCCGGGCGACATTGTCTCGGTCTTAGATTCCGATGTCATCTATATTTATGGGAATGTGAATAAGGTCGGTTCGGTGAAAATGGGCGAACCAATTACTCTGACGCAGGCAATCGTTTCGGCTGAAGGCTTAAAACCGACGGCGAAAACTCAAGTTAGAGTTTTAAGACAAAAACCGGGAAGTACCGACCGCGACGAGCTCATTTTCAATCTGAAAGATATTGAAAAGCGAAAAATTCAAGACCCGTTTCTCGAACCCAATGATATTGTCGCTGTTTCGGAAGATTCGACCAAAGCAATTCTGAAAGGTATTACAGGAATATTAAAGAACGGTGTGCCAAGTCTTTTTTATAGAATTCCCTAAAGTTAAAAAAAATGAAAGAGAGTCGTGAAATTATTCAAAAACCGATCGCCGAGCGCGTGGAACTCGAACGTCCGTTTGACGCGCAAGTTCCGTCGAACAATGGCGGTTATGGAGCCTACCGCGAGATTTATGCGTCCGAAGGGATGCAGTTAATGGATTATTGGCGGGCAATTCGCAAACGCCTCTGGCTGGTCATCGGTTTGGCGGTTTTGATCACAACTTTAACGGCGATTTATATGGCTCGCCGCCCGAATATTTATCAGGCAAAAGCGCAGGTGCAGGTCGATCTGGAGCAGTCAAATCCCGATTTGGTCACGAGCGACCGCCGCACCGGAATGGCAAATCCCGATCCGGCATATTTTAATACACAGCTTCAATTGCTCAATAGCGAAACACTTTTGCGCCGCGTCGTCAAAGAACTGAGTCTGGACAATAACAAGGAATTTCAGACGGCAAAAGCGGAAGAATCGGTTTCGGCGTGGCGTTCGCTTCTCAAAACCGTCGGCTTGGCAAATGACGAAAAGAAGAAGAACGACAAATCGATCAGCGACGTTTCGGTTACGGCAAGTCCGTCGGTCGCCTCGTCCGAAGATATTGCCGAAGCGATCAGGCTGGCGCCGTATGTTGATTTGATCCGCAAAAATCTCGGTATCGAGCCGGTGCGCGAAGCCCGCGCAACTTTTAAGGACACGCGGCTCATTGATATTTCCTACAAACATTCAAATCCCGAGCTCGCGGCAATGATCGTAAATGGAATTTCCGAGGTTTTTACCAAGCAAAATCAGGAAAAACGTACCGGAAAAAACGTCAAAACCAGCGATTTTCTTCAGGACCGCGTGGCTAATTTGCAGTCGCAAATAAAGGCGGACGAGATAAAATTGCAGGATTTGAAAACAAGTTCGGGCATTATCAGTTTGGATAAGGATTCAACGATCGTTCTGCAAAGATTGGAAGGACTGAACAAACAGCTTCTCGACGCGGAAAATTCACGCAAAAATGCCGAAGCCAATTATAACGCGGTCAAAAATGACCAGAGCAAAGTTAAATCCTTAGCCGAAGCCGAAACGATCCGTTATACGACCGAGCGTGAAAATGCGATGCAGTCTTTGCGCAATAAAACCTTTGAAACTTTGACGCAGTTGAAATCCGAAAGAGAAAAGCTTCTGCTGGAATATCAACCGACGGCGGATGAGGTCAAAGAACTCGATAAAAGAATCACAACCCTGGAAAACGGTTTAAAAGAAGCTCAGGACAAAAACGAGCAGGATTTGAAAGACTTCCGCACCCGCGTTTCAACGACGATTTTGGATAATCTCAAAACGAAATATTTACAAGCGCAGCAGCAAGAAGACAAAATTCGCGGTTCGTTTAATCAGCAGTACAATCAGGCTCAGGCACAAAATCAGGACGGTATCGTTATTCGATTACTCGAACAAAATATCGCGACCAATAAAGGTTTTTTGGAAAATCTGAATAAACAACAAAGTGAAAACGATGTTGTCGCACAGGGCACGGACAATAATATCAGCATTGCCGAAATCGCCATTCCGCCGGATACGCCGATCGCGCCGCGCCGTTTAACGACCGTGCTTGCCGCGTTGTTCTTATCAACTCTTTTCGGAATGGGACTCGCGCTGTTTCTCGAATATCTCGACGACACGATCCGCACGACCGAAGAAGTCGAAAATCTCTTGCGGCTTCCGGCGCTGGCGGCGATCCCGACGATTGATTCGATGCCGAAACGCCGTTTGTTACTGGTCGGCGGCGGTGCGAATGAAGAAGATGATTCCAAACCGAATTCCGAACTTTTGATCAATAATGATCCGCGCTCGTCGCTGGCAGAAGCCTACCGCCAATTGCGGACTTCGATTTTGCTTTCGACCGCGGGGCACGCGCCGAAATCGCTTCTGATCACGTCGAGTTTGCCTTCCGAAGGAAAAACCACAACGGCAGTTAATACGGCGATCAGTCTGGCGCAAACCGGTGCGAAGGTTTTGGTGATCGATGCCGATATGCGCCGCCCGCGTCTGCACAGCGTTTTCGGGGTGAGCAACGCCGAGGGGTTGAGCACGATATTGTCGAGCGAGCTGGAGGCGACCGAAATTTTGAAAGTCATTCAATACGACAAGGATACAAAGCTGAATCTCCTGCCGTCGGGGCCGATTCCGCCCAATCCGGCGGAACTTATCGGCTCGGAACAAATGGCAAACCTGCTTAAAACGATGCAGGATCATTTCACGCACGTCGTCGTTGATTCGCCGCCGATCGCTTCGTTTACGGACGGCGTTTTGGTCGCTTCAATGGTTGACGGCGTGATTCTGGTCGTTCATTCCGGCAAGAGCTCGCGACAGGTCGTGCGCCGTTCGCGCCAGCTGTTACAGGACATCAACGCCAAGGTTTTCGGTGTCGTGCTGAACAACGTCAATCTGCGGTCACAGGAAAACTCCTATTATTACCAGAGTTATTATCACCGCGATTATTACCGGACGGATAGTGAGGAAGAAAGTTAAAATTCAGATGAGTTTATCGGAAAAATTGACTCGTGTTGAAATTATCACGCCGGTGCACAATCGGCGTGATATTACTTTGCAATGCCTGAAAAGCCTTTCGCGGATCAATAAAAAAGGTTTGGAGATTCACATCATTATCGTTGACGACGGCTCGACCGACGGCACGAGCGAAGCCGTTGCGAAAAATTATCCCGAAGTCGAGATCGTCCGGGGCGACGGAAATTTGTGGTTCACTGCCGGAACCAATCGCGGCATCGCGGCGGCTCTAAAACATAATCCCGATTACATTCTGGCAATCAACGACGATGAAGTTTTTGATGAAAACTTTTTGCAGTTGATGATCGAAACCGCCGAAAAGAATCCGCGTTCGGTGGTCGGCGGATTGCTTTTGCTTTGGGATACGCCGCATAAAATTTTTCAGGTCGCGCCGAAATGGGATTTATGGTCGGGCGGTTACCGACATTGGGTACAGCAGACGGTTTGGACGGTTCCGAAACAGGCTTGGGAAGTTGAACTGATCGTCGGAAATTGCGTTTTGTACCCGGTCGAGGCAATCCGGGAATGCGGTTTGATGAACGAAAAACGCTTTCCGCATTTCGGCGATGCCGAATACACGCCGCGTATGCGCCGCAAAGGCTGGCGGCTTTTGGTCGAACCGCGGGCGAGAGTTTTTTGTCAGCCGAATAATCTGCCGCCGCGCGTCCGACAGATGCCCTTCAAAAAATTAGTTAAAACGCTTTTTGTCGATCTAGGCAATATTCACAGCCTGCGTCTGCGGTTTTTAGCGAGTTGGTATGGTGCCCCGAATCGTTTTGAGGGCACGCTTGCTTTCCCGATATTTTTTATCCGCTGGCTGCTCGGAAAAAATTTGCAAGGGAAGTTTGCCGACCGGATCGAGGAAAAGCCGCTTTCCGAGACTTTTTCCGATAAAATCGTACATAACTAGTATCTCGGTTTTAATTCTTCGAGCCAATAGCCGATCATTTCATCGAGCATCGTTTCAAACGTATAATCCGTTTTCCAACCCGTCGCATTTCGGAGTTTTGTCGAATCGCCCTTTAGATTATGCAGCTCTTCGGGACGCAAATATCTTTGATTGACCGAAACCAGATTTTCCCAGTCCAAATTCAATTTGCCGAAAACATATTCAACCAGATCCTGCACGCTGTGCGAAATTCCGGTCGCGCAGACGTAATCCTCCGGCTCATCCAACTGTAAGATCTGCCACATCGCTTTGACATAATCTTTGGCGTGTCCCCAATCGCGGGTCGCCTGCATATTCCCGAGCTCGAGCCGTTCGGTTTGCTTGTAAAAGATCCGCACGGCTTCCTTGCAAACTTTATTGGTCACAAAATTCGTTCCGCGCCGCGGGCTTTCGTGGTTGAATAAAATTCCGTTGCTGACAAAAAGTTTGTAAGCGTTGCGGTAATTTCTGGCGAGATGATATGAGAAGACTTTCGCACAGCCGTAAGGAGAAACCGGATTCATCGGCGTTTTTTCGCGCTGAAAGCCGTCTTCGTCAACCGAATTTCCGAACATTTCCGACGATGAAGCCTGATAAACTTTAATGTCGGGTTTCATCAGCCGGACAGCTTCGAGAACATTGACCGTGCTCAAACCCGTCGCGTTTGCCGTATAGATCGGCTGGTCGAACGATATGCGAACGTGCGATTGAGCCGCCAGATGATAAAGCTCGTCGGGTTGAATCTCTTTGATCACATAGATCAGCGACGACAGATCGGTAATGTCTGCGTAATAAAGATTTATCCGATCGCGGATGTGTTCGATGCGTGTCGTTTGGGTTTCGGCGACGGAATTTCGTTTCAAAATTCCGTGAACTTCGTAACCTTTTTCGAGTAAAAATTCCGATAGATAGCTTCCGTCTTGACCGTTAATCCCGGTAATCAAGGCTTTTTTCATACGATATTGTTTGCTTTGTAATATTGGTAAACTTTTTTGATTCCGTCCTGCAAAGGCGTAAATTGAAAGTCGGGCAAAAAGGATCTCATCCGTGCGTTTGAAACGTCTTTTCGAAATTGTCCGTCGGGCGAAGTCTGGTCGAAAACGAGCTCGAAATCTTCGTGTTCACAGGCTTTTAAAGCGATTTCGGCGATTTCGCGAATGCTTCGATTTTCGCTCACCGCAACATTAAAGGATTCGTTGATGTCGTTGTCAATGCAATGTTTGATCGTCCTCGCCAGATCGCCGCCATACATAAATTGACGAAGCGGTTTACCGGTACCGAGCAGATTTATTTCGGTTTTGCCTTCACGCTCGGCTTTGATTATTTTTCCGAGAAGTGCGGTCAGATAATGACTGCGTTTTTCGTCGACTTTGTCGTATTCGCCGAAAAGATTGCACGGAATCAGATAATTATATTTTGTTTGATACTGCTTGTTATAAGCATCGATCTGCACCGCAAGCGAACGTTTGGCAATCGCGTAGGCAAAATTCGTTTTTTGCGGCTCGCCTTTGTGCAGATCTACTTCCTTGAGCGGATAATGCTCGTAAACATCGGGATAAATACAGGTTGAAAGAATCGCCGTCAGGCGCGGAACCTCGTTCAACCGCGCATACTTGAGCAAAAGCGTGTTCATCAAAAGATTCTGCTCGATAAATTCGGCAGGGAAATTGATGTTTTCGATGATCCCGCCGACCCGCGCCGCGAGATGAACGATATGATCCCAACCTTGTTCACAAAGTTTTTTAACATCGGCTTCGGAACGCAGATCGTAATCTTTTGATGAAATATAGTTTGCTTCAGGCAGAATTTCTTTGAGATGCCGACCGACGAGACCCGAACCGCCGGTGACCAGTATTTTTTTCATACACATTTAACGATACACATTTTAATTTTTGGCGACAAGTTTGGAATTTGTTAAGGTTTATGACGAAAAACGCGCATTCGACCGTTTTCATAAATCGGCTGCGGTTCAAACCATTCGTTCAAAACTGCTTCGACCCGCGAATCTTTTCCCCAAACCAGTAAAGTCTTTATTTTCTGGTTGTTTTCCGCCAGACAAGCTTCGAGCTTCGACAATTTAATGTCAAAATTTTGATCGGGGTTATTCAAAGTAAACGCATTGTTTTGAGTAAAATCAAAGACAAATTGTTTGTCGGCTGAATTTTTGGCGAGGATCGGGAAAAGATAATGACCGATCTCGTAATTGTCCCAAACAAGCCGGTTCTGTTCGATTCCGAGATAATTATTCATCATCGGCATCGGAACC
>DATLOR010000326.1:0-6730 GCA_035536135.1 Pyrinomonadaceae bacterium | reverse complement strand
CAATGATGCTGCAATCGCGCCGCGTGAATAGCCGATCACGCCGAGCTTTTCTTTATCAACAAAAGACTGCTGCTTGAATTTTTTATACCCTTTAATAAAAGCCTTGATCGTAGTTTTGCCCAAAAAATCCGGTTTGAGTTCGGTTTTGCCAAAGCCGGGAGTGCCGACGATCATTGAAGCATAACCCAATTTAGCAAAAATTATTCCTGACACAAGAGATTTTTGCGGCGTCCCGGTATAACCCGGAATGCTGAAAATCCCCGGGAATTTGCCCTTACTGTTTGGACGAAATGTTAAAGCATCGACCGTTTTGTTTTTAAATTTGTAATCGAATTTACAGATTTCGACTTTTTCGTCATCTGTTACGGCGCAACCCTCTTTTTCAACTTTTTCAAGGAGCGCGCTTCTATCCGGCGGCTGTGCCTTCGCAGACGAAATCAGCAAGAGCGATAAGCAAAATATAAGACTTATTAAATAAATAAAAATTTTATTATTTTTCATTTTATATTCGTTATTAAATCCTGCTGATTAATTTCGGCTTTATTTCCCGCAGCCCGTATAAGTTTTCGTGACATTATAGAAAAACTTCTGCATATCCCACGCGGCGGTCGGACAGCGTTCGGCGCAGAGACCGCAATGCAGGCAAACGTCTTCGTCCTTGACCATCACGCGCGCGGTCGGCAAAGTGTCTGAAACGTATAAATCCTGTGTCAGATTCAGCGCCGGAACTTTCAATTTTTCACGCAATTCTGGCTCTTCATCGTTTTTCGTGAAAGTGATGCAAGCCGTCGGGCAAACGTCCACGCACGCGTCGCATTCGATACATTTCGATTCCGTAAAAACCGTCTGGACGTCGCAGTTCAAACAGCGTTCGGCTTCTTTGAAACCGGTCGGCAGGTCAAAGCCGAGTTCAACTTCCTGTTTGCGGTTTTTCAAAGTGATCGACTTATCGGCTTGCGGCACGATATAACGCGGGTCGTGCGCGATTTCCGAGTCGTACGCCCATTCGTGAATTCCCATCTTCTGGCTGTGCAGATTGACCATCGGCGGAAGCCGGTCGGTGACCGCTTCGCCGTGGCATAAACGATGGATCGAAACCGCCGCCTGATGACCATGCGCGACCGCCGTGATCACGTTTTCGGGACCGAAAGCCGCGTCGCCGCCGAAAAATACTTTCGGGTGCGTCGATTGAAACGTCACACGATCTACGACCGGCATTTCCCATTCGCCGAATTCGACGCCGATATCGCGCTCGATCCACGGAAAAGCGTTGTCCTGACCGATCGCTAAGATAACGTCGTCGGCTTCAAAGAAAACGTCCTCTTCGCCGGTCGGAACAAGTTTTCGTTTGCCGATTTCGTCGTAAACCGCTTCGACCTTTTCAAACGTCATTCCTTTAAGCACGCCGTTTTCGACGACGAAAGATTTCGGCACGTGATTGTCAATGATCGGAATATCTTCGTGCATCGCGTCTTCTTTTTCCCACGGCGACGCTTTCATATCGGCAAACGGCGAGCGCACGACGACCTTGACATCATCGCCGCCTAATCTTCGCGACGTGCGGCAGCAATCCATCGCCGTATTTCCGCCGCCGATCACGAGAACTTTCCGACCGACTTTCGTCGTATGCTCGAACGCGACGCTCGCGAGCCAATTGATGCCGATGAAAATATTTTTCTCGGCTTCCCAGCGACCGGGAAGCTTCGGCAGATCCTTGCCACGCGGCGCGCCCGTTCCGACAAAAACGGCGTCGTAATCTTTTTCGAGAACTTCTTTCAGGCTCGAAACATAATGTTTGAAATGCGTGTGGATCCCGAGGTCGAGAATATAGTTAACTTCTTCGTCGAGAACGGTTTCCGGCAGGCGGAACGAAGGAATCTGGCTGACCATAAAACCGCCTCCTTTGATCTGTTCGTCGAAAAGATGGATCTCGTAGCCGAGCGGCGCGAGATCGCGCGCGACCGTTAAGCTGGCAGGACCCGCGCCGATCAGCGCGATCTTTTTGCCGTTCGGCGCAAACGGTCCCTGCGGCATCAATCCCTTCACATCGTCCTTGTTATCGGCGGCAACGCGTTTCAGACGGCAGATCGCGACGGGTTCTTTTTCGATCCGTCCGCGCCGGCAAGCCGGTTCGCACGGACGGTCGCAAGTGCGTCCTAAAATGCCCGGGAAAACATTGGAATCCCAGTTGATCATATAGGCTTCCGTGTATTTTCCCTGCGCGATCAGGCGGATGTATTCGGGAACGGGCGTATGCGCGGGACACGCGTATTGACAGTCAACTACCTTGTGAAAATATTCAGGGTCTTTAATATCAGTCGGTTTCAAGCTCTTTACTTCCTTTATGAAATTAGTTTTATTTTTCGACGGGTTTGAAAATCAGTGCCGCGTAGGCACAAATAAATCTTTGTCTAAACATAATATTTTTTGAGACTTACTTCAATTAAAAAAGCGGGGAAATACTGATTTGAAAAAAAATTATGCGTTGCCTGACAGGATCACATTTATTTCCCTTTCGGCGATTTCGATCAATTTGTTGTCCAAATCGTTTTTTCGGGCAATTTCCAGCCACGATTTTGCTTCCTTCGCAGCTCCTAATTTTGCTTTTCCGATGGCGATAAAACAGGCATTTTCAGATCTTCCGCGTTTGTCGCTCATTTTACCGTAGGCATCCTTCAAAAGCTCCAATCCCTGCACGTTTTTTCCGAGCCGCACCAAAACGCTTCCGCGTGTCCCGATAAAATTTACCAATCGGGGATTCGAATTATAAGCTTCGAGCGATAGTTTATCGGCTTCTTCCAATAAACTGTCTTTTGCGATAACCGCATTTATCCAGGCAATATTATTGTAAAGCAGCATTTTCATCGGCGGATTCTCAAACTCTTTGGCGGTCAATGTGCAGATCAAAAATTCTCTGGCTTCTTCGTAATTTCCGAATTTCAATTTGGCAATCGCCAGATCATGTTTTAGAACCATATCGTCGGGGTTTTCAGCCAATAATTTTTCATAAAGCGCGAAGGCTTTTTCGTGGTTGCCCTTTCGTAATGCATTCCATGCTTCCAGTCTTTCGTGCACTTTTTCCAGGGCAACAATTTCTTCGATTTTTTGAAACGGGATTTGGAAAAGTTTATAGCCGTCTGAAAAATAAGCGCCCTGCGGCATTTGAAATTTGTATGGAAAAGCGTTGATAACCAGGAGAAATAAATTGGCGAGAAAAAACGTTTCAAAGATAGCCGGACGTTTTACAAGAGAAGTGAAAAACGAACCGAAATCCTGTTCGTTGAAAATAATAAAGACGGAAATAAAAATTATATGGGTTAAAAGTCCGCCCAGGTTGTAAAACCACATTCTGGTTTTTACCCATGAAGTACTGGTCGGAAAAGCATAAGTTAATCCGTTAAACGGTTTAAGATTTATTTCGACGGGAATTCCGAAAATCTCAAAACCGGTAAGTTTTTTTCCATATCCGATGATTAAGGCAAATATCTTGAGACCGACAATTTTGGCAACAATCGCGTGTCCGAATTCGTGAATGATGAGAACGACAAATAACCAAAAATACCAGAAAAGCAGGTTAAGGAAAATAAACATAAGTCAGGTTTCCGGCAGAATTTATTTGTTCAACGGCGCCAGCCATTTTGCCAGATTAGCGACGTAAGTTTTGACATCTTCGAGTGCCTGCGGATTTTTTATAAAACCGTCGCCCGGCGCTTCCTCGACGAAATCGGGACAGCCTTTCGCCGTATCCCAATTGTAATCGACGAGATGGTGAAAGCTCGATTCGGCGATACCACGTCCGCACTGGTTTCCGTGCCGGTCATCACTGCGGTCAAAGGCGATGATCAGATTGAAATCTTTGCCCGTCACCTGGCTTGTTCCGACCGCGACAACGCGCGCCGAATCATCATCGGCGGGAACGCCGACGCCGCCCTCGTGCGGATGCGCCGGGAAAAATTCGATTGCCGAGCCGTCTGATTTCTTTAACAGTTCGTGCGTTTCGCCGACGGCTTTGATCTGTTGATAATCGCCGTTCGAGCCGCTGTGATAGTTCGGAAAATCAATATTTTTTGTGTCCTGATCGTCGCGGCAATTGCGCGCTTCGTCGGGGTCCTGCTGTTTCGAATGAAAGAAATGCGCCGCGCCGATGCCGCCGACGGTGCAGAGCGAGCTTCCCAGATCCTGATGGTCGCGCGTCGAGAAAATTCCGCCGCCGCGCTGGCGGAATTTTGTGATTCCGGCGCAATCGGTTTTCGTCAAACCATCGCCGACATCAACCGCGAAAAGCCAGAGCTCGCCGAAATCCGATTCGTTCAGCTTACTTAAAACTTTGTCGTTGCCGTCTTCGTCTTTTTCGATGTCGCGTGCCGTGACCTCATAAAGCGCGCCGCCATTTTCATCCTTCAAAGACGCGAGATGCTCGCGGAGAAGCGAAAATCTGCCGATATGCCAGTCGTTTTCGGTCGTCGGAATCGTTGTTTGCAGTAAAATTTTTACAGGCTTTTTCATGATTTTATTTTTGCCACGAATAACACGAATAACACGAATTATTTATATTTGTGTTATTCGTGTTATTCGTGGCTGATTTTCTTAAACAGCCGGGAGTGTTTCGTAAAACAGATCGTCAACGTAGCAATAGCCCCAGTCTTCGCCCGGTTCGAGCGATTTGACGATCGCGTGCGTGGTCGCGTGAAAATGTTTGGTCGCGTGTTTGTTCGGGCTCGAATCACAGCAGCCGACGTGCCCGCACATTTCGCACAAACGCAGGTGAACCCACCAACTGCCCGTTTTCAGACAATCTTCACAGCCGTCGGCGCTCGGAGTAACCTTTTTCATTTCCTTCAGATGTTCGCAACCGTTCATTTTTTCCCTCTGTTAATTTTTAGATTTAATATTATTCTACTGTTTCAGTCGGTTTATTGACAACTTTTCGCGGCAATGGCACAAATCTTTCATCGACGTAGCACCACGACCAGTTTTCGCCCGGTTCGAGCGAAGCCATCACGGGATGCCCGACTTTGTGAAAATGCTTGGTCGCGTGTTTATGCACCGAAGTATCGCAGCAGCCGACGTGACCGCAGCTCAGACAAAGGCGCAAATGCACCCATTTGTAATTATTCTTGCGGCATTCTTCGCAGCCGTCGCCCGAGCGCGGATGAAAAACCGTCATCTCGGGCGCGTGTTCGCACGGCTCTAAAATTGGCGTTTCTTCCTCTTCGGGTTTTTCCGGCTTGTAGAGAGTTTCGAGCCAGACGCTTGTCGAAAATAAGAGCCACAAAATCACGAGCACCGCGAGCGGCGGCAGAAATTGTCCGAAATATAGAAGCGAAAGCGCGACGGCGATCGTTACCAACCGGACATTGATCAGGTAGCAAATATCGGCGATAAAACGAATTATCGTGATCACGCCGAAATAGACGGCGACGCCGATCGTAAGCAGCGCGAGCGTCGGAAAATGCAGGTGTGCTTCAGAAATTTCTTTGATCGAATATTCAACGCCGATGCCCATCGCAACGATCGCGGCGACGATGAAAAAATGCCCGTAAAGATAAATAAATCTGACCAGCAAAGAACGCGATTTGATGCCGCTGTCCTCGACAAAATCGAAGTTTATCCACCAGATACACGACCCGATCGCAAAACCGAGACACGCCGTCGCGATGGTCGAAAAATTCCACGGAACTTGTGACGCACCGTTGGCGGTTGCAATCACCGCTTCTCCGAGCACGATGATCGTAAAAAGCCCGAAGCGTTCGGGAATGTGCGAACGGTCGATCGGAAAAAGCCGCGCGATCCGCAAATTCAGATACGGGGTCATGAGTTCCAAAACGAGCGCGACCGCCCAGATCGCGTATCGATAAGGGGGCGGAAAAGCGAGCGACGTGAGCAGTAAAACGCAGGAGCTTCCCAAACCGATAACAAATTGCAGACAAAAGGAGCGCGCGAGCGGGATGTAGTAAGCCGACCGCGCATAAAGTGTGATGAGCACCAATCTGACCAGCACGTAGCAGATGATAAAGGGTGTATCGCCCTGCAGAGAAAAGGCATTTGCCAGCGTCAGGGAAAATCCCGTGACCGCCAGCATTCCCGCGAAATTCAGCACGCGGTAGGTCGTGTCTTCGCTTTCAAAACGGTCGGCGTAAAACGTGAAACCGACCCATGACCACCAAACCGGAATAAAAAGCACGATATATTTCAAAAAACCGTTCCAATCGGAATGATCGCTCAAAATATGCGCGACCTGCGAAACTGCCAGGACATAAACGAGGTCGAAAAACAGTTCGAGCCAGCTCGCGTGGCGTTCGCTCTGAATCGGGTCAAGCGTCAGCAGACGCGGACGATTTTGTTGTTTTCGGAGTGTTCCTGCTTGTTCCGGTATTTTCACGTCAGCTTTTACGGTATCAAAAAAAATCGCATTTGGAATAACCAGATAGTGGTAAAATCCGCTAAACCGAAGCGGAAAATCAATTCGTTTTCACGCTTAGGACTTTATCGATCTTTGCCCTTAAAATTTTCGCGTCGATCACGCCGTTTTTTTGATAGACGATTTTTCCGTTTGCGTCATAGAGCAGCGTCAGCGGAAAACCGTTCTGCGCGGTCGGCGCGATTTGCCGAATCGTCTGAAAGATCTTTCGGCGGTTCGGCAGATCGAGCAAATACGACGGCATCGTTGACGCGTAGCTTTTCAGAAAATCGGCGACAACGGATTCCATCGCCCCGCGATTATCAATCG
>DATLOR010000325.1:0-19534 GCA_035536135.1 Pyrinomonadaceae bacterium | reverse complement strand
TGAGCTGCCGTTTGCCAAAAGGGACGAGCAGGCGCGCACCGGTTTTGACGTTTTCGCGCAAACCGACCGGCAGACGATAGGTAAAAGTCTGCCGCAGAGGCAAGGGAAGTGCGACCTCGACAAATTCAGGAAAAGGGATATCTTTCGCGGTAATATTCGGCATCTAAAGACAAGAGTTTTCGTTTTACTTGTCTAAAATGATAACCTATTGGAACTTTTTAAGAAAACATTTGTCTAATAAAAATTGGACGCAAGATTACAAGAGGGAGAAAGTAAAAAGAGCGTGAATAAAAGTTTTCTGGTCGCAATTTTAATCGCCGTTTTATTGATCGGCGGCGGCATTTTATTGATTTGGAAATTACAGCCTTCGATGCAGGAACAGCAGGAACAGGCGCTTTCGGGCGCACTTCGCGAAGGTTCGCCAGAATTTAGTACCATCACTAAACGGATTGTCGCCGAAAACGATGAGGATAATACGTGGTTTTCGCCCGTCGGCACGGGTTTTATAATGATGAATATCGCCGGAAAGATCCGCAACAACAGCGATAAAACCTTGACGGGACTTGAAATAAACGTCGCGGTTCTCGACAGCTTCGGCAAGGTCGTCAAAGACAACACGCTTTTGGTCGTGCCGACCCAGCAAAAGAAATTAGCGCCGAAAGGCGAAATGAAAGTGACCGTCCGCATCGACGGGTTTAAGCCTGACGACGACCGCGCGCGGATTCAATGGAAGGTCACGGCGATAAAAACCGAATAGCGGAAATTGAAAAATGGAAAATGGAAAATCAAGCAGAAATCCATTTTCCATTTTCCATTTTTCGTTTTCCTTTTATAAGGTTTCCCTGACGAAAAGTTCTTCGAGCGATTGTTTGACGGGCTGCACGGAAACGAGTTTTCCGCCCTTTTCACGCGTTATTTGCAGAACTTTATCAATATCGGTTTCTTCCAAAACGTTAATATTTGCGCCGCTTGCCTTTGAATTTATCATCGCGCCCGCGATTTTTCCGACTTCCGTCTGCAAATCTTCCGATGAAATGCCTTTGACATTGATCTCGAACGATTGCTGTTCACCCGCCGCGTTTAATAGATCGTCGAGCTTTCCGGTCGCGGCGAGCTTTCCGCCTCTCAAGATCGCCACATTGTCGCAAAGGGCTTCGATATCGGACAAAATATGCGTGGACATAAAAACCGTGGTGCCCTGTGTCCGCAATTCGGCGATCAGCTCGCGCACCTGCCGCCGTCCGATCGGGTCGAGTCCCGACATCGGTTCGTCGAGAAAAACGATCTCGGGTTCGTTTATCAAGGCTTGCGCGAGCCCGACGCGCTGGAGCATTCCTTTCGAGAATTTGCGAAGCTGGCGGTTCCAGTCTTTTTCTTCCAGACCGACCTTCGTTAACAATTCTTCCGTTTTGCGTTTGCGCGTTTGGGAATCGAATCCGAAAAGCTCGCCGAAATAATTCATCAGTTCCGACGCTTTCAGATAATCGTAAAAATACGGGTTTTCGGGACAATAACCGATGCGTGCGTGCAATTTGACGCTTGAAATATCTTCGCCGAGGATTTTAGCGCGACCTTCGGTCGGGAAGATCAGCGACATCAGGATCTTGATCGTCGTCGTTTTGCCCGCGCCGTTGCCGCCGAGGAATCCGAAAATCTGTCCGCTTTCGACGTTCAGAGTTAGTTGGTCGAGCGCGCGCACCTTTTTCTTCTTCCAGAATCCGACTTCGTAATCCTTAGTTAAATTTTCGATTTCGATGATTGTATTCATATTCTGTTATCGTCCGTTTGTAAGCAATCGTCTTGCTTTTTAGAAGGTCAACTTTCGGGCGCCGTGCTCAATCCGCCGCGAAACTTTATTTACAAGTTTAATTTAAAGGCATCGGTTCAATCGATATCGCCGACTGCGAAATTTTTATCAAAAGAGTTTTTCTGTTTTTGTAGTAATCGAGCAGGGCTTTATTTTTTTCCGGTTCGAGATAGTGTGCCCAAACAACCGGAGCGTTGTCCAAATCAGCTAGATTATAGACGATTTCATCGTCAAAACTATATTTCGGGTCGTATTTTACAATTACCAGATACTTTTCTCCCGTCTGCGAAAGCATCCGGTTAATCTGGTCGCGCAGGAAAACCGTTTTTTCCTGAGTTTTATTGATTTTGACGAGTGGCTGACTAAAATCTATCGGTTGGTCCGGCTCATTGCCGAAAAACCGGATAACGCCGTCTTCGGCAAAACTCAGGCGGACAAAAGAAACCAGCACTAAAACCAGCACGCCGAAAAACGCGAAGCGGTCGTAGATAATTTTTTTCTGCTTTTTGCACAGAAAAATAAAATAACGCAACGTTTCGATGCAGAGCAGGTAAAAACCACACGTCAGATGGGCCGAATAATGATACTGGTCCCAAAACGTCGCCATCGACATTACCGCAAACGTAAAGACGATGGTGGCGAAAATTAAAAGCAGCGATTTTTTCTTTTTCAGCAAAAAGGGAAGCGTGATAAATAAAAGAAGCGTAAAAGCTGAATAAAGATAAAAATTCGGCATAAAAATCATCAGACAAACGAAAAAATAAATAGGGCGCAGATAATTACTGTCGGGCAGTTCCGTGATCAAAAAAATTGTCTTGGTAAAACGCGGCTCGGTGTAATATTCGGAAAGCTTCTGAAGCCGGTAATGCCCCATCGGCGGACGCGGCTGCGGGTTTTGAAAGATAAAAAGCGGCGTCGAAAAATACTGCTGCTGATGAATGATATACGGCATTTTGAAGGCGTTTCCGGTAACCTTAAAATTGTAAAGTCCCATCATTCCGAGCGTCGCCGCGGTGAGGATCGCGCCGGGCAGAACGACCTTTCTAAGAATGCCCAAAAAAGCTTCGCGGCGGGTTTTTAACAAACGAACCGCCAGCACGACCAGGAGGAAAAAGATCGTGATAAACCCTTCAAAAGGACGCGCGTTTATCAGAATCGCGCCGCCCAAAGTCATCATTGCGGTATCAAAAGCGTTGATTTTCCGGTACAACCGACGAAATCCGCCGAAGAGCAAGCCGCCCGCGAACACCGCGACCATTCCGCCCCAGTAGCTTTGCGCCCAGTAACTGTTTATTCCGAGGAAGAAAATCATCATCAGCGTGCCGGCAAATGCCCATTTGCGGGTTGTCCAACCCTGCATCATCCAACAAACCGCCGCCGCTGCTAAACCGCAGCTCAGCCAGACGCCGAAAATCGGATGTCCGAACAGAATATCGCCCGCCGCGAGAAACAGGCTCTGCATCGGCGGGTATTTGGACATATAACTCGGCAGCATCAAAAGGTGCGGCGCTTCGAAGCTTTGCCAGCAGAACGGCGTCAGATTAGTCCATCTGCCGGAGGAAAAAGTGTCCGCGCCGAGCAGGTACGCAAATTCATCCTGCACGCGCGGAATCGGGAAACCGGCGATAAAACCATAAATCGCCGGTAAAATAAAGCCCAAAATGCCGCAGATGAAAACGGCAAGCTTTTTATTATGTGGAATCAGCGAATCGAAAAGATTCGGAAAATTTATCCTGGGCATAGCGTGAATTGAGGGGAAATCGGGTTTATTTTCGGGCGCCGAAAATAAGCTTTACCGGCAAGCGAGCCGAGCGACGAAATGAAGCGAGCGTCCGAAAAGCCAATCGACCGTTTTCGGATAAATATTCAGATTCTGTTCCCAAACGTCGTTTTTGAGATTCAGCGTTTTGATGGCTTCATTCCATTGGTTCGAAGTCCAGTAATTATACGGCAGGCGCACGCCGTGGGGTTTGTTTCCGACCCAATCCATAAAGCGCAGCGTTTGGTTGGAAAGCAGCCCGTCGTCGGTGTGGTCTTTGACCACGATGCTGTGTGAAGCGACGCGTTCGGCTTCGCGCAGCACCAGCAGCGGGTCGTCGGTGTGATGCAGCACGTCGACAAACATCACGACATCGAAACTATTATCGTCGAAAGGTATTTTGATGCCGTCGTACTCGGTCACTTTGATGTGCGTTTTCGGTCGAACAAGCACGTCGATGCCCTGAATGGAGACATCGGGACGCGCTTTCATAATCAGACTGGCGATGAATCCGTCGCCGCAGCCGACATCCAAAACCTTTGCCTGGGGCGGCAGAACCTTGCTTAAATGCGAGCTGAGTTTCAAGACGCGCCGATTGTGAACAACTTTTCCGTGAACATTTCCTAATATATTCATTTTCTTTTCAATCCTAAAATACTTGCGAAAAAACTGGAGAAAACACTTTGGATGCCGATCGCGGTCAGCATCGAACCGGGAATTACTAACCGCATCGTGCGGCTGTAGTCGAGATCGCCGAAATTGGCGAGCCGCCAATCGTTGACGGCGAAGGCGAGAAGGGCAAAACCGGCGAGCAGCACAAGCGCTCCGGCGATCAGCCCGCGTTCGAGATTTACAACATCAAACAATTTATTCATTTTCGAGTCTTTCGGCAGGAGACCTTCGCTGATCGCGAAAATCTTTGTGAAAAACGCAAAAAGTATAACCTGAAATCCCGAAAGAATAAACAGGCTGGCGAACAAAAGCGTGTGGACGTCAAATTTTACCGGCGTTTGGAATAAATTTAAGGTCACCTGCGGCAGCGCCAGCGCGTAGCCGGCAAGTCCAAGCAGCACGAAAAGAATCCCGGGCAGTAGAAACAGCCAGCGCGGCGTGTACATAACATAGAGGCGCAAATGCCGCCAGCCGTCGCGGAACGTCTTTAAATGCGGAGCGTGCGAAAGTCGACCGTCCTTGTAGAGCGTGATCGGGATTTCCGCAATCTTGTAGCCGTTCAGACTCGCCTTGATCGTCATTTCGGTGGCGAATTCCATGCCCGAACAGCGCTGGTCGATTTCGTTGTAGAATTGCTTTTTGAAAGCGCGCATCCCGCAGTGAACGTCGTGCAGAGGCGATTTGAACCAGAGCCGCGCCATAAACGAGAACATCGGATTGCCCCACCAGCGGTGCAGAAACGGCATCGCCTGCGGCATCACGCGCCCGCCGCCTTTCGGCAGTCGACAGCCCATTACCAAATCGTATCCTTCTTTGAGTTTTGCCAGATACTTCGGAATTTCGGCGAAATCGTAAGAGTCGTCGGCGTCGCCCATCAAAACGTATTTTCCGCGCGCTGCCTTGATGCCGCCCATCAGCGCGCTGCCGTAGCCTTTTTCCGAAACGTGGACGACGCGCACGCCGCCGAAGCGTTCGGCAATTTCGACCGACTCGTCGGTGCTGCCGTTATCGGCAACGATGATTTCGCCATTGATTTTGTTTTCCTCAAACGCCCGGCGGATTTTGCCGAGACAGATTTCGAGCGTGTCAGCTTCGTTGAGGCACGGAATGACAACGGAAAATTCAGGCAGGCGGACCTTTTTTCGCCTGTCTGTCTTCGCCGGTACCCACGCCTGATCATTCGTTAGATTTTCGGTGGTATTTAGCATAATTAAAGAAGGATTTTTCCGGTAAACAGAAAAATAGTGTAAGCAGGAGAATGACGAGCCACGCGATTTTGGAAATCTTTTGCGCGATTTCGACGGAACGTGGTTCACGGAAAGTTATTTTGACGTTAATTGTCTGGGCGGGAATCGAAAGCAGCATCGCGCCGTTTTCATCGGCGGTAATTTCGGTTTCGGCATCATTGACCGTTGCTTTCCAGTTCGGATGATAAAACGTGGCGATTCGGGCTTTGGTCGCGCTGCCGCCACCCTCAATCCGAAACTCCCGGTTGGTCGCCGTCCAGTTTTGAATCTCGATCTGGCGGTCGCCGGCTAAAACTTTTTCTTTGACATCAAAGGCTTCTTTTTTCGTCCAGATCGTCCACCAGAACGTAAAACCGATTCCTTTGCCTTGCGATTCGATATACCCGGTCACTCTTTCTTTTTCAATAAACGGCGCCTGACGAATGATTTGACTGGAGGAAAAAGCGATCACCGCCAAAATACAACCGCCGATAATCAACGCGAGCGGACGCTTTTTATCGTTAAACCAATCGATCAGAAAGTTTATCTGACTCGCCGCAATCAAGGGAACAACGATGCAGACGATTGCCAGCCAGCGCCACGGAAACTGAACTTCCTGCAAAAGCGGCAATCTGTCCCAGATAAAACGGCTGAACGGAATCGCGAGAAAAACCGAAACCCCGAAAATCAGCCAGACGCCTTTCATATTATTTTTGCTCCGCCGCTCCCATAAGAAAAAGGGAATCGTGCAGGCAAGCGCGAGAACGACCGGATACAAAAACATCAGATCGTAAAAATAGGTTGCCGTTTCGTAAATTCTGGTTTGCAGCTCGCCCTCGAAAGTTTGAATCGGCGTGAGCAGAAAATGCAGACGGTAATCGAGCCACGGATCGGTGTAAATAAGCGTTTTCGCCATCAAATCTTTTTCAATCAAAACCTTTGTCCAGAAAAAAGAACTGGCGGCGAGTGCGCCGAAAACTCCGAGCGTGAGTTTGCCGAGCTGTGAAAATATTTTTTCGCGATCGAGCAGCGTCAGCGCGTAAATTCCGAAACAGATCGAGCCGATCACAGTTAGCGGCAAATGCGTCAGGATCAGGACGGCAAAAGAAATCGCGAGTCCTAAAACGTCTGCCAACTTCCCGCGTTTGCAAACCCGCGCGACATACAGAAACGTAAAAGGCAAGACCGAGCTGCCGACAAACTCGGCGAAGAAAAATGTGTTGTAAATCTGGTTCAGATGATAGGGAAGCAGGGCATAGATACAACCGGCGAAAACGGACTGACCGGCGGGCAGATATTCCTTTGCCCAGAGATAAACGCCGAGACAGCCGGCAAACGTGAAAAAGGTGAGGGTCAGCCAGCCGGCGATGTGCCAGTTGCCCGTTACCAGATAAAATAAAGCTAACGAATAATGCGAAAGCGGCGGATAGAGCCGTGTTTCCATCCCGCCGTATCCGAAATTTCGGTTGAGTGACCACGAGGGATAAAAATCGCCCGTCAGGATCGATTCGTAGAAAGTCATCGCACATTGAAAATGATGCGGCAAATCGTAGCCGTAAGGCAGACCGTTAAAGAGGACGGGCATCATTACGACAAACGAAACCGCTACCATCAGCAGCAGGTAAAATTTTTCACTATTCGTAAAATATTTTAAAAAACCTTTCATACGAAAATTTTATTGAACCGGAATTTTGGAAGTTCGAGAGTCGATCAGCGCCGTGCAGGTTTCAGGATTGAGATAATAAGCGATATTGGTCGGGTCAAGCGGCGCCAGTTCGGAGCTGTTAAACCGCAGATTTTTACCACCAGCCGTTTTTAAGGCACGCAGAACCGGAAAAATTTCGCGCCAGTTATTGACGCAACGGTTGTTTTTCTCTTTGAAGCTTCGCAACACGGGGTTGATCGCATCGCGTTCGTCGAGTGATTCGAGTTCGAGCAACCGAAGCGCGGCGACTTCTTGGGTTTGGCTGTCGTGCGCCTCGTCAAGCATTTGCTGGTACATTGCGCGGGCGGTTTCGCGGCTGCCGCCCTGGCTTTTCATCTGCGCCGTCATTATACGAAAGAAAACGGGAGCGCCTTCGATCTTTCCCCCTTCGGAATATGTTTCCGAAGCCTTGTCGAATTTGCCCATCCGCCAGTAAATATAGCCGAGATGCTGGTAAAGCCGCCATTCGTTCGGATTGTTGGCGATTCCTTTTTCGGTGATCTTGATTGCCTGTTCGGCATCTATCGCGGGCAAAACAATTGCGCCGTAAGAATAAACGGCTAAAAAATGCGGGTCTAGATCAGCGGCGTTATCGAGAAGCGGATAAAGAAGTCGCGGATTGAGCGGTTTCAGATTTTCGAGATTGATTTGCTGCTTGTCCTGCTTGCCTTTGATGATTTTATCGCCGACGTATTGAAGCGATTGTATCCAGTACCAATCGGCGATCAAGCCTTCGTATCCGAGCGAAAAGCCTTTGAGCTTTGCCCCCTGCAAAGCCAAATCCCGGTCAGCATAAGATTCAGGCACTTTCGGACGCTTATTTTCAATAAAATTACTCAAAACAAAAATCAACCCGAAGCCAAAAATCAACGCGGCGATTGAAATTACAAATTGCTTTGAATTTTTGTTCATAAATACCGGGGAAGATTATTTAAAGTTGCGGCGGCTGAAAATTAAAACCGTGATGACCAGTAAAATCGCGGCATAAACAATCGCGTAGGCAGTTGCGCCGAAAATCATTGACCAGGGCAGCGCAATCGCGTTCGCGGTTTCGGTTCGGAAAACAAAATTCGAAAGATTCGGCAGAACAATATAGATCGCATAAAAGAAATTTTTAGCGAATGCCGAACCCATATTTTGCGCCAGATTGTTGAGCGCCGCGCTGAAATGTCCGATAATAAAGATGAAAAACGTCAAAAGCGCGGACAATGCGGGTGAAGAAAAGGACGAAAAAAGGATTGCGACCGCCGTTAGAATCGTCAGCTCGAGAAAAAGCAAATAAATCGCGCCCCAAATCGAAAAGACAAGATCGTTTCCGCCGACATAAAGAAGCGCGAGCGAAACGCCGACGCCCATCACAAGCACATTAACCAGAAGCGTCAGACATAAGCCGAGGTATTTTCCCAAGATAAATTCGGCGCGGCTGATCGGTTTGGAAAAAATCGCGTAAACGGTGCGTTTTTCGATTTCTTTCGAAACCAGGCTGACCCCGACGAAAATCGAGATAAACGCGCCGAACAAAAGCATTGCGCCCAAACCCAGATTGACGATCGTGCGCGCTTCCTGTCCAGCGGTCAATTCACCGAGAAAAATCGCGCTTGCCGTGACCAAAAGCACGAAAAGCACGAGATTATATAAAACACGGTCGCGGACTGCCTCACGGAAAGTATTGCGGGCAATCGTCAGAATTCTACCGATAAATGTCGAATTTGAAGCGGCTTTTTGATGCGCCGTTTGTTCTCTCATTGTTAATTGATTTTGGAAAGAAGCCCCGGGAGCGGACTAAAATTAAGCCCGAAATCAGTTTGGATTGGTTTGGCGTTGAAAGTCAAGCCTTACGTAAAGTATAAAGTAAGCGCGAAAAAAAGAAAATCGCAAACAATTTGCCGATAAATTGCGTGCGTCCCTTAAACCGATAAACCGCTCCAGGCAGTTAAGGACAGTCGCGTCAGAATCTCCATCAAAATCCTTTGTGATCGCGCATTAAGACTTTTTGAAAATACCTAAAATCGAGCAAGCCGGGAAGAGTCTGATTTTAGTTAAAAGGTGTCGCGGCGGCGGCGCCGGCGGCATCAAAAAGTGTAGCTAAATTGTTCGGGTCCGCACCGATAAAACCTTGTTGGGTAATGCAATAGCGTTTTGTGCCGGATTGCGTTATGCCGGAAGAACTAATCGGATTGGCTGTGAAAAAGAAAGTGGCGGGTGTTCCGCTGGTGGGATTGGCAAGCGTTACGGCTCCGGCAAAGTTATAGCCGGATTTCGAGCCGCCAGCCAAAGCCGAGTCGATTAAACCTGCCGCGTTTAAATCTACTAAACCGTCAGTATTAGCGGTCGAACCGGTTGAACCGGCATAATTTCCCGTGCCGACGGAGGTTTGATAAGTTGATTGCGCTCCGTGCAGAGTGCGAAGGGATGAAATCGTTGAGCCTTCGTTGGCTGAACGGCGGGCGGCAAGCAGGTTTGGTATAGCAATGACCCCAATGATGCCAATAGTCAGAACAACAATTAAAAGCTCGACGAGAGTGAAACCGTGCTGTTTGTTTTTACTATTTTTCATTGGCTTAAAGAGGCAAAAAAAAGAGAGAAACATTGTGGGAATGTTTCTCTCTTGATAATTAAGGGATTAAGATTAGTTGTTCAACGGGGTCGTGCCGCCACAAGCATTACCATCACCTGTTGAGACACCCTGGGCTGCCGTAGCACCGAGAACGCCTTCGGTAGCGATACAAAAACCGCGTGTTCCCGTAGCCGTTACGCCGCTAAGGGTTTGCGGATTACCAATTGCGGTGAATGTCGCCGGTGTTCCCGTACCCGAAGCAACCGCAGTTGTTGAAAACGTATAACCGCTTTTTGTTCCGCCGCCGAGAACCGAATCAATCAGACCCGGTGTTTGCAGAGTTGTCAGATCAGCAGCATAGTTACCGCCGCCTGATGTGGCTTGATAGGTCATTTGAGCGCCGTGCACTGTGCGAAGCGACGAAATAGCCGAACCTTCATTAGCTGAACGACGTGCGGCAAGCAAATTCGGGATAGCGATAGCGGCAATGATACCGATGATAACAACGACGATTAAAAGTTCGATAAGCGAGAAACCTTTTTGATTTTTCATTTGTTTTTTACAATCTCCTAGTTTTTGTTTTAGTCTTTTACCTTTCTCAGGTCGCAGATGCTTAATACAAACATTGTGCCAAACTTGTTGAACACTGGCGGAAATGAACAAAGCCTCGTGTTTACAAGGCTTTGAGTGGGGTTGCTGATTTTGTCTGGTTTAACCGGGAGGCTTACAAAAATGCGTTAAATAACAGTTTTTGGTAAATGGCTGATGACAAAAAATGTCAATCTGACGGGTTTCAAGTTGCGGGTCGCAGGTTTTAAGTCAAATTGACCTGAAACCCGCATCCAGCCTGAAACTCAATCTCCCAAACTGCGCATTTGCGCCGAAAGCGTGCGGATGCTGTGTTTGTCGAGCAGGTGGCGCAAAGAACGGACAGGCATCTGCAAAAGGTCGGCGGCTTTCGTCTGATTTCCGCCCGTGCGTTTTAAGGCTTCCATCACATAGGTCTTTTCGAGATTTTCGAGATGCGTCGTCATATTGATCCCGTCGTCGGGAAAATCGAATTCGTTCTGAATGCGCGTCGGGTTGTAGTTCGTCACGTGTTCAGGCAGACGTTCGGGCTGGATCTCGTCGGTGCGTTCGAGCGCGACGGCGCGTTCGATCGTGTGTTCGAGCTCGCGGACGTTGCCGTGCCACGCGTAATTTTCCAGAAACTGCGAGGCTTTCGGTGTGATCGAAACATTTCTGCCCGTTTGCTCGCAGAATTTATTGATAAAATGACTGACCAGCTCGGCAATGTCTTCCTTGCGTTCCCGAAGCGGCGGCAGGCTGATCGGAATTACCGAGATGCGGTAAAAAAGGTCTTCGCGAAACGTTCCTTCGTCGGACATTTTCTTTAGATCGCGGTTGGTCGCGGCGATAACTCTGGCATCGACGGGCATTTCCTCGTGTGCGCCGACCGGGCGAACCTTTCTTTCCTGCAGGACGCGCAGAAGTTTGACCTGCATTGCGGGCGACATTTCGCCGATCTCATCTAAAAAGATCGTTCCGCGATGCGCGGCTTCAAATAAACCTTTGCGGTTCGAATTTGCGCCCGTGAACGATCCCTTGACGTAGCCGAAAAGCTCCGATTCAAGCAAAGTTTCGGTAAATGCGCCGCAGTTTATCGAGATGAACGGTTTTTCGGCACGCGGAGAAAGATCGTGAATCGCGCGCGCGACCAATTCTTTACCCGTTCCCGATTCGCCCGTGACCAAAACCGTCGACTGAACTTCGGCGACGGTTTCGATCATTTGATAAACCGCCTGCATTTTGTCGGAATGCCCGATGATGTTTCTGATGCTTCCGCGTTCGCGCTGCGCGCGTTTGAAGGCGCGGTTCTCGACGATCAGCTCCTGTTTTTCGATGGCTTTTTTGACGATCAGCTTTAATTCTTCAACATCGAACGGTTTTTGAATAAAATCGTCCGCGCCGAGCTTGAACGCTTCACGTGCCGTGTCGACGGTGGCAAACGCCGTCATCAGCACAAATCCGACGTCGGGCGAAAATTCGCGCACCGCATTGAGCAGTTCGATACCGTCCATATCGGGCATTTTGACATCTGAAATAATAACTTCGGCAGGTTCTTCCTGAAGCATCAAAAGTGCTTCGCGCCCGTTCATCGCAGTTCTGATATTATGTCCGTCGCCTTCGAATACGAGGCTTAAAAGCTGTCTGTAACTTTGTTCGTCATCAACGATTAGTAAATTTGACATTGAAAAATTGGTTTTTGTTTGAAATAAAGCAGGATTTGAAAACGACTGGTTCGCGGAAAAATCCCCGCGCTTTCTATTTTGGCAGATAAGAGGCGTTTTAGACAAGGGGAAAGTTTAAAGACCAGAATACAAGGATTCCGAACCGAGTGTCCCGACGCTTGTTCCGAGACCCGCGACACGAGTTTTGAGCCTCACGACACGAGTTTTGAGCCTCAACTTTAGTGTCGCGGGTCTTGATTGACGGGAAAATAGAAATAGCCGGGTGGAATTCTTATCGGAAATCATTCTTTAACGCGCAGAAAACTTTCAAGGCGCGATGACTTGAATTCGCTTTCGCCTACTTCGTCGGAATCGGTTTGTTTATCAAATTCCGTCGGAAGTTCGACCGTGATGGTCGTGCCTTCGTTTTCGCGGCTGCGGACGTTGATCGTGCCGTTATGGTCGCGGATGATCTGATAAACGATCGACAGACCGAGACCCGTTCCGCCGGTCGTCGAATCGGAAAACGGCTCGAAAAGCCGTTCGACCTGTCCGGGCGACATTCCGCAGCCCGTGTCGGAAAAGACGATGCGGACGCGGTTGAAGGCGATCTTTTCCGTTTCGACCTTTAAAGTTCCGCCGTCGGGCATAGCGAATAAAGCGTTGCGCGCCAGATTCCAGAAGATCTGTTTCAGCTGCGTCGGGTCGGCGGAAAGCATCACGGGACTGCGCGGCAGAATGGTTTCGAGTTTGTGATTTTCCTTCACATCGGGACTGTGTTTGAGCAGCAGAACCGTGTCGCCGATCGCTTCGCGCACGTCGATTTCGGAAAAATTGCTGACCCGCGGACGCGCATAGGTCAGAAAATTCGTGATGATCTTGTTCAAACGGTCTGACTCGCGCAGGATGATCTCCATCAGGCTCGCCTGCGACGAACCGCGCGGCGTTTGCGAATCGAGCACCTGGATCGCGCCGCGCATTGCGCCCAAAGGGTTGCGGATCTCGTGTGCGAGTCCTGCCGCGACGCGCCCGACTGCCGCGAGACGGTCTTTACGCCGCACGCTTTCCTCCATCGTGCGGATTTCGGTCAGATCCTGAAACGTGATGATCAAGCCGGTCGTTTCGCCTTCTTCCGAAAAAAGCGGCGAAATTCCGTAGCCGACTCTTACGGCAAAACCTTCGGGCGTGATCAGATCGGCTTCAAAACGCGGCGGCTGCTCGCCGGTTTCGCTTGTTTCGAGCGACATCGCCATCGAGCTTTCGATATTGCTGAAAAGCGATGCGATCGATTTGCCGATCATTTCTTCAGATTTATAACCCGTGATTTCGGCGGCGGCGGCGTTGAAAGTGTAGATATTTCCGTCCAGATCGGTCGTGATCAAGCCCGAACGGATCGATTCGATAATTCGTTCGTGCAGAAGCCGCAGACTGGTCAGCGTTTTGGTCGCTTCCCTTAATTGTTCGCCCGAAGCGTGACGGTCGGAAAGCCGTGCGGCAAGAAGTCCGACGAGCAGCAGCGCGCCGCCGTTAAATCCGATGATCTGCACGATCTTTTCGGCAGACGGCGTCACGCCGAACGAATTCAGCGTTCCCGTCGAGACCATTACCGATAAAACCGTGAAGAAAAAAACGCAGACCGAAGCCGTTAAAATCGTTTCCCGCGCCGTCAAAAACACGCTTGCGATACTGATCAGCACTATATAAAGTGTAATATACGGTGAAGTTAGGTCGCCCGTCCGCCAGACGAGCCAGGTGATCAGGAGCGAGTCGAAGAAAAACTGGATCCGCACTTGCAGGGCATAATTGCGGCTCAAACGCAAAATAAAGAAATATGCGATTGTCAGACCGACGGAAATCAAAAAAACGAAAAACAGACCGCGCGGAAAATCGTCGAACGAAAGTTTCAGCCGCCCGCTGTTCCAAATCCAGCTTGCCACCAAGATCAAAAAGATGACCAGCAGTCTGCCGATGATCAGGCTTTGAATCTTTTGCGTTAATTTTGAATCGGTTTGCGATTCTTTTGCGTCTGTCATGAACATAGAAAATTTATCGGAAGCCTTAGGTCGCGCGGCGTGCGGCACGTTGCTAAAGTAACATTAAATTATCGGCAAACGCCAGTAAAAACGTGACATTCTCATCAAAATGATAAAAAGGAATTGATTTCGGCAATCCTCTAAACAATTGAAATAATTTGATAAAACGAATTGCCGTCAAAAACAATCGCAACTAAAATAACAAATAATAAATCAAAGTGCGTTATGCCCTTATCCATCGAGAAAAAATTACCGTTGATCTTACTGTTGGCATTTTTAATGCTCGCGGCAATCGGCTTTTTTGCCTATCACAGCACAACTTCGCTGCAGGAAGCCGTGAAATGGCAAAAACACACGCAGGATGTTTTGCTCAAACTTGACGATACTTTAATGTCCGTCACGGATGTTGAAACCGGCTCGCGCGGTTTTGTCATCAGCGGCACCGATAATTTTCTCGAACCGTATAACCGGGGAAAACAAAATGCCTTAAAATCGCTGGAAGATTTGAAAAGCTTAACCGCCGATAATCAAACTCAGGTTGAAAATCTTGCGCAATTGTCAAAACAGGTCACGGACAAGATCAGAATAACGGACGGTTACAACGAAACGCGCCGCAGTCAGGGACTTTTAAATGCGGTCAACGACGTTTCAAAAGGCGAGGGCGATTCGGTGATGAATCAGATTCGTTTGAGCGTCGAAAAGATTCGAAATGAAGAATTGCGTCTTTTGAAATTCCGCGACGACAATCTGCAATCGACGCTCAAAAACAATTTCTGGATGATGGCGATCAGCAGTTTTGCCGGAATTTTCGCGCTCGCGCTGGCAAATTTCGCGGTCTACTTTGAAATTAAAAAACGCGAGCTTGCCGAAACGAATTTGATCAAAGCCAATCAGGGACTCGAAAAGCGTGTCGAAGAGCGCACCGAAGAATTGAAAGACGCCAACGAAAATCTGCGCGAGAGCGAGCTTTTCAGCCGTTCGGTGATCGATTCGCTTTCGGCGCACATCGCCGTTCTGGACAAAACGGGCAAAATTATTCTGGTCAATAACGCCTGGGAAAATTTTGCCGAAGCCAATGCCGGCATCGAACAGCTCGGCTCGACCGGCATCGGTCAAAATTATTTGAGCGTTTGCGAGCAGGGAAGCTCGGACGAAAATACGCAAAGTATCGCGGAAAATCTGCGGGCGATCTTAGCAGGCGGAAAGCAGCATTTTACCATCGAATATCCGTGTCATTCGCCTTCGGAAGAACGCTGGTTTTTAATGCAGGTCAATGCTTTGCAGAGTTCGGACGGCGGCGTGGTCGTTTCGCATTACAACATCACGGATCGCGTCAAAGCCGAACAAACCGTCAAATTGAGCGAAGAATTCAACCGCACGATCATCGAAAGCAGTCCCGATTGCTTCAAGATCTTAGACCTTGACGGCAGATTTATCGCAATGAACACGCAGGGAATGTGCCTGATGGAAATAGACGATTTCGCGCCTTTTGTCGGCAAAAAATGGATCGAAAGCTGGGAAGGCAAAGAAAGAAAACAGGCGGAAGAAGCCTTTGAAAAAGCCGTCGCCGGTGAAGGCTCGCATTTTGAAGGTTTCTGCAAAACGGCGAAGGGAACTTCGAAATGGTGGGAAGTCGCGGTCGCGCCCGTGCGCGGCGAAAACGGCAAAGTTCACCGCGTGATCTCGGTTTCACGCGAGGTGACCGAGCGGAAAAATAACGAGATCGAACGCGAGCGGCTTTTGCTCAACGAAAGAAATTCGCGCCGCGAAGCGGAGATCGCCAACCGTTTGCGCGATGAATTTATGGCGACCATTTCGCACGAATTGCGCACGCCGCTGAACGCGATTCTGGGCTGGGCGCGGATCATTCAATCGAATAAAACCGATGAAAAGAACAAAGCCCGCGCGGTTGACACGATCATCAAAAATGCCGAAACGCAGAATCGCCTGATCGAAGATCTGATGGATGTCGCCCGCATCATTTCGGGTAAACTGGTGCTCGAACTCGAGGATGTCAACGCCGAAGAACTGGTTTTAAGCTCGATCGAAACCGTCAAACCGTCCGCCGCCGAAAAGTCGATCTCACTAGCTTTGAAGGTTGACGAAAGTGCGAAAGAAACAAATATTTCCGGCGACCCGAACCGTCTGCGCCAGATTATTTTGAATTTATTGACGAATGCCGTCAAATTCACGCCCAAAGGCGGTCAGATCAACGTTTCGCTGGCACAAAAAGACAACCGGGCGATTGTAAAAATCAAGGATAACGGCGTCGGCATCAGCGAAGAATTTTTGCCCTTCGTCTTTGAAAGATTCCGGCAGGACGCGGCGAATCTTAAACAAAGCGGCGGTTTGGGATTGGGCTTGGCGATCGTCCGTCAGCTGACGGAACTGCACGGCGGTTCGGTCAGCGTCGAAAGCGAAGGACAGGACAAAGGCGCAACTTTTACGGTCATTCTTCCGGTCGCTTCGGAAGCAAAGACCAGCAGTGCGAAAAATATTTGATCTAAACCGCGGAATAAAAACTCAATTACTAAGAATTATTTTGACCGCTTCGAGCAGGTTTTCAGCGACAAATTCGGGTTTCCTTTTTAAGTCCGGAAGATGTTTTTTGCCGTAGCCGGTCAGCACGAGAATCGGTTTGATTCCGGCATTTAATCCAAGCTCGACATCGAGATTTTTATCGCCGATCATCCACGAATTTTCCAGATCGATCGGCAGATCGGTCGTCGCCGCTTCGATCATTCCGAGATTCGGTTTGCGGCAGGCGCAATCTTCGGTCGGCAGATGCGGGCAAAAATAGATCGCGTCTAATTTTTCGGTCAGATCCGTCTGAATTCGTTCGTGAACCGTATGCATCTGCGCTTCCGTGTAAATTCCGCGCCGGATGCCCGATTGATTCGTGACCAGCACAACCAAATATCCGTTTTCTTTCAAAAGCCGGATCGCTTCATCCGTATAAGAAAAATACTGCAAATCCTCGACGCGATGAAGAAAGTTGACTTCTTCGATCAAAGTTCCGTCGCGGTCAATAAAAACAGCCTTCAATTTTGGATTTTGGATTTTGGATTTTGGATTCTCGCTCAACTTTTTTACGCTCAACTATTTTTATTTAAAGATAAAGCTTTTGTGACTTTTTCGAAAACCTCTTTCGCCGAAATTCGCGTCATACAGCGATGGTCGATCGGGCACGTCCGAAGCATACACGGCGCACAATCGACCTTTTTGCGGATAATTTCCGAACCGATCGGCTGGGTCGTTTTTTCGTTCGTCGGACCGAAAATGACAATTGTTTTCGTCCCGACTGCCGGCGCGATGTGCGCGAGTCCCATATCGTTTGAAACGAGCAGATCGATCTCGCTCAAAACGGCGACCGCCTCGGCGAGATTCGTTTTGCCTGTCAAGATTATCGGTTTTTTTTCGGATTTTGCAAAAACTTCTTCGGAAATTTCCGCTTCATCCTTTGCGCCGACCAGTAAAACGTTGGCGTTCAGTTTATTTTGCAGTAGATCGTTCAAAGCGGCATAGCTTTCCGCCTGCCAGCGTTTCGCCTGCGAATTTGTCGAACCGACGCCGAGCGCGACCGTTTTGTTCGACAGATCAACGCCGGTTTCTTCTAAAAACTTCCGCGCCGCGCCGCGTCTTTCTTCGGAAACCGTCAGATCGATCTGCGGCTCGATCTCTAAAGCCGTCTTCGCGCCGAAATATTCCTGTTCGATTTCGGCGACGAGATTTAAGTAATAGAAAACCTCGTGGCGCGTATCCTTCCACGCGGGAATTTCGACCGCGTCGGTCAGCAGAAAGCTTCTGCCTTCTTTTGCATAACCGAAACGGCGCGGAATCTTCGCCATCTTTGCGACGAGCGCGGTTTCGAAAGAATTCGGAAACAAAACGGCGAGATCGAATTCGCGCTTTTTCAGTTCTTTGGCTTGGGCGAGCGCGTCTTTGATCTTGGATTTCGTTTTATCGAAAGTCAGAATTTCATTAAAAAGCGCGGCATCGCGGAAAATTCCTTCCGCCCAGCTGCGTGTGTGAAGCGTTACCTCGGCATCGGGAAAAATCCGGCGCAAGTGCCGAAGCGCGGGAATCGTCATCACCGCATCGCCAACCCAATTTGTTCCGCGCACGAGAATTTTCACAGATTTATATTATCGCAAAGGCGTGCCGGATGCCGAGAAGCAACGGATTTTATCGATAAAGTCAATCAATTTATCAAAAATTTTTCTAAGATAAATCGCGGATTCTGAAATTTTAAGCCGCTCTTGTATAATCTAAAACCGCACACGAGGAAAATCCATACAATGATCACGGTTGAAAATCTGGTAATAAAATTCGGCGAAGTCGTCGCCGTCGATAATATTTCATTTTCGGTTGAGGCGGGCGAAATTTTTGCCTTTCTGGGTCCGAACGGGGCAGGGAAAACAACGACCATCAAAATGCTCACGACGCTCCTGAAACCGTCAAGCGGTAAAATCCTGCTTGACGGGCTCGATCCGATCTCGGCACCGAATGAAGCGCGCCGGAAATTCGGGATAGTTTTTCAGGATCCGAGTCTCGACGATCAGCTGACGGCTTTTGAAAATATGGAGCTGCACGGCGTTCTCTACGGCGTCCCGCGCAAAATCCGGCACGAACGCACCGAGCTGCTTTTGACATTATTCGAGCTCTGGGAGCGACGCGATTCCTACGTCAAAGAGTTTTCGGGCGGAATGAAACGAAGGCTCGAAATTGCCCGCGGATTTCTGCACACGCCGAAAATTCTCTTTCTCGACGAACCGACCCTCGGGCTCGATCCGCAGAGCCGTAATCAGCTCTGGACGCACGTTAAAAATCTGAACAAAACCGAAGGCGTGACGGTTTTTCTGACCACGCATTATATGGACGAAGCCGAACGCGTAGCCGAACGCATCGCCATTATCGACCACGGTCACATCGTCGCTCAAGGGACGCCGCCGGAATTGAACGCGCAAACCGGTACTAATTCACTGGAAGAAGCCTTTTTAGCTTTGACCGGTTCAACGATACGGGACGAAAAAGCCGATTCCGCAGCGCAGATGAGACAGGTCGCCAATATGTGGAGGAAACGCTAGAATGAATGCCATTTATATTCTCTGGCTCCGGGAATTAAAACGCTACACGCGCTCGCGGGCTCAAATCATCGCATCTTTGGGACAGCCGCTGCTTTATCTGCTCGTGCTCGGTTTCGGGCTCGGACCGGTCTTTCAAAAATCGGGCAACGGCAGTTATCTCCAGTTCGTCGCGCCCGGCGTGGTCGGAATGTCGGTTTTGTTTACTTCGATCTTTTCGGGGATCGGTTTGCTGTGGGACAGGCAATTCGGTTTTCTCAAAGAAACACTAGTCGCGCCAGTTCCGCGAATCACCGTGATGATCGGGAAAACGCTCGGCGGAGCGACGGTCGCCCTGATTCAGGGACTGCTCGTGCTGATCGTTTGTCTGATCGCCGGATTTCGACCCGTCAGTTTGGCGGCGCTTCCGCTCGCCTTTCTCTTTATGCTCTTAACGGCGGTGGTGTTCAGCGGTCTCGGG
>DATLOR010000324.1:0-12562 GCA_035536135.1 Pyrinomonadaceae bacterium | reverse complement strand
GCTTTTGAGAAACAATCCGGCATTTCGTGAAAATAATCTTTTCGACTCGATAAAATTTGCGCTGGTCGGCGGCAAAGGCGATTCGGTCGTCCTGGAAAATTCGAAGGAAGAATACTCGCAATACGGCGGAATGGTTGATGTCAAAGCGAAACGCCGCGCGATCATTCTGGTCGCTTCGGGCATCAACACTTTCAGCAAGATCAGCTACGACGATGCCCGCAAAGTTGTCCAAAAAGCTGGTATTCCGATCTACATCATCAGCACCGGAAATCTTTTCTATAAACTTTACGAAGACCGTCTCGGCGCAACCGACCAGATCGACGGAACACCCGGCAGACTGACCTTTCTGCAGGCGCAAAACACGATGAACACTTTTGCCTCGGAATCGGGCGGAAAACATTTCCCCGTAACTTTCGAGGGCGAACTTCCCGGAGCTTTAAATAATATTAACACTCTGCTTCGCAATCAATACAGTCTGGCTTACGACGCGGGCGACAAGCCGAAAGACGGCAAAAAATACAAACTCGAAGTTAAAGTTGACACGAACGGCGACGGAATCTATGAAGAAAAACAGCTTGTCATCCAACATCGACCGTTTTACCAGACCGAAAAAGAGAAAGACGTTAAAAGCAATAAGTAATAAGTAATAAGTTAGTAAGGCAAAAGGTAAAAGGCAAAACTATTCATCTAGTTTTGCCTTTTACCTTTTGCCTTTTGCTTTTTCTAAACCCCGTAGAGCTTTAACTTAAATTCATCGTTGATCGTGTAAATTTCGGAGCGTCTGCCCGAAAAACGGTGCGAATCCCTGAGAAGCATCGGCAGACCGCCGCGCGGAACGGTTGTTCCGTATTCACGTTTTTCAAAAATCGCCGCGATTTGCGGATTTAATCTCTGCGTGATGCCGTAACGAATGGCGCGTGAAGCGGGCGGCGAAAAACCGTTCGTCCGGCGCGGATTGATGAATTCGATTGATTGGTCGTAGATCGAAATGCGCGTCGGAATATCGCGGATCGCGAGATCGCGGTGCATCAAAGCGTTGGCGACCGCTTCGCGCACGGCGTAAAGATGATAATTTGCGCGCGCCTGCACGGGCGAATCGCCTTGTGCTTTCGACTTTTTCGGCTTATTTTTTTCGAGATCGCAATAACGATTGATAAATTTCAGAACGTCTTCGTAAAGCGTCAGCAGATTGCCCGTCAGTTCGACCGATTCGACCATCTGCGCGTTGCCGTTGTCGCCCGAATAACGCGCCACGCGAACCTTTGCACGCGGCACGACCTCGGCGACCTTTTCGTTTTTGCCGAAGAGCAGAACGCCCGCCAGAGTCGGCAGAAATTCTTCCGCGCCGCCGATCGCCAAAAGCAGATCCTTTTTCAGAAAATCGGCGGTTTGATAGAGATTTTTCCCTAAGCTGTCGGTGTCGAAAGCATCGGCAAAGCTCCACAAAAGCGCGTCGTCGAAATCGTTTTCGGAAATCTGCGGCAAAGGAATGTTTTCGTACGCGAGCGGACGGAGTTCGTCGAGCCACGCGGAAAGTTCATCGCGGCTGATCTCGCGTTTTTCCGCGCCGATGCGGATATAAAATCGCCCGTCGCGCGTGCGGTACGGACGGCGTTTGCCTTCGATGTCGAGTACGACCAATCTTCTGCCGTTGTCGAACGCGATCACGTCAATGAGCGGCACGAGCGGCGGCACGATCTCCTCGCGGCAGATGCGCACGAGCTCTTCCTGCACCGATTCGGAATTGACCACGCCTTCGACGCGCAATTGGTCAGAAACACCGAAAATTATCGTGCCGCCAGCCGTGTTGGCAAGCGCAACGATGCCCTGCGTAATGCGTTCGGGATTGGAAAGTTTGACCTTGAGTTCGAGAAATGTGTCTTCGCCGCCGCGAATCAGGCGCAAGAGCTCCGAACGCGTCGTGATCGGCGCGGGGGTGTTCAGAATATATTCTTGAAAAGAACGTTCGGTTGGCGATTCAAACCGTTGGCTGTTGCGAAATTTTCTGCGCGGCATTGTTTAGGGCGTGATATTTTTGTCAGGACGGCACACGCTTAAAAAGCCGCCCGAATGTTCCGGGATAAACATTGCTGGAATTAAATTATCAACTTTATATATTGAAACATTCTAAGCCGAAAAAGTAAAAGAAGATGTAAATTGCGCAATTTTATTTGCGCTTTCCTGAAAATTTTCGCAAACTTAGTTTGTTTTTTCATTTTCTGGGCAAATCGATAATAAAAAGTGGAAACCGAAATTATCACAGCTTACGTCAGTCTGGGTTCGAACCTCGGCGACCGCGCGGGCAATCTTTTATTAGCCGTGCGCGGGCTTCTCGAAGCGAGCTTTGTTGTTCATAAACTTTCGGCGATTTACGAAACCGAGCCGGTCGGCGTGGAAAACAGTCAGCAGAAATTTCTGAATATGGTCGCCGAAATTCATATTGCGGGCATCACGCCGTCGCAAATGATGGCGCGGATGCTGCGGATCGAATATCTGCTCGGGCGAAAGGATAAATTTCTGAAAAAACCGCGCACGGTCGATCTCGATCTACTGCTTTTCGGCGATGTCGTCAGCGAAACCGAGTTTCTGACGCTGCCGCATCCGCGGATGCAGGACCGACGGTTCGTGCTCGCGCCGCTCGCGGAAATCGCGCCGCACGTCGTTCATCCGGTTTTGCAGAAGGATATTTCACAGCTTTTGGGCGAAACCGGCGATTTTGCCGTCGTCAAACGCTGGACACCAAACACCGAGCAGACATTTGAAAACGACGAGATGAAGATTTTTTTAAAAAGCGTCAGACAAGACGTTTGAAGAAGTAAGAAGTAAGAAGTGAGAAGTGAGAGGCATTTTCACTTCTCACTTCTTACTTCTTACTTCTCACTTAATTTTATGGCTTATTTACAACCCGACCGACCTGAAAAGGTTTATCTGCCCGCGATTCGTGCGGCAAAGGAAAAAGGCGAAAAACTGGTTTGCCTGACGGCTTACGATTACCCGACGGCGCGCATCGTCGATGAAGCGGGCGTCGATATGATCTTAGTCGGCGACAGCATGGGCAACGTCATTCACGGCTACGGCAATACGATTCCCGTCACTCTGGAAGAAATCTGCTCGGCGTGTATCGCCGTCAAACGGGCAACCGAACGCGCGATGGTCATTGCCGATCTGCCTTATGGAACGTATCACGTCAATGCGGACGAAACGGTGCGGAACGCTTTGAAATTGATGAAATACGGCGGCGCGGAAGCGATCAAGCTCGAGGGCGGAAGCAACCGCGTGGAATTGGTCAGAAGATTGGTTGACGAGGAAATCCCGATCGTCGCGCACATCGGTCTGACGCCGCAGTCGGTTTACAAAATGGGCGGCTACCGCGTGCAGGGACGCACTGCCGACGACGCGAAACGATTGATCGAGGACGCGAAACTTTTGGAAGAAGCGGGCGCGTTTGCGATCGTTCTCGAACTCGTCCCGCGCGAAGTCGCCGCGATTATCACCAAGGAACTCGAAATCTCGACCATCGGCATCGGCGCGGGCGCGGAATGCGACATACAGGTGCTGGTTTTGCACGATCTGGTCGGAATGACTTTCGGTCGCCAGCCGCGTTTTGTGCGCAAATATGCCGATGTCACGAAATTGATGACCGAAGCAATACAGAATTGGTCGGCGGACGTGAAAAACGGAGCTTATCCGAATGAGCAGGAATCCTACGGTTTGACTGAAGAAACCAAAAAAGAACTGGAAAATATGTAAATTTTTATCGTTTTTTCGATATAATTTTACTGAAGATATTTTCGATGAGTCAAACCAAACAAATTTTAGCTGCCTTTCTGATTCCGTTTATTTTAGCGGCAGTATTGACTTTACTTTATAGCTATATTTTTTTAGTCGGATGTTCCGATGCTTCAGTTAAAAACGAAGTTTGTTTTAGTTACGCTGACGCCGGGTCTTGGACTGAATTTGTTTATGGCTGTCTAATCATTGTGCTTTTTGTTTTATCTATAACTCTTCCGCCGCTTTTAACTCGGCGAACGTATCAAACCAAAAAGGCTGAAATTGAATTAAATTCAATTATCGAATAAATGGAAATAATCAACCGCCGCGCCAGAATGTCGTCGCTCGCCAGAAAACTCCGGCGTGAAAATAAAACCATCGGTTTCGTGCCAACGATGGGCGCACTGCACGAAGGACATCTCGCGCTCGTGAAAGAAGCGCGGCAGATGTGCGACATCGTGATCGCTTCGATCTTCGTCAACCCGGCGCAGTTTAACGAGCAAAAGGATTTTGACAAATACCCGCGCGATTTAACGTCGGACGCCGCGCTTTTGACCGAATATCAGGTCGATTATATTTTCGCGCCCGATGCCGAAGAAATTTATCCGAGCGGTTTTTCGACCTACGTTTACGTCGAAAATCTGACCGAAACGCTCGAAGGCGCGTCGCGTCCCGGACATTTTCGCGGCGTCGCGACGGTCGTCACGATTCTTTTCAACACGATTCGTCCCGATTTCGCGTTTTTCGGGCAGAAGGACGCCCAGCAGGTCGCGGTTATTAAACGGCTGACGACCGATCTCGGTTTCGACACGGAAATCGTCGTCGTGCCGATCGTCCGCGAAGAGACGGGGCTCGCGATGAGCTCGCGCAACACGCTTTTGTCCGAGGAAGAACGGCAAAAGGCTTCGATCATTTACAAAGGTTTGCGCGAAGCGAAGATCGCCGCCCGCGACGGCGAACGAAATGCCGCGATTCTCGCTGAAATAGTGCGCAAAACCATCGAAACCGAACCGCTCGCATTGGTTGATTACGTCGCGGTCGTTGACAACGAAACGCTCGAACCGGTTGAAAAAGTCGGTGAAAGTGCCGTCTTGATTGCGGTTGCGGCGCGCTTCGGACGGGTGCGCTTGATCGACAACACGGTTTTGAACCGAAAGCAGTAAATTGGTCTCAAACTTGCATCTAAGTTATACGAGATGCCCCGAAAAAAGCATTTCTTAAATATATGAAACACATAAAATCAGTTTTGGCGGTCTTCGGATTGTTGATTGCTTTTTCGTTCGCGGCGCGGGCGCAAGCCGTTTCGCTCGTTTCGCTCGACGGCGAAAAGGTCAACATCACGGGTCAAAATGGTAAAGTCGTAATTTTAGCCGTCGGCGCAACCTGGCTGCCGCTCTCGAAAGATCAGGTCGTGATTACAAACAAGCTGGCGAAAAAATACGCCGGGCGCGATGTCGTGGTTTATTTTATCGCGACCGATTCGGCGAACGCGAAATCGAAAAATTTTGCGAGCAACGACGAAATCAGCGATTTTGCGGCGAAAAACAAGCTCGGCGTGACAATCCTGCGCGATTCGGACGGGCTTTTGACGCTCAAAAAATTTGCGATCGACCAGTTGCCGTCGTTTGTCATTCTGGACAAAACCGGCAAGTCGATCAGCGAACCGTTCGGCGGAATTGACCCCAAAAACGACATTTCGATCCCGATTTCAAAGGCGATCGACAAGATTTTGTAAAATTTTAACGAATCCCGGTAAAATGACGAGTCTAAAAAAGGCTCGTCATTTTTTTTGGAAGAATGGTCGGGTTTGTTGTATAAATAAGATGTGAACTTACAATCTATGAAACTTCGTGCTCTTTTGAGCATTTTGGTATTATTTTTTTGTTTTTGCGCGGCTCACGCCCAGGAAACCGAAAATAAACTGACGACTGCCGACCAGCGGCGAATTATCGAGATTTTATTAACGAATAAATTCGACGGCGGATCCGAAACGACGATTTACATTTCGAGGTCGAATCTGAAGAAAGAGATCCAACAAGATTTTCCGTTCCCGGAAAACGTAAAAGTTCAGCTCGTTTCGCCGGAAACGGCGGTTGATTCCGAGCTTTGTGCGTACGAGTTCGGCGAGTTTCAAGTGATCGACAAATTCGTTTCCGTCTCTTTCGGCAACTGCCGCGACGGTTTAGTTTACGATTTCATCAAATCGGGCGACGGGTGGAAAAGCGTTTCTTCAACCGTGACCAGACAGATCCTGTATTAAACCGTAAACCAAACTGACGGGCAATCCGACAACATTCCAGTAATCACCTTCGATCTTTTCGATAAAAAGCGCGGCTTGCGCCTGCACGGCATACGCGCCGGCTTTATCAAGCGGCTCGCCTTTTTCCGCCAAAAACTCAATCTCATTTTTCGACATCTCAGCGAATTTGACGCGCGTTCGTTGAATTCCGGCAACCGATTTCAGACTTGGGATTTGAGACCTGAGACTTGAGACTTCGACGATCGCGACGCCCGTCAAAACCTCGTGCCAATTACCTGCAAGCATTTTCAGCATTCGTTTTGCGTCTGCTAAATCAACGGGTTTGCCGATGATTTGATCGTCTATAACGACGGTCGTGTCAGCACCTAAAATAATCGCGTCCGTGTATTTTTGCGCGACCGTTTCGGCTTTTTCTTTAGCGAGTCTTTGGACATAATCTTCGGGCAATTCGCCCGTCAATTCGGTTTCGTCAATATCGGCTGAATCTTTGGTAAATTCCCAACCGACGGACGTTAAAATTTCGGCGCGGCGCGGGCTGCCCGAAGCGAGTATTAATTTCGGAAGGCTTAACATTGAACATTTATCATTTAACATTTAACATTTAATTTCTGTTTTATGATAAATGATAATTGGTAAATGGTAAATGAATGAGTTGTTTCGCGCACTGCCCGCGCTTCTGAAAGAATTTGACGACAACGAAACCGTGCGCGAAGCGGTGACGTTTGCCGCGTGGCGGCGGATTGCGGGCGAAAGCCTGCTTCAGCACGCCGTTCCTTTCCGGCTCAAACAAAAGCGTTTGACCATCGCGGTCAAAAATGAAACGTGGCGCAAGCATCTCGAAAATCTTTCGGGACAGATGATCTTTAAGATCAATTCGGTGCTCGGTCAGGCGATCGTCACGTATATCGAATTTCACATTGACGAAAAGGCGGTCGAAAGAGAAAATTTCGAGAAACAAACCGCGGTGCTTTCCGACGAAGAATTCGAAGAAATCGCGCTCGAAGAAATCACGCCGAAAATGCGCCGCTCGGCAGATGCGATCAAGGACGACAACCTGCGCTATCAATTTTTGCTGGCGGCAGGCGGCGCACTGGCGCGGAAGAAAAAACTGAAATAGTGGAAAACGGGAAATGGAAAGTGGAAAGTTAAAACCTTATCCATTTTCTACTTTCCATTTTCCGCTTTACATTAATAATTTATGGACGTTAGACAAGTAGCAAAACTGGCACATCTTGAAATCACCGACGAAGAAGTCGCGCTTTACACGCCGCAAATGGCGAGCATCGTGGCTTATGTCGAACAATTGAACGAGCTCGATACGGATAACGTCGAACCGATGCTCGGCGGATTAACCGACGAAGGCAAGGCGACCGAAACGCGGCGCGCCGACGTTCCGTACGGCTCGCTCGGACAAAAAGCCGCGCTCAAAGAAGCGCCTTCGGCGGTCGAAGGACATTTTCAGGTGCCGAAAATATTATGAAAAAGTTAGCGGCAAGCAGTAAGCAGTTAGCAGTCAAGCGGATTTTTCTTACTTTCTGCCTACTGCTAACTGCTTACTGCTCACTTAATTGTGGCAGCGTACCGAATCTCGAACCGCCCGAATGCACGGATTCGCGACTCGTGGTCAAGGAATTTTACTCGTACCATTTCGGCAACGAGATGAAGTTTTCGGCGGAAAATCTCAAGAAGCGCGAAAAGTTTTTAACGCCGGAGTTTTTTAAGTCTTTGCAGAGCTTGCAGACGGAAAACGATGTTTTTACGACGAACACGACCGATTCTCCGAAAGCGTTCCGCGTCGGCGGCTGCAAAGTCGTGGAACCGGCGGCGAAAACCAATCTGGAGGTTCTGCTTTTTTGGAAGGACGACAAACGAACTGAGCAAAAAGCGATCAATGTCGAGGTCGTCAAACAAGGCGACAAATGGCTGGTCAATAAGATTTTGAACTAATTTATGACAATTCGGGAAAACATCGAAAAAACTTTGGACAACGCCGAGAAATTGAACGGCGAGCTTAACTCATTTCTCTCCATCGAGCGCGAATATGCCTTGCGGCGCGCCGGCGAAGTGGAAAAAGACGACGGCGAAACGCCCTTACGCGGCGTGGCGATCGCGCTTAAGGACAACATCTGCACGAAGGATCTGCAGACGACCTGCGGCTCTTATATTCTCCATAACTACAAGGCGCATTACGACGCGACCGCCGCGAAGAAATTGACCGAAGCGGGCGCGGTGATCGTCGGCAAAACGAATATGGACGAATTTGCGATGGGTTCGTCAAACGAATCTTCGGCGTTCGGCGCGGTCAAAAACCCATGGGATCTGGAACGCGTTCCCGGCGGAAGCTCGGGCGGAAGCGCGGTCGCGGTCGCATCGGGCGTCGTGCGTGCTTCGCTTGGTTCGGAAACGGGCGGCTCGGTGCGTCAACCGGCGTCGCTCTGCGGCATCGTCGGGCTGAAACCGACCTACGGCAGAATTTCGCGGTTCGGGCTCGTTGCGTTTGCTTCGTCGCTCGACCAGATCGGGATTTTCGGGCAAACGTCGAAAGACGCGGCGGATGTTCTTCGAGTGATCGCCGGACGCGACGCGAACGATTCGACGACTGCCGATGTTGCCGTGCCGGATTACGCGGCAACTTTGGACAGTGACATCAAAGGCAGAAAAATCGGCGTTCCGCGCGCGCTTTTCGGCGAAGGTCTGGACGATGAAATCCGTGATGCGGTCGAAAAATCGATCGACAATTACAAAAGTTTGGGCGCGGAAATCGTCGATGTCGAACTGCCTTACGCCAAATACGGCATCGCGGTTTACTACATTATCGCGACCGCCGAAGCGTCTTCGAATCTCGCGCGGTTCGACGGCGTGCGCTACGGTTTTCGGGCGGAAGGCGCGCACGAACTCCGCGAAATGTACCGCAAGACGCGCGAAGAAGGTTTCGGCGCGGAGGTCAAACGGCGCATTATGCTCGGAACTTACGTTTTATCTTCGGGCTACTACGACGCTTATTATTCAAAAGCGCAAAAAGTGCGCGCGCTGGTTAAAAAGGATTACGAAAAAGCGTTTGCCGCCTGCGACGCGATCCTGACCCCGACTTCGCCGTCGGTCGCCTTTAAGATCGGCGAAAAATCAGACGACCCGCTGGCGATGTATCTGAGCGATATTTACACGGTTTCGGCAAATCTTGCGGGCATTCCGGGGATTTCCGTTCCGTGCGGTCTGTCGTCAGAAGGCTTGCCGATCGGCACACAACTTTTAGGTAACTTCTGGTCGGAAGACGTTTTGCTCAATCTCGCCAACGTTTACGAAAAAGAATTTCCGCTCGGCGCAAAACCGAAGATTTTCGCGGAATAATTCAAGTTAAATCAAATCAAGTAAAATGATTCACAGAAAGGACTGCGAGTATCTTGCAGTCCTCTCTGCGAGCATACCTGCAATCTTCTTTCACTCAGAACTGTTTTAATGAAATTCGGAAGACCCGCGACACGATGCACGACACCCGCGCATCGTGTCATGAGCCTTCGGAATCGTGTCATGAGCCTCCGGCATCGTGTCGCGGGTGTGCGGACACGAGTTTTGGGACTCAAACCACGCGCCGCGAGTATCGCGGATTGTTCCGAAACTCTCGCGGCTGATTATTAATCGTCGATTTTAGCCAAAAAATTTATTTAAAGTGAGTTCGAGATAGGACGGAAATCACGTTAGTTAGCTAATCTGAGATGTGAAAATTCGCGGTTTTGGGCGACGGTCGCGGGATTATTGTTTGGAATGATCTGCTGCCAGCGCGTTTTGTCGTCGAGGATCGACTGTGCTTCTTCGGCGGGCACGGGACGCGAGAACAGATAGCCCTGTCCGTATTCGCAGCCGAGAATTCTTAATTGATGAAGCTGGTGAATCGTTTCGATTCCTTCGGCGACGACGCTTAAATGCAGTGTTTTCGCGAGTCCGATGACGGTGCGAACGATCTCGCCGTTTTCCGAGCCGTCTTCCATCGTGCTCACGAACGAGCGGTCGACTTTTAAGATGTCGATCGGAAAGCGGTGCAGATAGCTCAAAGAGGAATAGCCCGTCCCGAAATCGTCGATCGAAAGACGCACCCCGAGCGAGCGCAGATTTTTGAGCAGCATGATCGTGTGCTCGGCGTTTTCCATAATCGCGCTTTCCGTGATTTCGAGCTTCAAACACGCCGGGTTAACGCCCGTATCTTTTATTATCCAGCGGATTTGTTCGACAATATCGGGCTGTTCAAAATGTTTGCCCGAGAGATTGACGCTCATCATTAAATGTTTGTTGAGCGGCGAGCGGGCTTGCCATTCGACGAGCTGGGCGCAGGATTTCTGCAGGATCCAGAGCGTCAGCGGCACGATAAAGTTCGTGTCTTCCGCGACCGGAATAAATTCGTTCGGCGGAACCAGTCCGCGCAGCGGGTGATTCCAGCGCATCAGGGCTTCAAAACCCGTCAGTTCCATCGTTCCGAGATCAATGATCGGCTGGTAATAAATGAGCAGTTCGTCGTTATCGATGGCGTGGCGAAGATCGGTTTCGAGCTGTAAAAGCGTGACGGCGCGGGTGTGCATCGTCTGGTCGAAAACGACAAAGTTTTTATTGCGTTCCTTGGCGTAATACATCGCAATATCGGCATCGCGCAAAATATTTTCGGCTTGCGTGTAAGCCGGATTGCTGACGGCGATGCCGATGCTGACGCTCGTAAAGACCTGCCGCCCGTCAATCGTGAACGGCGTCAGAAGCTTGCGGCGGACAGTTTCGGCAAACTGCACCGCATCGTCAACCGTTGCGATATTGTTCAAAATGATGCCGAATTCATCGCCGCTGAAACGCGCCGTCAAATCGCCTTCGCGCAGAAGTCCCGACAAACGTTTGGCGACATTCTGAATCAGACGGTCACCCGCCGAATGTCCGAGACTGTCGTTGATGGTTTTGAAACGGTTGAGGTCTAAAAACAGGACGGCAAATTTACCGTTCGGCGCGTGTTTCGACTTTTCTAAAATACTGTTGAGCGATTTGATGAACAAATTGCGGTTCGGCAAATCCGTTAAATTGTCGTGAAAAGCCGCATGGCGAAAACGTTCGCGGCTTTCGCGCAGTTCCTGCCCGATTCTTTCCTGTTCGCTGATATAATGCCGGAGCTCGACAATATGATTTTCGGCTTGCTCGGTTCGCATCCGTTCGGCTTGTTCGGCTTTCGCGGCGGTTTCTTTGATGTCGGTCATCGAGCGCCGGTAGAATAAATAAACCAACGCTGAAAAACTAATCGTGGCGAATATCAAAAAGGGTTCGATGCGTTGAAAGGCTTTGATGAAAAATCCCGCCGAAACCGCACCGGCAATATAAATTATCAGCGCATTGAAACAATTTTCATACCAAATTTTCCAGATCGATTTATTGTCTTTGTGCGCGCCTAAAACGGAGATAAAGATGGAATTGAAGAAAAACTGCAAGAGCGCCATCACGCAGAGCATTTTTGCCAAATTCGTAATCGTTCCGCTGACCGCAATTTCTGAAACGGAACCGAACAGATATTTCAGAAGAGAAATCGTCGCAAAGGTTGTAATCGCGGCGACCGCAACGTTTAGAAACAGTGTCTGCGTTTTGATCTTGATTCCTTTACGTCTGAAATTCAGTGATGTGAAAAGCGATTCGACCGCCGCCAAAACAACCGCCGCTTCTCCGCTGTAAAGCAAAATTGCGATAAAGATCAAAGTATCGGAAATCGTAAAATAGAGTTTTGTGCGCGGAAGCTGAATTTGCAGATAAGAACTGCAAAAGATCGTGAACAATGTAAAAACGGCAAAACCCGCGTCCAATTTCTCGATCGGAAATTGATATGCGGACAGACCGAAAGCCGCCAAACCCAGTATCAGCGTAGTCCAATCCGCCAATTTATTTATTTTCGCCTTATTCGCCACGTTTTCCGTTTCTAAATTATTGGGTAATTCTGCGGAGAGCTAATAGTCTTTCAGCTTTCTTTGAATCTTTATTCGCCTTTCCCAATCGTTTTAGTTATCTCCAGTCACTAAAACTTTATTTTAGAGTGTCCAAATTATTTTCTTTGGAATTAACTGTAAATCAATTTGTCTTGCTTGTTAATTTTATAGATATTTCAGATGTTTATTGTCGGGGTAACTCTGAAATTTAATCCGATAAAAACCTTCGGAAATCCTGTTTCCTATTAGCAAACATTGTGCCGTCCGCAAAACTTTCCATTTTTCGCCGAAATTACCTGGTTCCCGGCGGTGACGAATAAATTGCTTGGCGCAAAGTGGTCAGACCATTAGGTCAATTTGACCGAAATATTTTCAATTTGACCTAAAGCAAAACGGTAATGGAAAACCCCATTACCGTCTTTTTTAATTGAATATTTCAATTTAATTTTCTCACTTTACCAGCCTGATCTGTGTAAACTCACGATTTTGCGCGATGACGGCGAGATTATTGTCAGGCTGGATGGTTTGCCAGCGGGATTTTTCCTGAACTATTTTTTCGGCTTCTTCGGCGGGCACGGGACGCGAGAAAAGA
>DATLOR010000323.1:0-12949 GCA_035536135.1 Pyrinomonadaceae bacterium | reverse complement strand
CCGGGAACAAAGGTGATTGTCGAAGAAACAGTTATAAATCCGCCGACCGAACCGCAAAATGCTGAACCGCCGACCGTTGAACAACCGGCGGAAAACTTAGAAACGCGCCGGACTTTTGAGATTCCCGAAAATGCGGAATTTTTTGTCAAACCGACTCACACTACGGCTGAAACCACGCCCGGTTTCGAAACTTCTTCGATCGCCGAACAATTTGCCGAACCGCCGAACGAGAGCTTCGAAAATTTGGAAACGCCCGAAGTTAGATCCGAAAATCCAATATTTGCCGAAGAATCCGCCGATGAAAAAACGAAATATGAAACAGCGGGCACGCTTTTTCAGAGCGAAGTGAAACCGCTGTCGGCGAGCGAAACGATTCGCCAGAGCGGGATGGCATATTCGGCGGCGATCGTGCTTTTCGGCTCGGTCGTTTTTATGATGATCCTCGGCTGGTTTGCCGATCTGCTTTTGGGAAGCTCGCCGTGGGGCATTGTCGGCGGAATAATTTTGGGCGGAATTGTCGGGTTTATCCAATTTTTCCGGATCACATCGCAAATCTTTAAAAAGTAGCCTTGTTCTTTGTTCGTCGTTTTTCGTCGTTGTTCGTTGCTTCCAATTATTAAGAAATTCTTGTAAAAAAGAGCAACGAACGAACAACGACGAACGGCTAACCAATCTCAAACTTGAGAAAAAATGCACAAAATCCGTTTCGTGCTTTGAAATTTAGCCTTTTCCTTTGTAAAATACTTGTTTCGCAATGAGCGAAGATTCCGAACAGATACCAGAGGAGCAGCCAGCAACTGTTCAGACTCTTTCGCACAGACGCATTTTGACATTAATGGCGCTGGCGGCTCTGTTAGGTTCGATCGCCGGTTTTATTTTCGACGGTCTGAACTTTGGAATCGGTGTTTTGATCGGCGGCGCGCTTTCTTTGGTCAATTATTATTGGCTCAAACGCTCGTTGAAAGTAGTTTTTGACAAAGCCATTGCGGGCGAACAGCCGCAGTTTTTAGCGGGGAAATATTTTCTGCGCTATCTGACTTTCGGTATGGTTCTGGCAATCGTTTATCTGACGAAAGCCGTTCCGATCATCGCGGTACTTTTAGGTCTGGCGAGCTTTGCGCTGGCGATTATTTTTGAAGCAATTATACGTTTATTTAACAGCTTTTCTAACAAAAAGGAATTTTAAAAAGAAATGTTTTTATTAGCAGAAGGCGGTGGTCATCATACGCCATTGATTGTCGAGTTTGTCAATCATTATTTGGGCGAACCTGTTTTGTGGTTCGAACAAAATTATACGATTCCGGCGTGGAACTGGCTTTTCGGCAAATTGGGCGTTGATACGACCGCCGAAAAAATGTTCGGTCCTTACAATGTTGAAACGGCGATTCCGTGGTACACGGTAATGTTCGTGATCGCGTGTCTTTTGACCGTCACCTTGATCTGGATTTTCAAGGGCAAACTGTCGGAAGACGATCCGCGTCCGGGACAATTAACGCTCGAAGCCGGATTTTTGGCGATCAAGGATATGGTCGTGAGCGTGATCGGCGAACACGGATTCAAATATTTTCCGGTCGTCGCGACCTTTGCGACATTGATCCTGGTTTCCAACCTGATGGGACTTTTCCCGCTCTTTATGTCGCCGACCGCGCATATTTCCGTGACCTTTGCGCTCGGCATCACGTCGTTTATTTATTACAACTACGTCGGCATTCGTGAAAACGGGATCGTCGCGCACCTCGGGCATTTAACGGGACCGATCTGGTGGATTGCGCCGCTGATCTTCTTTATCGAATTGTTCAGTAACCTGATTCGTCCGATGACGCTCGGGATTCGCCTTTTTGCGAATATGTTTGCGGACGAACAGATTTCGTTGATCATTTCGGGATTGTTTCCGCCGTTCACGCAGTTTATCGTACCGGTTGTTCTGCTGCCGCTCGCGGTTTTCGTGGCGCTCGTTCAAACCCTCGTCTTTACATTGCTTTCGATGATCTACATCTCGGAAGTTTCGCACGCGCCGCACGATCACGACGACACGCACGAACACGAACATTTGGGCGAAAATCCGGGCGAAGCCGTCGCGGCACACGCATAACGATTTTGGATTTTAGATTTCGGATTTTGGATTGATTATTTCAGAATCCGAAATCAACAAAAGTTTTTTGAAGGTTTTAAGTTAGATTGATTTGAAAACTTGCAATTTATATCGGATATGCCCGCACGCATCAGGAGCCTCGACTCCAACGAGAGTAGAAATCGAGCGCATACCGGAAGTGAGGCGAAATAATAACCAAACGCAAGTTTTATAAAAATTCAATCGGAGCCGAAAAATCTTCTGTAGATTAGATAAAATAAATTTAGGAGATAAATATAATGAAAAATTTGAAAATAGTTTTCTTTGCGGTTCTGGCAATCGCTTTATTGTCAATTTCGGCGTTTGCGCAGGCTGGTGCAACGCCGGCTGGCGACAATGCTTCGACCGTGGCAGCTTACAAAGCGTTGGCGGCGGGTCTCGGCTTCGGTATCGCGGCTGGCTTGGGCGGCATCGGTCAGGGTTTGATCGGTTCGCGTGCGGTTGAAGGCGCGGCTCGCAATCCGGGCGCGGCTGGAACTGTTCAAACGATGATGATTATCGGTTTGGCGCTGATCGAATCGCTCGTGCTTTTGGCACTCGTTATCGTTTTCGCCGTTTTAAGATAGTCCTGTAAAACACAAAACAATTTGGCGGACGAGGTTTTTTTCAAACTTCGTCCGCCATTTTTATTTACAATAAATTAACGGTTAAATTACAACCGTCGAAGCGGGTTTTGAATCATATTTTGCAACTTGTATAATTTCAAGAGCGTTTTATAAAAGCAATGATTGATACATTTATCGGAAAAACTTTAGCAGACAAATACCGGATCGATTCGGTCATGCGCGAAACCGAATTGGGCAAAGTTTATCACGGTCGGCATCTTTTGATGGATAAAGCGGTCGCCGTCAAAATTCTTTCGCCCGCATTGGCAGTTGACGAAAATATCGTCAAACGGTTTTCGTCCGAAGCGCGAAATATCTCGAACATCTCGCATCCGAATATTTTGAACGTGACGGATTTCGGCTCGGATGCAAACGGCACGGTTTATATCGTTTTTGAGGACGCCGAAGGCGAAACGCTCAAAAGCGCGATCGAGGAGGGCGGCAATTTTTCGCCCGAACGCGCCGTTAATATCGCTAAACAAATTACTTCCGCGCTCTCCGCCGCGCATCTCAAGGGCGTGATTCACGGGAATCTGAACAGCGAAAACATTCTGCTCGGCGCGGATGATGCGGTCAAAGTTCTGGATCTCGGCGCGGTCAAATTGGACGCAGTGGCAGCGGCGGATGATGAACTTTCCTTTCCGAAGATCGAATATCTTTCGCCCGAACAATGCGCCGATTCGGCTGACGCCGATGCGCGTTCGGATATTTACAGTTTAGGCGTGATCCTGTATGAAATGCTCGCGGGCGAAGTTCCGTTCAAGGCGGCAAATGCGAGCGAACTGATGATGAAACACGCTCAGGAACCGCCGCCGCCGCTTTCCGCTTTCCGGCAGGATTTGCCCGCGGGAATCGAGCCTTTGATCTTGCAGACACTCGCGAAAAATCCTGAAATGCGTCATCAAAACGCCGCCGAATTGCTTGACGATCTGAATCGTGTTTCGCGCTCGATTGCCGATGCTCCGACTGCGGTCAAAACCTCGAATAACAATCTTTGGAAAACCGCATTTGTTGCGTTGGCGGGAATTGCGCTTCTTTCGGCGGCTTTGATCTGGGCGACTTCGAGCAAGCAGACAGATCCTTCGACGCTTCAAGCCGATTCGAATTCACAGCCCGTTCAGCCGCTCAATCCGGCGACGGGAATGAACGAACAAGGCTTGGCGACGATCGTTCCGATGTCTTCGGAAATGATGACAAATTCAAATATGACGCTGACCGCGCCGGAAACTCTCGGCGGCAGCGACGGCAACCCTTACTGGCAAAACGGCTCGGTTCCGCCCGGTGCGCCGCAGCCTGTCGTCCCCGGCGGTCAGGTCATTGATCCGAACAATCCGAACAGCCCTTTCACACAGGATGATCCGCGCTATCTTTACGACAGCAACACGGGCAAATATTATATGATGGTGCCGACAAACCCGAACGCCAATGCCAACACACAGGCAACGCCGACACCGAAAACGACGAAATCGAACTCAAACACCGTCATTCAGCCGACGATTGTTCCGAACGAAACGCCGAAACCGCAAACTTCGCCGACGCCTGACACAAAATCAACTCCGGCGAAAACTCCCGTGCCGAAGCCGACCGCGCAGCCGAAAAATTCGCCGAGCGGCAAAACACAGGACTCAGATTGATTTGGGATTTGAGATTTGAGATTTGGGATTTAAAACTGCGCGGATCATTTCGCGCAGTTTTTTTTCGTCGTCGAAAACAAGCCGATTTTCAATAATAAAACACGGCAATTTGAACTTTAGATTTGTCAGTTTGACGGCATCTTTGGCGGTTGTCAGTAGAATTTCCGCGCCGGTTTGTTTGGCTTCGGTTTCGAGTTTTTCGACCTCGGCTTGCGTGTAGCGGTGATGATCGGGAAATTTTTTTGTCGCAACCAAATTAAATTCTTCCTTTTTTAGTTGCTCAAAAAAATTATCGGGATTGCCGAGAGCGCAGAAAGCAAAATAGTGGTCGGTGGTCGGTGGTCGGTGGTCAGTTGTTATTCTCTGCGAACTTTGCGCCTCCGCCACGTGAAATTCCTCTAATTGCGTCAAATTCGAGATTTTGTTTTCTGCCGTGAAAATCGGGCAGTTAGGGTTCAGATTTGTGATCTGTAATTTCAAATCTGCAATATTTTCAACCAGATTGGCGCGGGTAATCACGATCAGATCGGCGCGTTTCAGATTTGCTAAAGGCTCACGCAAAATGCCGAACGGCAAGGTTTTGGAGTTTCCGAAAGGATTGGTCGCGTCCAAGAGAACGATGTCCAGATCGCGGTTCGCCCGGCGATGCTGAAAAGCATCGTCAAGCACAAAAGCCGTTATCTTAAACTTTTCCTTTGCCCATTTTGCCGCCGCGACGCGGCTTGCGTCCGCGACGACGATCGCTTTTCCGAGCAGTTTGTTTGCCAGTTCAAACGGTTCATCGCCCGCCTTTTTGACATCGGCTAAAATCTTTTCGCCGTCGGAGACCAAAACCCTTTCCCGCGGATTTTCGCGCCCGTAACCGCGTGTCAGGATACAAACCTTTTCGCCCTGTTCGGCTAAAATTTCGGCAACAAAGGCAACGAGCGGCGTTTTGCCCGTTCCGCCGACCGTGATATTTCCGATGCTGATCGCGGCTGCGCCGAGCGGAAAAGTTTTAAGAACGCCGCGTTCGTAGAGCGAATTTCTAATGTTCGTGATTTTGCCGTAGAGCCAACTGAGCATTAGGTAATAAGTAATCGGTTATAGGTAATAAGTCAAATAAAACCTATCACTTATCAACTGTCACCGATTCCTGATTCCTGATTACCGACTACTTTTTATTCGTTGTTTGAATCAATCTGTCGAGCTTGTTTTGCGCTTGTCCGCTGTCGATCGCCTGTTCGGCAAGCCGCGCGGCGTGAATCGGTTCGGTCGCGATTCCGCCGATCAGAAGGGCGGCGGCGGCGTTTATCACGACCAGTGAGCGCGCTTCGTCGCGGCGTTTACTGCTTAAAACATCGCGGATGATCTGCGCGCTTTCGTCGGGTGTTTCCGTCTTTAGATGTTCGATTTCGCCGCGCTGCAGTTTAAAATCTTCGGGCGCGATGCGGAATTCGCGAACCTCATTTCCGACAACCTCGACGACGAAAGTTTCGTCTGCCAGAGTGATCTCGTCCAAACCGTCCGAGCCGTGTACGACCCAGGCTTTTTCCGTGCCGAGAATCGCGAGCGCCTGCGCCATCGGTTCAAGCAGCGACGGATGCCAAACGCCGATCAGTTGTTTCGGCGCGTTTGCCGGATTTGCCAGAACGCCGAGCAGATTCAGAGAAGTGCGGATGCCGAGCGCGCGGCGAATGTCGCCGACGCGCCGGAGCGTCGGATGAAATTTCGGCGCGAACATAAAACAGATTCCCGCGCCGTTCAGGCTTGTTTGTGCGACTTCCGGTTCGCTCGAAATTTTGACGCCGAGCTTGGCGAGCACGTCCGCGCTGCCCGTGTCGCTCATGACGGCGCGGTTGCCGTGTTTGGCGACCGTCAAACCCGCTCCGGCGGCGACGAAGGCGGCGGCGGTCGAAACGTTAAAGGTTTTGGCGATGCTCGAACCGGTGCCCGAAACGTCGATAAAATTCTTGTGGCGCGATTTGATCTTGATCGCTTGCTGGCGCATGACCCGCGCCATTCCCGCAAGCTCGGCGGCAGTTTCGCCTTTGGCGGTCAGCGCGGTCAGACAGCCCGCAACTTGCGCCGGGTTGGCGTTGAGATCGGTCAGCGCGCGGAAAAAGTCGGCGGCTTCTTCCGTTTCCAGATTTTCCCCGCGGATCAGGCGGTTCAGATACGGAAAAAGCGGCGTATCGGCTTTGGTATTGGTCGCTGATAGCGGCGCGGCAAACAGCCACTGTGTTTTCGACATAAACATATTTTAATAGTGAAAAGTGGAAAGTGAAAAGTTAAAAATGAATGAGGCTAAATAGTGTGGAGTTTGGAGTTTGAAATCCAAACTCCATATCTACTATCTCAGAGATTCAGGAAGTTTTGCAAGAGTTTTTTGCCTTCTTTCGTCAGAATTGATTCGGGATGAAACTGCACGCCTTCGATTTTTAAGGTTTTATGACGCAGCGCCATGATCAAACCGTCAGGCGAGGTCGCGGAAATTTCCAGTGTTTCGGGCAGGCTCTCGCGTTCGACAACGAGCGAATGATAACGTGCGGCGCGGAAACGGTAACTCAAACCGCTGAAAATAGTTTTCCCGTCGTGGCAGATTTCGACCGGCTTGCCGTGAATCGGTTCGGGCGCACGGATGACCTTGCCGCCGAAAATCTGTCCGATCGCCTGATGCCCGAGACAAACACCCAGGATCGGAATCGTTTCGCCGAATTTTTCCAACACTTCGAGCGAAACGCCCGCATCGTCAGGCGTTCCCGGTCCGGGCGAGATCAAGATCTTTTCGGGTTTCAGATCGTTTTCGATCTCGTCAACCGAAACCTCATCGTTGCGCCGGATTTGCATCTCCGCGCCGAGCTCGCCCAGATACTGGACGAGATTGTAGGTGAATGAATCGTAATTATCTATGACTAAAAGCATTTTTAAATGGATAACGGATAATGGTTAATTGGTAATTAAATCGAAATAATTATCAATTATCCCTTTTCAATTTTACATTATTTGAGCAGTTCGATCGCTTCCGTAATCTTTCTTTCCTTCGCCCAATCGAGCGCGGTTTTGCCGGCTTTGTCCTTGATGCGTTTATCCGCGCCTTTTTCGAGCAGCGATTTTATGATCTCGCGGCGCACGTCGGGATATAATCGGGCGTTTTTTGAGGCGTAGATCAAAAGCGTCGAGCCGCCGACTTCCTGTTTATTGACATCGGTCATTTTCTCCAGAATCATTTTGTAGGCTTCCATATTCGGCGAATAGGTCAGGATAATTTCGGAGATCGGCAATGAACCCGCGTCGTCGGTTCTGTTCGGGTCGGCACCTTTTTCGAGCAGTTTTTTGACCGCATCGGTTTTGTCTCTGAGAACTGCGACATATAAAACGCTCTGATTTTTGGCGTTTTTCGCCGTTCCGTCGCTGTTCGGATCGGCGCCTTTTTCGAGCAGATAATCAAAAATCTCGTCCCGCGGTTTTTTCAGCGCAACGAAAAGCGGCGTATTTCCAAGCGCATCGTGCTCGTTGATGTCGGCTTTTTCCGTCAGAATTTTCAAGGTCGGAACATCGGAATACGCGGCGGCAACGGTCATCGCGGTTTCGCCCTGCTTGGTTCTCGCGTTCGGATTGATCCCCGATTGCAGAAAAAGTTTGACCGCCGGAGCATCGGCTTGTTTGATCGCCTTGAAAAATTCCTCTTCGGTGAAATTAAATCCGCGCACCTTCAAAAGACTCTGCGCCATTTCAGGCGTCGTTTCGTCCGAACGCGGACCGCACCCGAAAGAGAAGATCACCAAAAGTATAAGTGTAAGAATTTTTTTCATTGTTTTTTGTTCAGCCGCGCCTAAAATTACGTATCGAAATTTTCTGCCATCTCGATGGCTTTGACAAGCGCGCGCGCTTTGTTGATGGTTTCCTCGTATTCCTTTTCGGGAACGGAATCGGCGACAATTCCCGCGCCGGCTTGGATCGAAGCCGTACCGCCCGTGAGCCGGATCGTGCGGATCGCAATGCACGTATCGAGATTTTCGGCATAATCGATATAACCGATGGCACCCGCGTAAACGCCGCGTTTCGACGGTTCAAGCTCGTCAATGATCTGCATGGCGCGAACCTTCGGCGCACCCGAAACCGTGCCTGCTGGGAAACACGCGCCCAACGCGTCGAAACGGTCTAAACCGTCCTTCAAACGCGATTTCAAGCTCGTTACGAGATGCTGAACGTGCGAGTATTTTTCGATTTTCATCAGTTCGGCAACCTCGACCGAGCCGAATTCGGAAACTCTGCCGAGATCGTTTCTGCCGAGATCAACAAGCATTACGTGTTCGGAAATTTCCTTCATATCCGAGCGAAGGTCTTCCGCCAGAATCCAGTCTTCGGTCTCTGTCGCGCCGCGCTTGCGGGTTCCGGCGATCGGGCGGTATTCGAGCTTTTTTCCGCTGCAGCGGACGAGCATTTCGGGCGACGCGCCGATCAGAGTTTCCGCGCCGAGCTTGACGTAAAACATATACGGCGAAGGGTTTGTCGTTCGCAAAGCGCGGTAGATATTGATCGGTTCAGCCGAAGTTTGCCGTTTGAACTTCTGGGAAAGTACGACCTGATAAGCGTCGCCCGCGAGAATATGATCTTTTATCTTTTCGACCGCTTCGAGAAAATCCGCCTTTTTCCAGTTTGACGAAAATTGATTTGATTCCGCCTTTTCGCGTTTTTCCGAAGTGACGGCGGGCAGAGAGCTTTCCGCCAGAAGTTTTTCGAGCCGCGCGGTTTCTTCGACCGCTTCGTCGTAAAGTTTTTTGAGCCTCGCTTCATCGTCCTTTGCTTCATCGGTAAAAACGATCGAAACGATCTCGATGCGCTGTTTCAAACGGTCGAAGACGAGAATGTTGCGAAAAAACATCCAGATCGCGTCCGTTTTGTCGCGCTTTTCGCCGTCGTCCAAAACCTTTTCAAACCAGCGCGCCGCGTCGTAAGCCAGAAAACCGACCGCGCCGCCGCACAGGGGCGGAAGTTTTTCGCGCCGCGCAAGCCGGTGACGGCGAAAATGATTCCTCAAAAATTCGACCAAAGTGCGGTCGGGATAAAGTTTGCGCGAGCCGTCTTTTTCTAAGATGGTCTGTGATTTATGCGAACGCACGGTCATAAACGGATTCGCCGCGAGAAACGAATAACGTGCCAGACGCTCGCCGCCTTCGATCGATTCAAGCAAAAAGGCTTGTTCGGCATCGTTCGCGACGCGCAAAAATGCGCCGACCGGCGTGTGCAGATCCGCCAGAACGCTCCGCACGACCGGCACGACATTGCCTTTGCTTGTTTCGGCTTGGAATTCTTCGAATGTTTTTGGTGAAATTTCAATCATTGAAAAAGATTAATGGTAAATGAATTTACGGCGCGTTTCAAAGCGGAAATTCGGCACGCGTCGGAAAATTAATTTTTTAACCGTAAACTGCCTGGTTCGCTCTCCGGAAAACTCATTTTTTCAGTCAGGCGAAGTCTGCCTGCGTGCAGGCGCGTTATACCTGCGAGCAGGCACGCTTCACCTGAGTGCAGGCACGTCATACCTGCTGTCAGGTACGCTCCGCCTGCACTCAGGTACGTTGCGCCCGCACGCGGGAATGCTCCGCCCGCCTGCGGGTATAACGCGCCCGCGTGCGGGTTTTATGCGCCCGCGAGATTTTTATTTACTATTTTCGGCGGACGGATTATGATTATCGAATGTTTTTTCGAAATATTTTCTTTGCAGTTTTACTTTCAGCCTTTTTTCAAACCGCTTTTGCCCAAACAACCGATCTGGAAAAGCCGAAAGTCGTGACGGATGAGCTTCGCAAGGAAGCCGTCGCGTTCCTGCGCGAAACCGGCGCGGAGGTCGGTAATCTGCGGTCGCTCGAAAACCGCATCAGCTTTTCGTCGGAAATGGCGGGTCTGATGTGGTTTTACGACGAAAAAGAAGCCGCCGCGATGTACGGCGCGGTGATCAACGATTTCAAACAACTGCTCGCCGATTACGATTCGCAGATCAATGCGATGGGCATTACGCCGACCGAATCGGAATACCGCGCAAGTATGTTCGGCGGCGATCAGAATGACAAAACGCGGGTGACGCAGAAGTTTTACAAGGCGATGGGCGTGCGCCAGCAGATTGCGATGAGTTTGGCGGAACACGACGCGACGCTTGCCTACAATTTTTATTACGACACTCTGAGCATTATCACGAACCCCGAGCTGCGCAAGGCGACCGAAGAGCGCGATTCGTATTTTGAATCGCAGTTTATCAAACAGCTTGCCTTAAAAGACCCGTCGAAAGCGGTCGAACTCGGACGCAAATCGCTGGCAAAAGGTATAACTTGGATGCACGGCGATCTGCTTCAAAAGATTTATGAAAAAGACGACGCAAAAGGCGCGGAGTTTGCCGATGAAATCGTCAAGAAATTCAAAAGCGACAAGGCGTCGGCGAGCAATCTTTACAATGTCCATGCCTTTTTGAGCATGGGCGCGGAGAATTCCGAAAAAATTAAAAAGACGGGCGGCAAAAAGCCGATGTTCACCGAACAGAACCTGCGCGATCTGGCGGAAATTCTCGCGCAGGGAATTTTGGAGAAAAAAGACAAAGAAGAATTAAATTATTCGCTGAATATCGGCTTGATCGAGAAATACGCCCCGGCGCGCGCCGTTCAGATCCGCGCCAAATTTCCCGATACGGTCAAGCCGAAAACGGCGACCGCGACGGTCGTTTCGGGAGAATATGACGAATCGGCGATTACCGTCAAAACTGCGCCGACGATAAAAGAAAATGTTGCCGAAAATCAGGCGCAAAAAGAGCAGGACGAGATGATGAAAAACGTCCAGAAGCTCGGTTCGAAGGAGCTTCCGAAAGAAGAGCGCGATAAAATCGTGGCGCAGTCGCGGAAGATCATCGGCGGAATGGGACGCAAGGAAGAAAAGATCATGGCTCTGAGTATGCTCGCTTCGCAGGTTTCGGCGGCAGGCGACAAGGAACTCGCCGCCGAAATTATGAAGGACGCAAACACGCTCGTTAATCCTTCGCCGAAAAATTACAAGGATTTTATGGAAGTCTGGCTTCTGGCGAGCGCTTATTCCGCGACCGACCCGGACAAAGCCTTTCCGCTTCTCGATGACGCGATTTTTCGCCTCAACGACACGCTTTCGGCATTTGTCAAAGTCGGCGAATTTATCGACGTTTCGGGCGAAATGATCGACGACGGCGAAGTGCAGCTCGGCGCGCTCGGCGGTTCGATGGTCAATAGCCTGACCCGTGAGCTCGGCATCGCCAATTCGACCATTCGCAATCTGGCAATCGCCGATTTCGGCAAAACAAAAGCTCTGACCAATAAATTTGACCGCGCCGAAGTCCGAATTTTGGCGAAAATGCTGATTCTCCGCGCCGTTTTGGGCGATAAAGTTGAAAAGAAAAACGCGGAAATTGAAAAAGTAACCGAAGAATTTTAAGAATAAAGATGTTTGAAATCTTTGCATCTTTGCGTCTTTGCGGGAGAAAAATGATTTCCCGCAAAGGCGCAAAGATGCAAAGTTAAATTAACCGAAGCTCGTTCCCAGAAGCCATTGTCCGCCGTCAACGACCAGGGTTACGCCGTTGATATAACTTGCCGCGTCGGAAGTCAAAAACAGCGCGGCATTTTCGATGTCGGCAATGCGCCCGAATCTCTGTAAGGGAATCCGGCGCGTCAGTTTTTCTTTTAATTCAGGCGGCAAAAGACGTTTCATTCCTTCGGTGTCTTCGATCGGTCCGGGCGCGATACCGTTGACGCGGATACCGTGTCTGCCCCATTCGACCGAAAGATTGCGGGTAATTGCGTCAACGCCCGCCTTTGCCGCCGAAACGTGGATCTGCATCGGCGTCGCCAGATAATGAAGCGTTGCCGAGATATTCAGGATCTGACCTTTCGATTTTTTCAGTTCTTCGAACGCGGCGCGGCAGACGTTAAAAGTGCCTTTCGTATCGATATCGACGACCGTTCCGAACCCGTTTGCCGAAAGCTCTTCGGCTTTGCAAAGAAAATTCCCGGCAGCGCCGTTAACGACAATATCGATTTTGCCGTAATGATCACGCGTCTTGGCGATCGCGTTTTCGACCGCCGCGTAATCGCGCACGTCCGCCGCGACCGCGAAACATTCGCCGCCGTTTTCTTCGATAAACTGCTTTTGGGCGATCAGATTGTCTTCCTTGCGCGAAGTGATCGCAAGTCGCGCGCCCGCTTCGACAAATGCCCGCGCGACGCCGCCCGTAATTCCCGTCGCGCCGCCTGTTACAAACGCAACTTTACCTTGTAAAATATTATCTGCGAAAATTTTATCCATAATGCAAAAAATATTACCACAAAATTTAAAAGGCAAATCAGAGAAGGAAAATTTTTATCGGCTTTTTACTTTTTACTTTTTACTTTTTACTTTTGCCTTTTGCCTTTCGTGCAGTTCTCCGCCGACCGATTTGCGGACATTTGTGCCTGCCGACACGCTGGTTTATCTCGAAACGAGCGATTTGGGCAAAACGCTCGGCACTCTGACCGAAAGCAAAGCCTTTCAGGAGACGGCGAAAAAAACGCCCGATTTTTCCGCGCTTAAGGGTATGCAGG
>DATLOR010000322.1:0-7371 GCA_035536135.1 Pyrinomonadaceae bacterium | reverse complement strand
TCTGCGCGGGGCGGACAAACAAGGACAACGCGCCGACGAAAACGACCCGCCGATTAATAACTAAAACCAAATCAGCTTCTTAAATCTCAAAGAAACATAAAAATGTCTCAGAAATTCTTTACCAATTTGCTTATCGTTTCACTACTCTTTGCTTTCCCGTTATTTGCTCACGCGAAAAAAAACGTTAACAAACGAACTAATTCCGCTTCAAAAAATTTGTTTGCCGCCGCTCCGCGCCAAAATGAAATTTTGGTAATGGGTGCGGTGAAAAGTCTCTATACCGCACAGGCAACCTATTTCACAACCGTCGGTAATCGCAGATTTGGCGCTCTACATCAACTTTGGCTTGCAAATCTTATTGATATTTATTTAGCAATGGGTGAAAAATACGGTTACATCTTTAATATTCAAACCAGTTTGGAAAACGGCGGTATTGGATCGCGTTTTTCCGTGTATGCCAAGCCAAAAAATTATGGGAAGAGCGGAAAATTATCTTTTTACATGGATGCCGGCTGCACGGTTCGCGGCGGTGATAAAAACGGCGGGGACGCAAGCGTTGAAGATGCCGTTATAGATACCTGCACGCCGACCCTGGCTTACGAAAATGAAAGGCAGATAATTCTGGCGATGCGTACGCTCGCTTCGTCGCAGGAAACTTATAAAAATACGGTCGGAAACGGTAACTATGCCATGACATTTTTAGACTTATATAGCGCGGGATTAATAGACAGTTGGTTGTCAAGCGGAAATTACTATAATTACGATTTTAATTTGAATGTCAATCAACCCTCTCCGCCTTTTCCCGGTCGGTTTAAGTTTGATTCAGTTCCATATCCTTACGGACAGATGGGCTTTCGTTCATTCTACATTGATCAAAACGGTGTTTTGCGCGGCGCCGACCATCAAGGCGGACAGCCAAGCGAAAACGATCCGCCGATTGTCGAAAATAATGAAGAAAAATAGATTTTTCTAGGGATTGAGCAGAACGTAGAGTTTATCCGCCCAATCGGATTTTGCGCCGCGCAGGATTTCGTATTGGACGCTTGCCGAATCGCGGTCGCCGAGCTTGAGATAGGCGCGACCGAGATTGTAACGGGCTTTTTCAAAATCGGGATTATAGCCGACGGCGTTGTTAAAAGCTTCGACGGCTTCTTCGGTTTTACCGGCTTCAAAATAGCTTTCGCCCAAATAATTGTAGGTTTTCGCGTCGGGCTTGTAGGTTTTGAGCTGTTCAAACGCGGCGATCGAATCGTTGTAGCGTTTTTGTTTGAAATACGCCGCGCCGAGCTGTTCGTAGGCGTTGACGTGATCGGGTTTGAGCGCAACGGCGCGTTTGTAAGCGAGAATTTCTTCATCTGTGCGGTTTAATTTTCCGAGACTCAAGCCCAAAGCGTATTGCGCGTCGGCGTTGTCGGTGTCGAGCTTCGTCGCCTGGCGGTAAGCTTCCGCCGCGTCTTTGTATTCCTTCAAAGCAAAGCTCGACGCGCCGATATTGATATAAGTTTCCGCCCAATCGGGACGCAATTTGGCGGCTTGTTTCGAAGCTTTTAAGGCTTCCTGATGGCGTCCCATCATCCCGTAGGAAAATCCCGCCTGATACCACGCTTCGGCATAATTCGGATCGGTTTCGGTCGCCTTTTCAAAAAAAGAAACGGCGCGGGCGTAATCGTCGCGTGATAATTGCGCCAAACCCTGCGAATAGAAATTCTGCGCGGCAGAGCGTTTGTTTTTCTGCGTTTCGCTCGTGAGTGTCGAAAAAGTTTGCAGCTCGCCGATCTTGAGCTGCGCGATTCGCTCCGATGGAACGGCAAAATTCAAACTCTGCCCTTCGGCGGCTTGGAGCGTGGCGATGCCGATCACCTGCCCGAGCATATTGACAACCGGGCTGCCGCTCGAACCGGGCGAGATCGGCGCGGTGATCTGGATGATTTTGCCGTAGCCGGAAATTTCTCTGACGGCGGAAACGATGCCGTTCGAAACCGAACCTTCCAAACCATAGGGATTGCCGATCACGACGATCGATTCGCCTTCGAGCGGCACGCGCTGCATAATCTGAAGCGGAATGGCAGTTCCCGCCGGAACATCGACTTGCAAAAGAGCCAGATCGCCTTCGCCGTCAATCGCCAGAACGCCTTTGACGGGAAATTTTTTGCCGTTGAAAAGATGGATCTCGGCGCGGCTGGATTTTTCGATCACGTGGCGGTTGGTAATTATCTTATCGTTTGCGACAAAGAAACCGCTCCCGCGTGAAAGCGTGTTGCCTTTCGCGTCAAAGGTTTCGATCGCGACCGCCGAAGGTTTAATGCGTTTGACGAGCTCGGGCAAAAAGTCCTGCGCCGCCGCGAAAGACGCACCTGCGCACAGAACGATAAAAAGAAGGATTGTTTTTGCGGCGAATTTCATCTGTCGAAATGATGGCAAACTTCTTCCGAATTATAAAGGTTTTATTTGCGTCAAACAAATAGATGTGAGTTTAAGCCGAATGTGTTGCCGGTAAATTGAGAAGAGGAGAAGAGGAGAAAGGGAGAAGAGAGGATTGAAAACATCACATCTCCCCTTCTCCTCTTCTCCTTTTCTCCCTCTCTATTTAATAATCCCGTTGCCGTCGAGCGCGGTGTAAACGTCCGTGTTGTAAAGACCGAGCCATTTGTCGGAATCGGGTGTTTTGAAAAGATCGGCGTAAACTCGCGAATTAAAACTTTCGAGTTCGAGCGGTTTGGCGCGCTGGGCGTTCAGCCATTCGTAAAGTTTCGTGTGGAACAAAAAATCGTTGCGCGTCGTGTCGAGTGTGACATAGCCCGCGAGATTTGTTAAAAGACTCGTAAACTGCGCATTGGTCAAACCGTTACCGGCGTTCTGACGCTTGATAAAGGCAACGCTTACTTCATCGAATTTAGTTGCGCCCGCGTAGAGTTTCGACAATTTTTTCCAGTCGTCGAGATTAATGCTTGACTCAAAGCGTGAAAAATCGTCGGAAATTCCGCTCAGGATCGAAGTTTCCGTGATCATTTTCGTCACGGCGCGCGGCGCAACTTCCGAAGCATCGGTGCCGTCTTTCGGCTCGGTCAGCGTAACTTTTGCCGCCGCGACCGATTTGTTACGCTTGGCTTTGATGTCGTCAAACATCAGTTTGCGGTAACGAAGCATTGCAAGTTCTTTTTTGTCTTTCGGCAAAGCGTCGAGCGTGGTGTTGAGTTCTTTGCCTTTTGTGAGATATTTCAGAAAATCCGAAGGCGCGTAAAGTCCTGGAATCGCGTCGATAATTTCACCGTTTTCGTCCAGAATGTAATGAATGCTGTTGCCCGTAATGGTGCGTTCGATCTTGCGACCGTCCCCGAAATCGATCGTCACTTTCGGCGCGGGACGCACCGATTTCCAATGCAAAACGTAATTTTCGCGTAAGTATTTTGAAACTTCCGAGTTTGAATACAGCAAAGCGCGGAAAAATCTCGAATTCGCGCAAGAGAATTCTTCGTTCAGATTACCGAGCAGTCTTAAGGACAAAATCGGTTTGTTCGACTTGCCGGCTTCCCTTTTGGCTTCTTCCAGATCCGTAAACCAGTAAAGTTTTGAAGCGTAAACATCTTTTTGCATCGCGACCGAATCGAGCGCAAAAGTGATGCGTTTCCAGTCTTCGTCGCCCACGCCGGTCGCCGAAAACTTTGCAATCTCGGCGGAATACGTCTGAAAAAGCGCGTCCAAACCGTCTTTGCCCATTGTGCGGAGATTTTTTATCGCCTCGGCTTGCACGGCGGAATCGGCGGAAACCGCCATTTCAGCGAGTTCTTTCTTCGATTTCGATTCGGCGAAAACCGAAACAGTCGAAAATAAAGCAAACAGAGTAACCAGCCAAATTGTTTTGATTTTCATAATTTCTCCTTTAGGCAGTAAAAGAACGCTGTTTATTGGAGATTTTGCAGCGATTTTTGGTTGCTTTCGGCGCAGACATCAATTATTTTAGACAAGAAAAAGTTCGTTGAGTTCGTAGAGTTTTTAAAGTTCTTAGAGTTTAAGGATTTCTACTCTATAAACTCTACAAACTCGATAAACTCTATGAACACTTCTTTGGAAAATCATTATCAGGAATTGCGGCGCGAAGCAACGGTTTTAGCGGGTGAGCCAAAGGACATTCCGCAGCGTGCGGCGATGCTGCACGAAATTTATCTCGATTCCCATGGCAATCACGGTTTTGCCGAAATCGCGACGCACGGCGCGCTCTGGGGATTCCGTTTTTTTGAAACGACGGGAACGCTCGGAAACCTGATTTCCTACCGTTATTTTTACAATAAAAACGAGATGAAATATCGTCACGGACTTCTGCAAACCTTTGCCGACGGTTTCAAAACCGCCAATCGCTCGGTTTTTATCGATACCTATTCAAACTATTATTTCACCAAAGAATTCGGCGCGGAAAAAGAAGCCGAAACGATTCTCAAACCCGAATTACTCGATGCTTTGCGGCAAATCACGAAAGCCGCAAAGGCGCAAGAATTGCTCGATACAAATGTGCGAAGAAAACTTTTTCAGACGACCCTGCAATGGGAACAGGAAACGACCGTCGCGCCGAAAGTTAAGGAAGAAATTGCCAAATTCGATTGCCCGATATTGAGAAGATTGGTCTTAAAACCCTTCGTCCGTTTCAGCTATTTTCCGCGCTTTAAGTTGTTCTGGTTCAAGAACTTCAGCGACACCGACGAGCGTATCCGCAATGCGCACGAATGTTTTGAGATCGCCGAAAAAGTCGGCTGGGCGCGCGTTTTTGCGTCGCTCGAAAAATACGAAGTTCTGGAAAAAGATTTTTTCGGGCAGCCGCTCGATTTTGCCCGTAATCTGAAGGAAAAACTTCTGCTTCAAGCCGCTTGAATAATTAATCTTTCATTCGTTCAACCCGCCTTAAATTCGTTCAAGACTCCGCCGAAACAAAAGTTATAAAGTTCAACTGTAATTTTTCGCTAGTCTAAGGAGTTTTGAAAATGAAAATAACGACAATCATCTGCCTTTTGCTTTTCGTATTGATTCCGATTAAAGCAAACGGCAAACCTGCGCGATTAAGGTTTATTTATGACGAATGAGAAGCAAAGCCGAATAATCTGTCACTGATTCGCTCTGTCAATTTGGAGAATTAAAAATGAAACTCAAAAAAATAATACTGATCACCGCTCTGTTGCTCGTGCCGACGGCTTCCGTCCCGGCGCAAACTAAAACGGTAAACAACCGTCAGCCTTCATGGAGCTCCGGCGGGCGGATCTATTTTTCATCGAACCGCGAAGCCGACAATGCCGAGGTTTATTCGGTAAAAGCCAGCGGAAAGGATTTAAAGCGGCTGATCAGCAGTCCGGGCGAAGATGCGACACCGCGCTGGTCGGCTGACGGAAAACACGGAGTTTTTATGACCACGCGCGACGGCGGCGATTATGAAATTTATTCGATTGCCGCGGACGGAAAAAACGAGAAGCGGTTGACCTTTAACAAAGGCAATGACTGGGACCCGAGTTGGTCGCCCGACGGAAAAAAGATCGTTTATTATGTGGAAAAAGGCGACAACAAAGACCAGATCTGGACAATGAACGCCGACGGCACGAATCAAAAACTGCTGACAAACAATGTCGCGCATAATTTTTACCCCTCCTGGTCGGCAAACGGCAAACAAATTATTTTCTATTCAAACCGCGACGGCGAAGAACGGGTGATCTATTCGATGAATGCCGACGGCTCGAACATCAAGCGTCTGCTGAAAACGAACAGTTTTTACGCCAAATTTGCGCCGAACGGCAAAAAGATCGCCATCATTTCGGGTAAATTTCCGAGCACGAATATTGTTATCGCCGATGCCGACGGCACAAACGAGGTCAATCTCACGGCGCAAAAATAAAGTAATCGAATCAAAATCTTTCTTTCGACGGCGCTTACTGATATTTTTCCGGCTTTGCTTTATAATTTTATCGCACCCCGAAAATTAAATTAAGCGATGCAAATACTTTCGATACCCGAAAAACCGCCGGAAAAACACGTTTCGATCACGGCAGGCGAACATTTGATCGGTGAATTTGTCGGCGACGCCCGCGGCGCGACGCTGATCGTTTTCGGAAGCGTTCACGGGAACGAAGCGGGCGGCGCGTTAGCTCTGCAAAAAATCTCCGGAATTTTGCCTGCATTCGCGCCAAAATTGCGCGGCAGAGTTTATTTTCTCGCGGGAAATACGCGGGCGATTGCCAAAGGCGTGCGGTTTATCGATTCCGATCTGAACCGCCATTGGTCGCTCGAAAACATCAAACATAACCGCCCGCATTCGCAGATTACGACCAAGCGCGCCGAAGACCTTGAGCAAACCGAGCTTTTAACGATTCTCGAAAATATTTTGACAACCGCCCGCGGCGAAGTTTACGCGCTCGATCTGCATTCGACTTCGGCTGACGGCGTGCCGTTTGCGACCGTCGGCGACACGCTTCGCAACCGCGATTTCGCACAAAAATTCCCGATCACGATCCTGCTCGGCATCGAAGAACAGCTCGACGGCACGATCCTGGAATACTTAAATAATCTCGGAACGGTCACGCTCGGCTACGAAGGCGGACAGCATTTTGCCGGGCAAACGATCAAAAATCACGAAGCGCTCTGTTGGCTCGCGCTCGTCAATTCGGGAATTTTACCCAAAGAAGATTTGCCCGATTTTGAAAAACACGAAGAAATTTTAAAGGACGCGACGGGCGCGCGGCGCATTGTCGAGATTCGCTACCGGCACGCGATCACCGAAACGGACGAATTCAAAATGGAGCTCGGCTATGAAAATTTTCAGCCCGTGAAACACGGCGAAGTTTTAGCCAACGACCGCCGCGGCGCAATTCGCGCAGGCGAATCGGGTCTGATCCTGATGCCGCTTTATCAAAGTTTAGGCGAAGACGGATTTTTCCTCGGTCGTGAAGTCGCGCCGTTCTGGCTCAAACTTTCGGGATTCTTGCGGCGTTTGAATGTTGCCGGGCTGATGAGATTTTTTCCCGGCGTGCGAAAATCGCCGTTTGATGACGAAACGCTCGAAATCAACACGCGCATCGCATGGCTTTTTCCTTTGCAGATCTTTCACCTTCTCGGTTTTCGCAAACGCCGTTGGCGCGACAATAAATTGATCGTCAGCCGCCGCAAATTCGATACGAAAAGTCCGTTCGTGAAAAATCAGGAATAATCCCGATGGTCTAATTTTTTCATTCGGAGTAGCTGAAAACTGATAGTGAATGACTGATCATTTCAGGCTTTACGTTTTCAGCTTTCAGCTATTCGTTATCAGCTATTCCGAAGAAAATTTACTCTTCAAAATCGAGCAGTTGATCTTCGATTACGGCTAATTCCTTTCGAAGATTCGCTTCCATCGAAACG
>DATLOR010000321.1:0-8975 GCA_035536135.1 Pyrinomonadaceae bacterium | reverse complement strand
CTGCATTCGGTCGACCACCAATTTCAAATGCTCGAACGAAGTTCCGCAGCACCCGCCGACGATGTTTGCGCCGAAATCCTTGGCGAAATGTTCGACCTGCGCCGCAAAGCTTTCGGGCGTTTCGTCGTAATGCTGTTTGCCGTCTTTGACCTCGGGAAGTCCGGCGTTCGGCAGCACGGAAACCGGGATTGGCGAATTTTCGCACAAATATTTCAAGGATTCCGCCATCTGCTTCGGTCCCGTTCCGCAATTCATCCCGATCACGTCGATCGGAAACGGTTCGAGCGCCGTCAAAGCCGCGCTGATTTCCGTGCCGTTGAGCATCGTCCCGAAAGTTTCGATCGTGACCTGCGCGATGACCGGAATTTTTATTTTTTGTTTCTCGAAAAATTCAAAGATCGCGGCGAGCGCGGCTTTGGTTTGCAAAATATCCTGACAGGTTTCGACGATGAAAAGATCCGAACCGCCGTCGAAAAGCCCGCGAACCTGTTCGTCATAAGCCTTTTTCAAATCAAGATAAGTGATATGCCCGAGCGTCGGCAGTTTCGTTCCGGGTCCGATCGAACCCGCGACGAAACGCGGCTGATTCGGAGTCGAAAAATCATTTGCCAGACGTTTGGCAAGCTGCGCCGCCTTAAGGTTTACATCGTAGGTTTTGTCGGCGATTCCGAATTCCTGCAAAACGACCTCGCTTCCGCCAAAAGAATTGGTTTCGATCACGTCGCAGCCGACTTCGAGAAAACCGAGATGAACTTTTTCAATCGCTTCGGGTTTGGTATAAAGCAGATTTTCCGAGCAGTTTTCAAAATTCGCGCCGCCCCAATCTTCAATCGTTAAATCCTGTGATTGCAGATTACTCCCCATTGCACCGTCAAAAACGATGATTTTTTCTTTTAATAAATCTAAAAAATTCTTGCTCATAAATATCCTTACGCTCGATTGTCCAGTCTCGTTAAAATTTCATCAGCGACTGTAGCCGCATTTTTTCCGTTGGTATTGATTCTTTCTCCGAAACTTTCATCTTCGTGAGATTCAATACATAATTTCGCTTTGCGAATCGTCCAGTTATCTTCTCCGGTTTCTATTTTCTCACCGCGTTTTTCAAGCCGTTTCAGAATATTTTCAAAACTTGCCGTCAAACAAAATATTCTGAGCTGATTATCGAATTTACGAATGTCACCGACAATCTCGTTAAAATAATCTTTACGATAAAAAGCCATCGGCACGATCAAAGTTTTGCGGGCAAAAAAGCGAAAAAATTTAATTCCTCCGACAACTGATTTTCGCCATAATTCAATGTCTTGAAAATCGTCCGTTCCCGAACCTTGAAAGTTAAACGGAATCCGCATCAAAACCGAACCGGTCCATTCGGGATTGTATAAAAGACTTCCCGTCAAACGCTTTCGCAAAATATGCCCGACAGTTGTTTTGCCAACTCCAAAAGCCCCGTTTAGAAACAAAATCATTCAGTCTGAAAATATCTTTTAATCTTCTAAATTAAAAAACTCCGCGCCCAACAAGCGCAGAGTTTTTCAGAAAAATTAAATTAAAACTCATAGCTGTTTAGCGATTTTTTTGCGTGGTCGCAAGTTGCCGTAACTCACCACGTTCGAAGTTAAAATTCTAGTCTTTTCAATGTCTTTAGTCAAATATTCAATTCCTGCCCAGCTTCATTTGATCGCTTCCGAATCAACATAGAAGTTGGGATTAACCACAAAAGTTTTAATTTCTTCGGGCAAAGTCAAAGTCTGCATAGTCTGATTCGGCGTGATGACGATCTTTTTACCGTTGATATCAACCCGCAGCGGCATCGCAAAGCCATCGACGACGCGGTCATATTTGAAAGTCAGATTTTTGCCGTCTGCCCGGTATTGCAGAAGCGGAATTTTCGTCGTGCGCAGATACTGGTCGAAAATTTTGCTCAAATCAATACCCGCCTGCTTCGTGATGTAAGATTCGATTTGCTGCGTCGTGACGGTCTGATGCCAGAAGTCCTTGTTTAGTCCGCGCAAAATCGCGAGCCATTTCTGGTCGTCGTTGATGATTTGGCGGATCGTATGGAGCATATTTCCGCCTTTGGCGTACATATCGCCGGAGCCTTCGCGGTTTGTGCCGTAGGTGCCGATGATCGGAATATCGTTTCGGATGTTGCGGCGGCTGCCGATCACGTAAGTTTCCGCGTCCGCTTTGCCGAAATAGTACTCGACAAACAGGTTTTCCGAGTAATTCGTAAAGCCTTCGTGAATCCACATATCGGCGGCATCCCTCATCGAGATATTATTGCCGAACCATTCGTGCCCCGATTCGTGGACGATAATGAAATCGAATTTAAAGCCGACGCCGGTTCCGCTGTAATCGCGGGCGCGGTAACCGTTTCTGAAAAAATTGCCGTAGGTAACCGAGCTTTGATGTTCCATTCCGGCGTATGAAACGGTCACGAGCTTGTAGCCGTCCTCATAAAACGGATATTTTCCGAACCAATGTTCGAAGGCTTTCAGCATTCGCGGCACTTCCTTGAACTGTTTCATGGCAACTTCTTTCTGATGCGCCAGAACCCAGTAATTTATGTCCAAAGTTCCGCCCAAGCCCTGAAATTTTTCCGAGAAATTGACGTAGTTGCCGATATTGACGTTAACCCCGTAATTATTGATCGGATTGACGACTTCCCAATGATATGTTTTTGTTTTGTTCTGAATATTGTGGTCGGTCTTTTTCAAACGACCGTTCGACACGGCGACGAGATTTTCCGGCACGGTTACATCTATCTGCATTCCGCGGTCGGGTTCGTCATAACCGATATCCTTATTCGCCCACCAGATGCTCGCGCCGATACCCTGGCAGGTCGTCGTGATAAAATGCTCGCCCAGATCGTCGCGTCCCCACGTTACGCCGCCGCTCCACGGCGGATTGCGGCTTTCGACCGGAACGCCTTCGTAAAAAACCTCGATCTTATCCTCGATGCCTGCCGGAAGGTCTTTTTCAAACGACACCCAGTAGACATTGCCTTCGCGCTCGAATTTAAGCTCTGAATTGCCGTGTAGGATTTTCGTAATTGCGAGCGGCGGCTGTAGATCGATCTGCATTTTATTGCCCGCTTTGAGAGTTTTGAAGATTATTTCGTTCGAGCCTTTGATAGATTTTTTGTCGGGGAAAAACTCGACCGCCAGATGATAATGCAAAACGTCCCACCATTCGCGCTCGGGCGTAATCGAACCGCGCAGAATTTCCTGACGGCTCGGCTTTTCGGTTTGTGCGGTCAGCGGCTGCGCGCTCGTTTGCATCACAAAAAAGAAGATTAACGCGATTGCGAATAAGAAGATTGATTTATGCATAATTTTGAAATTAAAGTCAGTTGCGAATAAGTAAATTTTAACGCAAAGACGTGAAGGCGCAAAAAAGCTATCAAACTTTTTTGCGCCTTCACGTCTCTATATCTCTTGGTTAAATTTAATCGGGACAAGCCGCACCGTTGTCCATCCAGGCGTGAATGTTTTTCATAAATTCTTCGTGGCTCATCGGCGGAACTGTTCGTCCGTTTCCGGGCGACCAACCCCAGAGAACGAGCGGGTCGGCTTCGAGATGTTCCATCGCTTCTTTGAGCGTCTTTTTCCCGCCGTTTTGTTTCGGATCTTTAAATTGTTCGCAAAGCTGTTTGGCTGACCGACCTTGAAAAACCATCTTCATATCTTCGGGCGGCATATGCCAGCCGGTCGAAACGCCGGGCGGCAAATGTTCGCCTTCGAGATTTTCCAATTGATGACAGGTCGTGCAGGTCATCCCGTATTTTCCCTTGCCGTCCTTGCCGCGGGTGATGCCTTGCGTATGCAGGGTCATTGCATCGTTCTGCGTCGGAACATCGCCGCCCGGATGACAATTGGCACAGCGCGGCGACATAAAAACCTTGTAGGCTTCGGAAAACGCCGATTTTGCGAGTTGTTCTTTCGTTTCAAGATTTAACGATGCGGATTGTTCATCGCTTGCGGTTTTTCGAGCCTGACTCGACCACGCGAATCCGACAAAAAGCAGGCACGCCGCACCGATCACGAACAACTTAAAAACATTGCGATTGAACATTTTTTCAGATTTTTTCATTTCTCGTTTTCCTCCTTTTAAGCCTTTTTGAGTTCTTCCGCCCGAATCGGCAAACTTCTGATCCGCTTGCCGGTCGCGGCAAAAATCGCATTGACGACCGCGGGAGCGATCGGCGGCGTGCCGGGTTCGCCGACTCCGCCGTGCTTTTCGGTGCTCGGCACGATATAAACTTCAATGCGCGGCGTTTCGTTCATCCGCAGCATTTTGTAATCGTAGAAATTTCTCTGCTGGACGCGTCCGTCTTTGATCGTAATCTCGCCGTAAAGGGCGGCGGTCAGACCGAAAATTATCCCGCCTTCCATCTGCGCAACGACCGTGTCGGGATTGACGACCTGCCCGCAATCGACGGCACAGACAACGCGGTGAACTTTCACGTTTCCGTCTGCGCCGACCGAAACTTCGGCAACCTGCGCGACATAACTTCCGAAACTTTCGTGGACGGCAATGCCTTGAAAAACACCTTTGGCGAGCGGTTTTCCCCAGCCGGCTTTGGTCGCGGCGAGTTCCAATGCGCCTTTATGACGCGGATGTTTTTCGAGCAAGGAACGCCGAAATTCATACGGATCTTTTTTCGCCGCAAAAGCGACTTCATCCAGGAAACATTCAGTCGAAAAAGCCGTGTGCGAGCTTCCGACCGAACGCCAGAAACCGACCGGAATTCCCGTATCTTTCCGAATCCAGTCAACTTGCAGGTTGGGAAAATCATACGGCAGAGTCGATGCGCCTTCGACCGAAGAATCGTCAACCTGTGTTTCGGGAAGCGCAAAACCGAAAATAACCGGCGCGATCGGAGCCATGATCGAGGGGTTAACAACGCGGTGTTCCCAGAAAACGGGTTTGCCGCTCCCGTCAATTCCAGCCGACATTTTGTTATAGGTCGCCGGACGGTAAAAATCGTGCTGCATATCGTCTTCGCGGGTCCAGACGACTTTGACGGGTTTGCCGATCGTTTTTGAAAGTAAAACCGCGTCGAGCACGTAATCCAAACCGATCCGCCGACCGAATCCGCCGCCGAGCAGGGTTGTATTGACTTTGACCTTTTCGGGCGCGAGCGAGAGCGTTTGCGCAACCACTTTTTGAATGATCAGTTGTCCCTGAATTCCGCCCCAAAGCTCACAGCCATCGGCGCGGACATCCGCCGTAAAATTCATCGGCTCCATCGTCGCGTGGCTCAAATACGGCGCGAAATATACGGCTTCGACGGTTTTTGCCGCGCTCGATTTCACCGCATTGACATCGCCGACTTTTTTCGCCGAAAGACCTTTTTCGTTGTTCGCAGCAGCGGCGTAGGTTTGATAAATGCTTTCACTGCTGACGTTTGCAAACTTTCCGCCGTCCCATTCGACTTTCAGCGCGTCGCGTCCTTTTTTCGCCGCCCAGTAATTATCGGCAACCACGCCGACACCGTAGCCAAGCGGAACAACGGCGCGTACGCCTTTGACCATTTTCGCCGCCGCGTCATCAAACGATTTAACTTTTCCCTCAAAAACGGGAGAGCGCAGGATCGTCGCCGTCAGCATTCCTTCGACCCTGACATCGATCCCGAAAATGCCCGTACCGTTGACTTTGCTCGGCGTGTCGAGACGCGGCATATTTTTGCCGATGATCTTAAAATTCTTCGGATCTTTGAGTTTCGGATTGGCGTTTGGCGTCAGTGTGGCAGCTTTTTCGAGCAGATCGCCGTAAGCAATCGATCGTTTCGAAGTCGTGTGAACGACTTTGCCCGATTCGGCAATGCAGGTTTCGGGCGCGACATTCCACGTGTTTGCAGCGGCAGAAATCAGCATTTCGCGCACGGTTGCGGCGGACTTTCTTAATGGTTCAAAAAAGGCTTTGACGCTCGAACTTCCGCCGGTGATCTGGCTTCCGAGCATCGGATTGATAAACGCTTTGTCCGCCGGACCCGATTCAAACCCGACATTTTTCCAGTCAACTTCGAGCTCTTCGGCGACGATCATCGGCAGGCTCGTTAAAACGCCTTGTCCCATTTCGGCTTGCCCGACGACGACCGTTACTTTTCCGTCTTTCGCAATCCGCAAAAACGAATTCGGCTGAAAACCGTTCTGCTGCAGATCAGCCGCTGAATTAAATCGTTCTTCAGCCCGCGATTTGGTCGGGAGATTAAAACCGAGAAGCAGTGCGCCGCCCGCGACGATGCTTGCTTTGAGAAACGAACGGCGGTCGAGTTCTTGTTTTTCGGTCATCTTATTTACCTCCGTTGATCGCGGCAAGCTTGATCGCACTGCGGATGCGGTTATATGTTCCGCAGCGGCAGATGATGCCCGACATCGCTTCGTCGATATCCTTATCGGTAGGCTTTTTGTTTTCCCTCAAAAGGATCGCCGCCGACATAATTTGTCCCGATTGGCAATAACCGCATTGCGGAACTTCCTCGGTAATCCACGCTTTTTGGAGCGGATGCGTCAGATCGGCGGAAAGACCTTCGATCGTCGTCACTTCTTTGCCGATAGCGGCTTTGACAGGTGTCACGCACGAGCGTTTTGCTTCGCCGTCAACATGGACGGTGCACGCTCCGCACTGCGCGACCCCGCAGCCGAATTTTGTTCCGGTCAAACCCAGATCATCGCGCAAAACCCAAAGCAGCGGCGTGTTCGGGTCGGCGTCAATATCATACTGCTTACTATTCACTTTTAGCTTTGTCATTTAAACAACCTCACTTCTCGAGCGAAAACAGCTTAACTTATTGTATTTAGAAATTTATAAAAAAGATTAATTAGAGTTTAGCATAACGCCTTTTGTAAAATCCAGAATTCTCAAATGGATTTAAAACAAAAAAACGAACCGCCGAAACGATTCGTTTTTTTCAATTCTCCGGTTAAATTACTTCTGTTCGATCGCTTTTTTGAATTGCGTTTCGAGCTGGTTAATTGCCCCGAGAAAGTTTTGCTGGTCTTTGAATTTCGCTTTTGCCAGATCAAACGCTTCCTGTCCGCGCGGATCGGCAAGGCGAATAAAACTCTGAAACCCGCCGAAAATTCCCTGAAAATCGTTGTTTTCCAGAGAAATTTTGAAATGTTCAAGCAACAACGGATAAATTCGCGAATCGCCTTTACCGCTTGCCGCCAGAACATTTAAGGCATTTAAGCGAACCTGATTCGAATACGATTTGTCGTTGTATTTAAATCCGATATCAACCGCCTTTTTATCGCCCAAAACCGCTAAGCCCTGCAATCCGGCAATTCGGATGCGGTCTTTCCACGACGGCGTTTCAGTCAATTTGACGAACAAATCGAATCCGCGCGTGTCTTTGGTGCGTGCCAGCGCGATTGTCGAAGCGTCAATCACTCCATAGCTTTGGTCGTTCAGAGCAGAAATAAACGTTTCAGCGTATTTTGCGTCGCGCAAAAGTCCTAAACCGGTAATTGCCGCCGCCCGAACATTCGAATTCGCGTCTTTCGTCGCGGTTGTTAAAGCCGCGATGCTTGCCGCATCAAGTTTTATTGCCACGGCATTCGGCGCATTCGGATTGCCCTGCGGCTGCGCAATTGACTGAATCACATCGCGCCGAACGAGCCAGACAGGTTCGGCTGTGATCGCCTGATTCATTGCCGCGAGAATTTTTGCTTTATCCGCGTCAACCGCGTCTTTCGATCTCCAACGAGGCACAAGCTGGTTCATCGCCCACACGCGACCGAGAACGTCCTTGTCGTTTTTGAATTGATAAATCAGCTCATCGGTCGATTTTTCGAACTTCAGTTCTTTGATCAAAGTTCCTTCGTAATCGAAATTAACCAGTTGCGGTTTGGTCGCCGCGTCAAAGGTGAAAACATTTTCGGCTTGCGGTTTGAGCCAGACCTGCTGAATCTTACCGTCAACTTCGACATCGACCTTCGCCTGAAAAAATTCGGCTTGCGGATATTCGTTGAGCAGATCGATCTTTTGCGTTTGTTTGACGTTCAGAGTCAGTTTTTTCGAGGCGGCATCGTAATTTTGCGTAACTTCGAAGATCGGATGACCCATTTTGTAAAGCCATTGGTCGAAAAACCAGTCCATCGATTGCCCGGTCGTTTCTTCGATCGCGATGCGCAGTTGTTCGGTCTGCACGGGCGAATTCGCGTTTTTCGTCAGATAATGATTCAGGGATTTGAAAAACATATCGTCGCCGAGATGTTTCCGTAACATATGAAGCACGGCGCCGCCGCGCGGGTAGGCGTAAGAATCGAAAAGCGCGTCAGCGTTCGTGTAGTATTTCGTCACGATCGGACGGCGGGTGCCCTGATTCCAGGTGTTCAGGTAACCTTGCTGATTTGAACGAACGTCCGAATAAAGGAAATAATCGTGTCCTTTGGAATTTTCATCCCAGAGAGCCTGCATATAGGTCGCAAACGATTCGTTAAGCCAGATTTCCGACCATTCGCGGCACGTCACGTAATCGCCGAACCATTGGTGCGCGAGTTCGTGCGACTGCAGACTTTCGCTGTCAAAATCGAGCAATTCGCGCTGGTCGTGGATCATCGTCGGGGTCATCGTCGTCGCCGAAATATTTTCCATTCCGCCGCCGAAGCCTTCCGCCATCGTTTGCGCGTATTTCACATACGGATATTTGACGCCCGTTTTTTCCGAGAAAAATTTGACCATCTCGGGCAGTTTTTTGACCGAAGGCGCGCCGTCTTTCGCTTCGTTCGGAAAAAGATAGGTCGAAACCGGGATCTTCGCATATTCGCCTTTGATTTCCGAATATTCGCCGACGACGATCGAGGTCAGATAATTGGCGTGCGGCGTGTCCATTTTCCAGTGAAAAGTTTCCGTGCCGTTTTTATTGTCCCTGCGTTCGATGAGCTTGCCGTTTGAAACGACGAACATCGGTTTTTCGACCGTTGCGGTTAATTCGGTCGTCGCAAAATCGTTCGGACTGTCATAGG
>DATLOR010000320.1:0-3375 GCA_035536135.1 Pyrinomonadaceae bacterium | reverse complement strand
CGCGCCGAACGACGCGACGCGAATGATCGAAGGCAACGACGGCGGCGCGAATGTTTCGACCGACGGCGGCAAAAACTGGACGGAAGAAGACCAGCCGACCGCGCAGTTTTACCGCGTCGCGCTCGACAACGATTTCCCGTATAACATCTACGGCGCGCAGCAGGATAATTCGACGGTCAAAATCGCCTCGCGCTCGGCTGATTTCGGCATCACCGACAAGAATTGGTACGATGTCGGCGGCGGCGAATCGGGCTGGATCGCGCCGCATCCCGAAAATTCGGACATAATTTTCGCGGGCAGTTATGATGGACTTCTGACGCGCTACGATCACCGGACGAGTCAAATGCGCGATGTCAACGTTTACCCCGATAATCCGATGGGTTCGGGCGCGGACGGCGCAAAATATCGTTTTCAGTGGAATTTCCCGCTGCTTTTTTCACCGCATAAAACGAACGGGAAATACGCGCTTTACGCGGCGGCGAATATTCTGTTCCGCTCGTTCGACGAAGGACAAAGCTGGGAAGCGATTTCGCCCGATCTGACGCGCAACGACAAATCGAAACAGGTTTCGCAGGGCGGACCGATTTCGAAAGACAACACGAGCGTCGAATATTTCGACACGATTTTCACGGTCGCCGAATCGCCCGTGACGCAGGGCGTAATCTGGTCGGGCAGCGATGACGGACTCGTGCACGTGACGCGCGACAACGGCAAAAATTGGGAAAACGTGACGCCCAAAGGGATGCCCGAATGGATTCAAATCAATTCGATCGAAGCCTCGCCGTTTGACGCCGCAACGGCTTATTTCGCCGCGACGGCTTACAAATTGGACAATTATCAGCCGTATATTTACAAAACGACCGATTACGGCAAAACGTGGAAAAAGATCGTCGCGGGAATTGCCGGCGATGCCTTTACGCGAGTGGTTCGCGAAGACCCGAATCAGCGCGGATTTCTCTACGCCGGAACGGAAACCGGAATGTATTATTCGACAAACGACGGCGAAAACTGGCAATCTCTGCGCTTGAATTTGCCGATTGTGCCGATCACCGATCTGGCGATTCACAAACGCGAAAAAGATTTGGTCGTTGCCACGCAGGGACGTTCGTTTTACGTTTTGGACAATCTGCCGCTGCTTTATAAATTGGCGGACGCGCAGAAATCGGACGCATTTTTATTTCAACCCGAAGATGCCTACCGCACGCCCGGATTCGGCGGTTTTCAAGTTCCCGCGAATGCGACATTCGGCGCGAATCCGCCGAACGGCGCGGTTGTTCATTATTACCTGAAGGAAAAACCGAAACAGGAAGTTGCAATCGAATTTCTCGACGCAAACGGAAATTCCTTGCGCAAATTTACGGGCAAAGTTTTAAAAGACGGCGAACAAAATCAACCGCAGGGCGGCGGCGGAAGGCGCGGCGGTGGCGACGCGCCGGTGCCGATGGAGGCGGGTTTGAATCGTTTCGTCTGGAATTATCGTCTGCCGGACGCGACAACGCTTCCCGGCTTGATTTTGTGGGGCGGAAGCATCGCCGGACCGCGCATTGTGCCGGGAAATTATCAGGTTCGTCTGACGGTTGACGGCAAAACGATTTCGACTGAAAAATTTGCGGTCAAAGCCGATCCGCGACTTTCTACCACGCAGGAAGATTTTCAGAAACAATTCGATTTTCTCTCAAAAACCCGCGCCAAGTTATCGCAGACTCACGAAGCGATTCTGGAAATCCGCGACCTTCGCAAACAGCTCGAAGATCTATCTGCGCGGCTCAAACCCGAACAAAAAGATTTGAAGGACAAAGCCGCCGAAATTAACAAGAATCTGACAGCGGTCGAAGAAGAATTGATGCAGACGAAAATCAAAAGCGGTCAGGACGCACTCAATTTTCCGATTAAATTAAACAACAAACTCGCGGCTCTGTCTTCGTCGGTGGACAGCGCGGATTTTGCCCCGACCAATCAGGCGTATGTTGTTTATGACGATCTCGCCGGAAAAGTTGACGCGCAGCTCGCGATTCTGGCGCGCATCAAAGCCGAAGAAATCACGGCATTTAACAAAGCGTTTGCAGACAAAAATTTGCCGGTCATCGTAACGAAAAAATAAAAACGAAACGCAGGCGGCGCGCGTAAAAGCGAGCCGCCTGAAAAGAAATGGCTTTTCCAAAAAACGAATTTCGCGTAAAGTTTATTTAACAGGACGAATAAATTAAGGAGGGTTCTACAGATGTTTCCGTTAGGCGACGATAATACAGACAGAGTAATTACGCCGTATGTTAATTATGCTTTTATCGCAATTAACATTCTGGTTTTTGTGGTTTTGCAGGGTTTGGGCGGCAACGATGCGTTTACCTACGCCTTTTCGCTCGTGCCGAAGGAAATCACGACCGGTTTGGACATTACGGGCATCCAGGTCGTCCGCGATTCGATGGGCAATACGGGACAAATCCATCATTACGCGACGCCTTTGCCCGTCTATTTCAACTTTTTGAGCTCGATGTTCATGCACGGCTCGATCATGCACATCTTCGGCAATATGCTGTTTTTGTGGATTTTCGGCGACAATATCGAAAACCTGATCGGACACGTGCGCTACGCCGCTTTTTACATCATCTGCGGTATTGCCGCCGCGCTCGGACAAATCGTTATGGGTCCCGATTCGATCATTCCGATGCTCGGCGCATCGGGCGCAATCTCGGGTGTGCTCGGCGGTTATATGCTGCTTTTTCCGACCAACCGCGTGCGCGCTTTGATCTTTCAGATTTACACGACCGTTCCGGCTTACGTCGCGCTCGGACTCTGGATCGGCTACCAGATTCTTCTCGGATTCCTAACTCCGGCAGGCACGGGCGGCGTCGCCTACGCGGCGCACATCGGCGGATTTCTGGCAGGCATCGCGCTGATCAAAGTTTTCGCAATCGGAAAAACTCCGCATCGAATCGGTCAATAATGTCAGAATAATAAAAAGTCAGCCGCGCACTCTTTAAAGAATGCGCGGCTGACTTTTTTTAAATTTTTGCCGATTAGCGTTTTGTAATTATTAGGGTTTCGGAAACTCCGCACCCGGCGGAACGATCCAGACTATTGTCCGTAGTCCCGTTTCGTTTGGCTCTGCACTACCTCTGGCAATTGTTACACGATTCGCATCAAATTTCAGGAAGTTGATTGCCTTCTGAATTTGTTTTTCACGATTAGTCATTTCTTCATCCGTTCCGTAGTTGATGATATAGCCTTGTGAACTCGGATTATTTCCTAATTCAACATATAAGTTCTGAATACGAGCCTTAACTTCATTAGTTGTAAGTTTTCCATATTGATCAAACGCACACCCGATCAGCTTAGGCGCAACTGAACCTGTTTCCGAAGCCGTACTCGCACAGT
>DATLOR010000319.1:0-16420 GCA_035536135.1 Pyrinomonadaceae bacterium | reverse complement strand
CGCGTTTGACGACCGTAAATTTCCAGTGTTCGCTCCAGGTGCTGGTTTGCCCCGAACCCGCGCTTGCCTGCACGCGCCAGTAATATGCGCCCGGAAGAAGTCCGCCGAGCGTGAAATTCGGACTAGTCAAAACTTGCCGCTCGATGACCATCGAATCCGCTGCAAAAGACGGCAGTTTGGCAACCTGCAAACTATAGGTCAGAGCCGAGGTCACATCCGGACTCTGCCAGCGGAAAACGATATCGGTTGCGCCGCTCGCCGAACCCATCAGCTGTTCGTTGGATGACGGCGAATTATGAACCGGCGGCGCGATGAGTTTCTCCTTGTTGGCGATTTTCCCGTTATCGAGCGCGGCGAATTCGTTTTCCTTAACGACGGTTTTTTCGCCGCCGACAGTTGTTTCGATACTTCCGCGGCTGATCCGGATCTCGCCGCCGCCCGATTGCTGGTTGATGCCGAAACTCGCGTCGGTCTGAGGATTGATCTTGTTTTCCGATTCGCGGACTTCGACAACGTTTTGGGTATTTTCGGGCTGGTCTTCGGTGCGGACGTTGATTTGTCCGTCGTCGAGCGTGACGCGCACATTCGGTCCGCCGAAAAGCGAATTGCTGTCGCGGATGACGACCGTCGAATTCGCGCGGATCGAAAGCACTGAGCCGTCGATCATCTGCACCTTGGCGCGTCCGTCAGCTTGCGTCTGGATCGTATCGCCTGCCGAAACAAAGGTCGGGCGCGTGATCAGAATCGTTTCGCGCGTGGCGGCGCGAATGATCCTTACGTCGCCTTCGAACGAGATGACCTTCGCGGCATCTTTCGGCGCGTCCGTTAATTCGGGCTGCGCGACCAGCCAGTTGCTTTTCAGAACCCACCAGCCGCCGAATCCCAGTATTCCGAGAAAAATAAATATCGCCACGAGCTTATAGATCGTGCTTCGTTTGATGTTCCACCATTCAACGTAAAATTTGCGATACTTACTTTCCATCTGAAATGCGGATTCCGGGCGCGCTCGGAATCCTAAACTTCTTCTTCGACAGATGCTTCGGGCTGATGCGGAAAAATCAGCGACAAAATGATCGAGAGAACGATCGTGCCGATGACAATTCCGAGCGAAATGTTAATGATCGTTTGTTCCAAATCGTGGTCGTGCGCCAGATAACGATTCAAAATACCCGCAAAACCGGAATCGCCGCCAATTACCATTATCAAGCCTTGCGCCAAAAGAGGCAAGAGCATTTTTACACCGATAAAACTTAAAACAAATGCCAGACCGTATTTGAGAAAGTGGAATTTTTCCGCCATATCCAGAAGAAGAAAGAAAAATGTCCGTAAACCGAGAATCGCGAAGATATTCGAAGTGTAAACAATAAATTTATCCGTGGTAATGCCGAAGATCGCCGGAATCGAATCAACCGCAAAGACCAGATCGGCGACGTTGATCACGATTAAAACGAGTAAAAGAAGCGTTCCGGCGCGTTTGCCGTCCGCGCCGACGGCAAAGAACTTTTCGCCGTCGTAATGCTTGGAGATGCGCACGAACCGCGTCGTGAATTTGACGATCGCGCTTTCTTCGGGGTTAAATTCTTCGTCTTCGCCGAACATCTTGATTCCCGTGTAAACGAGAAATACGCCGAAGCCGTAAAGAATCCAGTTGAATTTTTCGACCAGCTCGGCACCCGCAAAGATCATCACCATCCGCAGCACGAGCGCCATAAAAATTCCCCAGAAAAGCGCGCGGTGCTGGTATTTTTTCGGAACTTTGAAATAGTTGAAGATCAACAGAAAGACGAACAGATTATCGACCGAAAGCGAAAGCTCGATGATATAACCCGTCAAAAACTCCTTTGCCTTGAAACCGCCGAACTGCCAGTAAATAAAGAGGTTAAAGAGAAGCGCGAGCGAAATCCAGACCGCGCTCCAGACCAAAGTTTCGCGGCGCGTCGGCGCGTGCGATTTGCGGTTGGCAATGCCCAGATCAACTGCCAGGGCGGTCAAAACAACCGCAAAGAAAAAAATCCAAACCCAAAAAGGATACTCAATTGCGTTCATAATTAATCAGGGGCAAAAAATAAAAGGTAAAAGCTAAAATGTAAAAAGTAAAGGAAAAAGAAATCGGTTCAGCGTCTTATTTTTTGGTGCCGGCAAGTAAAATCACGCGCAAACGCGAATTAAGACAATATCAAACTCGACAATCTTTTGCCAAATATGTAAGAATTTGTGTATCATTAACAATTTTATTACACAAACAGTTCAAGGAGATTTTTAGAATTAGATGTCAGAAAATGCAACAGTAGCGGCGGAAGAAACCGCGGTCGAAGCTACGGAAAACACAACAGAAAATACAGCAGAAACTACAGAAACCGCAGCGGAAAATACGGAAGACCTTTCGTATCACGCGGTCGAAAAAGACGGCTCGGTCACGGCAATCTGGGAAATGCAGGGTCAAAAACACATTCGCACGATTGACCCGCGTTCAAATGAAGGCAAACAAATTTTGGCTTTGTTTGAAACTGCCGCTTAAATTCAGTAAGCAGTGAGCAGCAGCAGTTGGCAGTCAAAATCCTACCTGCCAACTGCTACTGCTTACTGCCGCCTTTAATTTACGTCTTCGCGTTTTACTCCTTCAATTTCCAGAATCAGATCTGCGCCGTAACATTTTGCCGGAGTTTGAAAACCCGTGCAGAAATTTCCCGCGAGGATTTTTTCCGCGATCTTCAGCGCGGTCTGCGCGGTCAGCGTATAGCCTTCCGCGCCTTGCTGGCGCGACTCGACCTTGTTCCCCGCCTCGTCCGAAGCTTCGCCCCAGAGATACGTTTTGCCTTTTCCGCGTTCTTCGTCCGAAGGTCCGCCCGCCGGAATTTGTTTTTGGAGCAGGCTTTGAACCGGTTTCGTCGCCAGAAGCCAACCCAGGTAGCGGCTTAGTTTGAGCAGTTTTAATTGCTGTTCGGGAATGATCGTGTAAACCTCGATGTTTGGAATTCCGGTCGAATGAAACGCGGTCGAAACATCGCCCCACGGAATCGTCACGCCTTTTTTTTGAACTTCGCCGAAATCGATCTCACGGGTTTTGTAAGCCGCCGGAACGCTTTCGATCACACCATTGCGCCGCACCGCTCCGCCGCGCCCGACATTCATCGTCATCGTTGCCTGCGTGCCGTGTGAGATTCTGCCCAAACCGTAAAAGGCAAGCGTCAGATTGGTTGCCGACGGCAGACGGTTTTTCAGATGATTCGCCAGACAATCCGACGGCACGACGTCGAAACCGACGCCCGGCATAATCATCACGCCCGCTTCTTTTGCCATTTCATCGCGTGCCGCCATCGCTTCGAAAACGGCGATCTCGCCCGTGATGTCGAGATAATGCCGCTTGCTCCGGATGCACGCTTCGACCATCAGCTCGGAAGTCAGCGAAAACGGACCCGCGCAGTGCAGAACGAATTCGACTTCCTGCAGCGCCGCGTAAAGTCCCGACGCATCGTTGAGATCGAAAACGCGAAACTCAAAATCATGTTTTTTCGCCAATGCTTCGACCTTTTCCGCGTTTCTGCCCGCTAAGATCGGTTTTAACCCTTGTTCTGCCGCCAATCGTGTGATGAGTTCGCCCGTGTAGCCGTTTGCGCCGTAAATCAGAAAGTTTTTTGACATAAAAATTAGTCTTTAATGTAACATCTTTTTAACATTGCCGTAACATTTTCCTGCTACGCTGAATTTCCAATTTAAAGATTAAGGCAAAATTTCTAAGGAGAAAATAAAATTTATGGCAGCAACGTCGGAGATTACTATTTCGCTCAACAGAACTCTCAAACCCGCGGATGAAAAAGCGGTTACTTTTCTTATGTCGCAATGGCTCGTGTATGATGTGAAAATCCGCCGCAATCGTACATCTGCCGAAATAAAACTTTTTCATACGGCAGGCGCAGCGCCTGAATTGGTTAAAGAACTTGCCGAACTTTTTCCCAATGAAAGTTTGACCGGAATGTGATTTGCAGCGATTACTCGCCGGTTTTTCGCACGACAAAAACAGAACAAGGCGCGTGATGAATAATCGAATCGGAAACCGAACCGAGCGTTAGTCTGCCCCAAAATCCGCGCCCGTGCGAACCGACGACAATCACGTTCGCTTTCCAAGCCTTCGCCGTTTCAAGAATAACCTGGTCGGGTGCGCCCGTTTTAATTTCCGTTTCGACTTTAACGGGCGAGTCGGGAAAATATTCCTTTACCAGAGCGGCGGCAGATTCGACGTAGTTTTCTGCATCGGCGCGCTCTTTTTTCTCTAATGCTTCGGCATATTCGACCGATTGCGGAAATGCATCGAGCGGTAAAACCGGCGGATAAACGCAAACTATTTTTATTTCCGTATCTTCGGGCGTGACAATCGTCTGACAGGTTTTTTCAACCGCCTCACGGCTAAATTCCGAACCGTCGGTCGCAATTAAAATCTTCATATTTTGCAATCTCCAGCCTTGCATCATATGCAATTATCAAAATTCAGGCAAAATATTTTGAGTAATAATTAACGATTTGTTAATAACCTGAAATTTCTTGTTTATATCTGTTTCACGAAAAACCGTTTGATGAAAAATCCGAACATTCCAAATAAACCTGCGCCGCCGGCGATCAGCAAAACGATATACGAAAATTTCAGATAACCGATCGACTCTTTCAAGAAAACCTGCCGGAAACAAAACCAATCCGCGATCAAAGCCAAAACGATAATCAGCATCATTGTCAATTCTTTTTTCATTTTTATCCTCTCTAACAGCTTTTATTTGAGCAGGCGAAACTGACGAAATTGTTAGCACTTCTTTAAATAAAACTAAAAAAAGAAACGCAGACAGCTCTCTTTCTCTGCCTGCGCTCCAATTAAAGTATTTTTACCAGTTTTACTGGTAATCGGCTTGCGTATCCGTCAGACGGGGTTTTTTGTCGCTCTTGATCCGTGTCATATAGTCTTTGATTCGCTCGTTCAAGCCGTCTTCGGCATTTTTGAGTTCTTCTGCCGGAAGGTCTTTTTCGGTATATTTTGTTTCGAGAGATTTTTGCAAATCTTCGAGTGCGCCCTTATCGTCGCCCGTAAAATGCTTCATCGCCGCCGAAATGTAAAGCAGAAGTTTTTTCGGGGCGACGGTGTTCGGATCTTTTAATTCTTTTTGAACTATTGCGAGCGATTTTTTTCGCGCTTCCGATGCTTTTTCCGCGTTGCCTTCGCGACCGTTGTGATAGCCTTTCAGACGATAGAAATTTTCCCACCATTCTTCGTCTTTGCCCCAAACGGTATAAACCTTTTCCATGATTTCCATTCTTTCGGAAACCGGAAGCTCCATATAATCTTTAAAGTTTTTGGAAACCTTTATCTCAGCCAGAATCTTTTTGATCTCGGGAATCTTATCTTTCGGAACTTCGTTGAATTCGCCTAAAAATGTCGAGAAATGACATTTTTTACAGGTGTAATAGGCAGGGCTTTCCGTCCACGGAAAAAAGAGCCACTGGTATTTTGACGGGTAAGAATAAACATAGCTTCCGTAACTGCCCCAAACCTGAAACGTGTTTTTTTCATTGTCAATCGGGCAGGTAAATTCTTTTGGAAACCATGTGGTCGCAAGTGCATTGCTAAATAATCCGATGACGAGCGCGAAAACCGCCGCGAAACGAAAGATTCTTTTCATTTGTTTTTCTCCTGAATTTTTGACTTGAAATAAAAAAGGCAGAATGCGATCATCCTGCCTTTTTTCTGAAAACTATTTGACGATTGCCGTCGTGCTTGGCTTTTCCTTCGGGTCGTAAGGCGTCGCCTTGTATTTTTGAATAGTTTCCTGCGCGTTGTCGTAATTATCGCCGAGCGCGGCGGCTTTGTCGTAGGCGTCGGTCGCGCGTCCGCGGTCGCCTTTCGCGTCGTAGGCGTTGCCCATTTTGATCAAAGACCACACATAAAGCCAGTTGGGTCGCGCCACGCCCTGAGCGCCTAAATCGCGGACGGCTTTGAAGTTATCAATCGCGAGATCGTAATTTCTCTGCTGTAAGAACAATAATCCGAGATGATAATAGATCCAGGCGTTCGAGCGGTCTAATTTCAGCGCGGCTTCAAATTGCTGCTGCGCTTCGACGAAGTTTCCTTCCTTGAACTGCTCGATTCCGCGCCGTGCGATCGAAGAGATCTTCAAATCGTCGGAGATTCGCAAGATCTTATAATTCGGGTCGATCACGACTTCGATCGGTTTGCCGTCCGATTCGATGTTGAAATCCGCGCTCGATTCGTCAACCTGAACCGTCACGGTTTTCAGACCGTCGCCGCCTTCCGAACGAAGCTGAACTTCGAGCGGCAGACGAAGATTATCGTAATTCTGGCGAACCGTTCCGCGTGTGATAAATTTTCCGGCGCGCGTGCGGATGATCAGATAATCCGCCTTGAATTCGGGAACGCCCGTGCCTTCGACCCAGCGCGCAAAGAAATAGCGCATCGGTTGACCGGCAATCTCGCCCGCCAATTTTTCAAAATCGTCGATCGAAGCGGCTTTGTCGCGGTAACGGTCGAGAAATGTGCGGATCAGTTGGTTGAATTTTTGTTCGCCGAGCGTGTCGCGCAGGAGTTTATAGACCATCGCGCCTTTCGCGAACATAATGTATTGATAGGCGGTTGACTGGTCGTCGAGATTCGAGGGCGCACGGATGAGCGAGGCGGTCTGTTCAAAAGTCAGGGCTTTTTCCAGTAACTCGCGGCGCAGGTTTTCGAGCTGTGCGCCCGAGAGCGTGCTTTCACGAAGCGAAAACGCGCTGTATTCCGCCAAACCCTGCGAAAGCCACGCATCGTCGAACGATTTCAAACCGACGGTCAAACCCCACCATTGCAGTGCGGCTTCGCGCTGCAGACGTTCGTCAACCGTATCGCGCGATTCGTCAAACAGACGATTCGCCATAAAAATCATTCCCTGCGACGAATAATATTCAAGACTGTCGTCGTCGATCTGCGCGACGATCAGTTTCTTTCCGCCGTTCGGCACGCCGTATTTTTTCGTGTAAAAATCGAGTGCGCGTCCAAGCGTTTCGCCGTATTGTGCAACCAATGCTTCGTTGGCGGCTTTCGTGTAAAACTGCAATTCGTAATCGCCGAAACGCAAAGATTTCGTCGTGTAGCGGTCGTATGAAAAATTCCCGATCAGCGCGGGTTTATTCTGCACGAAACGGTATTTTCCCCCGGTATTCGTTACCGGTAAATCGCTGTAGCCCGCTAAGGTGTAGCCGGTCGGGATCGAGATCGTAATGTCGGAAGTGGCGCGGTCGGCGGCATAATCGTGAAACGGAAACCAGCGCGCCGCATACATCAGATACCCGTTGGCTGCGCCGACATAAGCCAAACGCTTCGTCAGAAGCGGTCCGCCTTCGGCTGAAACCAGAACGCCGCTGTATTTAAAGCGTAGTGTAACGGGCGTGCCAGCCGCAACTGATTCGCCGATGTCGACCTTAACGCTCGGACCTAAATCGGAAACGCCGACGCGGTCTTGCACGAACGTCACCTGACTTTGCGAGGTCGCCGCCACCGCGGGTTTCGGATTCGGTTTGGTTGTTTTGGTTGGTGTGGTGGTCGTCGGAAATGTCGAGGACGAACTGAGCCGCACGATGCTTTCGATATTTAATGAACCGTTCATTTCAAAAGCAATATTGCGCGTTTCCGATCCCGGTGTGAACGTTACGTCAGCCGTTGCCGTCAGTTTGTTTTCGGTCGGCGTGAGCTGAACGTCTATTTTGTAATCGGAAATGTCGTAAGCGGTTCGCTGAACCTGCTGTGCCGATGCCGTGAACGTCAAAAATATGGCGGCGGAAACGACTCCAAACATCCGAAAAATGTTTTCTCTAAAATTTCTCATTGATTTACCGTAACTTAAAAATTTTTACCTATTGGTTTCGCTTTTTTATGATGTTTCAAAATGAAAATACGTTTGCCTTGCGCAAAAATACTGTTCTATTCATTCAAAAAATCAACCGAAACGACCCGTTCCGCAATTAGTTTGCCGAACGCGGCAACTTCCTGATGCTCCGGGTGAACCGTGTAAAAATCGAGCGCGTCACGATCCGGGTAAACGGCGACGAGACCCGTATCGAACGAACGTTCGAGATGCAGAATGTCGCGCCCGACGGTAAAACTCAAAATATTCGGGATGACGTCCGGCAATGCGCGCAGCCGCGCGACGTGTTCCGCGCGCTCCGCGTCGGAAGTTTCCGCCTTATATTTCCAACAAACAATATGTGTCAGCATATTTCGGAATTATAGAAGAAGATTGGATTTATTCATATCGAATGAACGGATTTTCATAAAGTTGTTGTCATAAAATTTTTGTTCGCGGGGTTTTAACTTCGGAATTTTTATATTTTTTATAAGGTTAAACAGAATATGAAAGCAATTAAATTAACGATTTTACTGATCTTTTCGGCATTCGCCGCTTACGCGCAAACGGATTTGCCGACGATTAAATCAAACGCCGATGTCGTCAGCATAAAGGACGGCGAAACTCTGAAAAAGAACGCCTGGACGCTTGCGCCCGAAGCGAAACCCGACGTTTACGAAGCCGAATTGGTGGACGGCAAAGCGCAAAAAGTTACTTTTATCACCGATGTCGATTCGATCAGTTTCGAGGTCGAAGAAGGCAAGCGGTATGATTTCATCATCAAAAAAGGCGACGCGCTCTGCTACACGCAGATCGTCGGCGTCAGATTTACGCCCGAAGCCGTTTTCGATGAAAGTTATCGCACGGCGCGCAAAGGCAAGACTTTTATCGAAATTCCCGAAGTTTACGAGCTCGTCAATATCGCGATTGCGATGACCCCGACCGGAATTAATGATAAAAATCTCGTTTATCAAAATTCGGATTATTACAAAGAGGTGCGCGCCTGGTTTGATAAATATCAAAATCACCCGCTGCTTGCCGCGCTCGATGCGGAGTTAAAACGCGACCAGTATTTCAATTTGAAAATGAACGGCTACGCCTTCGAGTTCGACAAAAACGGCAAAATCACTCAAAGCAAAGTTTTTGACCGCACGGGCTGGGGCAAAACAAACACCTTGCGCCCGTTTTTGGCGGAGCTTCAATCTTTTTCCGACACGACAAATTTTCGTAAGTTTTTTAAGGAAAACAAAAAGACCTATGACGAGCAAATTACCTTTTACCGCCGTGAGGCAGACATCGCCGAAATGAAACGCTGGCTCGATAAAAATTTTCCGGCATCGAACGATTACGACACTTACAACATAATTTTTTCGCCGCTCGTCGCCTACAATCAATCGACAAACTGGTTTGAAAGCAATGGTTTCAAAGAGCTTCAGCCGCACGTCAATTTTCCGTACCCGCAGGATTTTGCGCGGTACGCAAAAGACACGAAAGTTTCCGAAAAAGCGCAAATTATCTTTCGCGGCAATATTGTTTTCACGGAAATCAATCACGGCTATATCAATCCCGAAGCCGACAAATACGCCGAGCGCATCGCGAAAGCCATCAGCAACCGCGATTTTTGGGTTGATAAAGACCGGAGCGCGAATTATTACGGCGGCAACGCGGCTTTTAACGAATATATGAACTGGGCGCTCGTCAGCCTGCGAATCGTTGATTACGTTCCGGCGCAGGAGGAACAGAGAAAATTGATCGCGGCAATTGACGAGATGATGACCAAGCGGCGCGGCTTTCCGCAGTTTGCCGCGCTCGATAAATTTCTGATCGATCTCTACAAGAACCGCAAACCGAATCAAACGCTCGCCGATCTGTACCCGCAGATTATCGAATGGTTCGAGAAAAATAATCCGAAGGAATAGGGAAATAGGACGCGGATGAACGCGGATAAAGCGGATTTTCACGGATAAAAAACATTTAAATATAAATCCGTGAAAATCCGCTTTATCCGTTAAATCCGCGTCCTATTTCTTCCTCGCACCATTTGCGCGTGACTTCGTGGCGGTATTCAAACATCTTTTCGAGCTTCGGCACAACCAGAAACGGCGCGGCAAGCGTGCCGAGAAAACTCAGCGGCGGTTCGTATTCGATTTCATCGCGCAAGATCGCTCCCGAGTCATGCGGCAAAACGATGTGCCGGTGTCGCCAGCTCGCAAAAGGTCCCGCAATCTGCACGTCTTCAAACATCTTCGGCGGTTCGTATTTCGTGTGCTCGGCAATCCAGCGCGAAGAAATCAAACCGAAAAGTTTTTGTTCGATGATCGCGCGGGAACCGATCCGGGAAATATCGGCTTTTTGAATGATCTTCGCGTTTTCCCACGGCGGCAGCAGGCGTTCGAACGCGTCGGGCAATTCGTGGAACGCAAAAACCCGCTCGGGCGCCGACTTGATAACTGATTCTTTAATAAATTTCATTATAATTTCAGGTTTTCTATAACGCGCAGCTTTTCTCAAACGCAAAAATCTGCCATACTCACCATTTTGCAAATTTTAGGTTATGAATCTTTTAGTCAATAATCGAATTCCCTCGCTCGACGGTCTGCGGACGATTTCCGTCGCATTGGTCGTCATCAGCCATTTTCTGCCGATTGTCGGCTATTCAAATACACAGAACGTCGGAATGCTCGGCGTAAAATTCTTTTTCGTGATTTCCGGCTTTCTGATTACCGGACTACTGCTCAAAGAAATTGATAAGACCTCCAGCGTCAATCTTACCAAATTTTACTTCCGGCGCACTTTGCGGATTTTTCCGCCGTATTATTTTTACCTTTTCGCGATTTTCGTCGCGCTCAAACTTAACATCATTTCTTTTACGGAAAGTTTCCGACCGTCGCTGACCTACACGAGCAATTATTTTGTCCCCAATACGTGGAATTTGCTCCATACCTGGTCGCTTTCGGTCGAAGAACAGTTTTACCTGATCTTTCCGTTTGTCCTGATCTTTCTCGGTAAACGAAAAATCGCTTGGCTGCTCGTCGCATTGATCCTGATTTGTCCTTTTCTAAGGCTTTACGATTATCATCTTTACAGCGAAAGCGCGAAAATGTGGATTTATTACGGCTTTCACGCGAATGCCGACGGTTTGGCGACCGGCTGTCTGCTCGCGGTTTTCTACGAACGGCTTCACAAAAGCGAATTTTACCTGCGGATTCTGGGTTCGCGCCTGTTTTTAATCGCGCCGATATTGCTCGTTCTGGTCAATTCCTACACCGAACCGCGCCAGTTTTATCTCGGCGCGTCGTTCACGATCAGCAATCTTCTGATCGCGATGTGTATCGATTGGGCGATCACGAATTACCAAAGCAATTTCTTCGGAAAACTCCTGAACACCGCGCCGATGGAAAAAATCGGCGTGATGAGCTATTCGATCTATCTCTGGCAGCAGCCGTTCTTAAACCACGACACGGTTCTCTGGTTTAATACGTTTCCGTACAATTTTATCGGAATCGCGCTTTTCAGCAGTTTTTCGTATTTCTTTATCGAAAAACTCTCGCTTCGCTGGCGCGGTGCGCTCGAAAGAAAACTTTTCAGAGAAAAACCGAAAGTCGAAACGCTTTCGCCCGTAGAAGTTACGGTCGGTTAGCGAAGAATAAATATTAGCCACGAATGGCACGAATAATACGAATTAATTTTTATGATTTTATTTGTGTTATTCGTGCCATTCGTGGCTGATCTTATAAATCCGCATTTACTTTTTCGTTCAACAAATCCCAGACCTTTCGCAGATGACGTTCTTCGACGCGAATACTGCCGACTGAAAGCCGCAGCGTAAATTTGCCGTCGAGCTTGGTGTGCGACAGATACGCTTCGCCCGAGGCGTTGATCTCGTTCATTATGTTTTCGTTCAAAGCGTCTAAATCATCAACGCCTTGCGGGCAAGCGCGGAAGCAGCAGAGCGCGAACGGCACGGGCGCGAGCATTTCAAAATCTTCGCTGTCGTCAACCCAACCGGCGAATAAACGCGCCAGACGGCAATGTTCGCGGATTCTTTCAATCAAACCTTCCTGCCCGAAATAGCGCATCACGAACCATAATTTAAGCGAGCGGAAACGGCGACCGAGCTGGATTCCGTAATCCATCTGGTTCGTGACGGTTTCCGTAACTTTCAAGTATTCCGCGACGAGCGAAAACGTGCGTTTGAGCAGGTCGAGATCCTTAACATAGAGCACGGACAGATCGAACGGCGTGAAAAGCCATTTGTGCGGATTCGTGACGATCGAATCGGCGCGTTCCAATCCTTTAAAGTAGTGCTGAAATTCGGGCACGATCGCCGCGCTTCCGGCATAGGCGGTGTCGACATGCAGAAAAATATCGTTGCGCTCGCAAATATCGGCGACCCGCTCGACATTATCAACGCTCGAGCTCGAAGTCGTCCCGACGGTCGGAATCACGCAGAGCGGCAGATGTCCCGCCGCGAGGTCGTCGGCGATGGCTTCGCGCAGTTTTTCCGTGTCCATCTCAAAGCGTTCGTTGGTCGGGATTTTAACCAGCGATTTTTGCCCGAGCCCGAGCAGGATCACGGCTTTATCGATCGAACTGTGCGTTTGTTCCGAGCAGTAAACCCGCAGAAGCGGTAAATCCGTGCGACCGCTCATACCGCGCTCGCGGATTCCTAAGTTTAGTTTTTCACGCGCCATCGCAATCGCGTGCAACGTCGAGATCGAAGCCGTGTCGTAAATGATTCCGCTGAAATCCGCGGGCAGATTCATCATTTGCCGGAGCCAATCGAGCACGACGGGTTCGAGTTCGGTCGAGGCGGGCGACGTCCGCCAGAGCATCGCCTTCATATCGAACGCTGACGAAAGCATCTCGCCGAAAACGCCGACCGAGCTGGTCGAAGTCGAGAAAAGCCCGTGAAAATTCGGATGATTCCAATGCGTCACGGCGGGCAGGATCAATTTTTCGACATCCGCAAAGATCGCGCCGAAATCTTCGCCTTGTTCGGGCGCGGAAGTCGGCAGGGCATTTTTCAAATCGTTCGGCGCGTTTTGCGATAAAACGGGAAGCGTTTCCATCCGTTCGAAGTAATCGGCGATCCAGTCCACGATTTCGTGTCCGAATTTGCGGAAATCTTCTTTCGGCATATCGCCTAAATTGTTTTTTTCCATTATTTTCATAGTAAAATTATCGAAGTTTAAAGAAATTCTAATCCAAACGAGTTCGACATACTAACCGAAAAAGGTATAATGCCTTTTTGTATAATTATTACGTAAAATTATAAAATGCTCTGAAAAACAAACTTTCCCTGAGAGGTTACGTATAACGACCGAGCAGAGCATAACAAATCAAACTAATCAAAAATTTTATCTGAGAGGTAGATATGAGCAGAATATTTTTAGCTATTTGTGTGATGACTTCCATTTTATTTTCCATTGCTTGTGTGAACAAGGGCGGAAACACGACCACGACATCAACCGGCGACACGATTAAAGTCGGCGTTTACGGCGATACGAGCGGCGCCACTTCGAGTTTCGGACAATCCACCAAAAACGGTGTCGATCTGGCTTTTTCTGAAATCAATGCCGCCGGCGGCATCAACGGAAAGAAACTGGAAATGGTTTTTGAAGACGACCAGGGAACCCCCGAAAAAGCCAAAACGGTTATTTCAAAACTGATCAATCAGGACAAAGTCGTCGCCGTTTTAGGCGAAGTCGCGTCGAGCAACAGCTTAGCCGCCGCGCCCGTCGCCCAGGAAGCGAAAATTCCGATGATCACACCTTCTTCGACCAATCCGAAAGTCACGGAAGTCGGCGATTATATTTCCCGCGTCTGCTTTATCGACCCGTTTCAAGGCTCGGTCATGGCAAAATTTGCGGCGAACACTCTGAAAGCGAAAACCGCCGCGATCTTAGGCGACAACAGCTCGGACTACAGTAAAGGCTTGACGCAGTTTTTCGAGCAGGAATTCACAAGGCTCGGCGGAAAAGTCGTCACCAAACAGACTTACGCGCAAAAAGACCAGGACTTTAAAGCGCAATTAACACAGCTGCGCGATCAGAAACCGGACGTGATCTATGTTCCGGGTTATTACGGCGAAGTCGGGATCATTGCCAAACAAGCCCGCGAGCTCGGGATGACGCAGCCTCTTCTGGGCGGCGACGGCTGGGATTCGCCGGAACTTTGGAAACTCGGCGGCGCAGCGCTTAAACCGGCATATATTTCCAATCACTATTCGGCAGATAATCCGGCACCGGAAATTCAAAATTTCGTTAAGGCTTATCAAGCGAAATTCAGTGTCGCGCCCGACAGCCTCGCGGCTTTGGCATATGATTCGGCGAAAGTTCTCGCGGACGCGATCAAACGCGCCGGCGGCACGGACAGCGTAAAATTGAAAGACGCGATCAACGCGACCAAAGATTTCAAGGGCGTCACGGGCGTTATCAGTCTTGACGGAAGCCGCAACGCCGTCAAATCGGCAGTCGTTCTCGAACTCAACCCGGGGGCGAGCAAATTCGACTTCAAGGAAACGATTTATCCTGAAGGAATGACACCGCCGACCGCTTCGACCACCGCGGCAAACGGCAATACTTCATCAAATACGATGTCGAACACAAATTCAACATCGAATACAAACTCAACCGCCACAACAAATACGGCAAACAAATCGGTAACAGACAGCAAATAAGTCCCGATTTCCCGGGTCGCAAGTCCAAAGTCGAAAACGGCTTCAGACTTGCGACCCGGGAACTCAGACTTGAGACTTGAGACTTGAGACTTGAGACTCTAATTTATGGATACTTTTGTTCAGCAACTTATCAACGGTTTGACCATCGGCTCGATTTACGCGCTGATCGCGCTCGGCTACACGATGGTTTACGGAATTCTCAGACTGATAAATTTTGCTCACGGCGATATTTATATGGTCGGGGCATATGCCGGATTATTTATCGCCACGGCGTTCGGGTTTGCCGCCAATCCGTCAGTTTTCGGCTTTGCCGTAACGCTTATCGGCTCAATGGCGATTGCTGCTGCACTCGGGATGGCAATCGAGCGTTTCGCCTATCGCCCCGTTAGAAAGTTTTCTAAAATGACGACGCTGATCACGGCGATCGGAATGTCGCTTTTTATCGAATACCTTTTCGTTTTCTTCTTTGAGGGAAAACCGCGCCCTTTTCCGTTGCTTTTAAAAGTGCCGGATTGGTTGCCGCAATTTTTTCATCCTGACGAGTTTGGAAACTATTTATTATTTGGCAATGCCAAAATCTCTTTTATACAAATACTGATTTTTATCGTTTCGATCCTGCTGATGGTTGCCCTGCAATACATTATTTTCTACACGAAGGTCGGCAAGGCGATGCGGGCGGTTTCCTTTAACCTGAACTCGGCGAAGCTGATGGGCATCAACACGGATTTCGTGATTTCCTTTACCTTCGCGCTCGGTTCGGCATTGGCGGCGGCGGGCGGCGTACTGACGGCGCAATACAATCCGAAGATCGATCCGCTGATGGGAATTATGTACGGCTTAAAAGCCTTTGTCGCGGCAGTCTTAGGCGGCATCGGCAATATTCCGGGCGCGGTTCTCGGCGGCTTGGTGATCGGCGCGGCGGAAACTCTGGTGGTCGGTTACGGCGGAAAAATCGGTATTCCTTCGACCTATCGTGATGCGGTCGCATTTGCTATTTTGATTTTGGTTCTTTTGATTCGTCCCGCCGGTCTGTTGGGCTCGAATGTTCAGGAAAAAGTCTGACGATTTTGGATTTCGGATTTCGGATTTCGGATTGTTTTGTTTTTGCGCTTCGTCTTTGTTTAATTAATAAACGATGCAGAACAGACAACTAAAAAATCCAAGATCCAAAATCTAAAATCCAAAATAAATATGAATTGGGTTAAATCAATAATTGTCGGCATCGTTTTCATCGCGGTTTTCTACGTGATGAATGCGGCGATGTCGTCAACGGGTTTTTTCGGAATCGGGATTGACGATTATCAAGCGCGGCTTCTCGTTCTTATTGCCATCAGCATCATTTTGGCGACATCGCTCAATCTGATCAACGGTTTCACGGGACAGTTTTCGATCGGACACGCCGGATTTATGGCGGTCGGCGCATATTCATCCGCCTTTTTTACCGTCAATTACGGCAAAGCGATCGAAGCCTCGTTCGGATTCTTGGGCGAAACGCTCGCATCGAGCGTTGTTTTATTAATTGCTATCCTGGTCGGCGCAATCTTTGCGGCGATCGCGGGTTTGATCGTCGGAATTCCGAGTTTGCGTTTAAAAGGCGATTACCTGGCGATTGTCACGCTCGGATTCGCTGAGATTATTCGCATCGTGATTCAGAATATCGATGCGGTCGGCGGCGCGACCGGCTATCCGGTTCCGGGATATGCCAATTTTCTTTGGATCGGGATTTTCACCGTCGTGACGGTCGTCGTGATTCACAATATCATCAAATCCGACACCGGACGTGCGCTCATCTCGATCCGTGAAGACGAACTTGCGGCGGAAGCGATGGGTGTCAACGTGACGCGCTATAAAGTGACATCGT
>DATLOR010000318.1:0-5609 GCA_035536135.1 Pyrinomonadaceae bacterium | reverse complement strand
TCCGAGATAAATCATAACGCTTTCGGCGATTTGAAGAATGCTGATGTCAACTTCTGCGCCTTTAATTCCAAAAACCGGCGGCAAGATCGTTACAAAAATATAGGCGTAAAAGCTGTAAAAAAGAACCTGAAAAATACTGTTAAAGGCAACTAATCCAGCAACATATTCGTTGTCGCCTTTTGCCAGATCATTCCAAACTATAACCATTGCGATACAGCGTGCAATGCCGATCATAATGAGCCCTATCATATAGTCTGGCTTGTCGGGAAGCAAAAAAACCGCCAGAAAAAACATCAAAAACGGACCGATAATCCAATTTTGCAAAAGTGAAAGCGCGAGAATTTTCGTGTTACGAAAAACTTCGGTAAGTTCTTCATATTTTACTTTGGCAAGCGGCGGATACATCATCAAAATCAAGCCGATGGCAATCGGAATATTAGTTGTCCCGGCTTGAAATTGATTGATGAAATCAGATGTTTTCGGAACCCAAAATCCCAATAAGATGCCGATCGCCATTGCCGTAAAGATCCACAAAGTCAAATATCGGTCAAGAAATGAAAGTTTTTTAACCGCCGAAATTTCAGAAGAATCTCTCATAAATACGTCTGTGCGAATATATTATCTTAATCAACTAAACTTCTTCCAGCGATTGCCGCAAATCATTGATTAAATCCTCTACGTTTTCAATCCCAACCGAAAGTCGAATCAAGCCGTCGGTAATCCCGGCTTTTTCCCGCAAGTCTTTTGGCGTGTTAGCGTTAGTCATTGAAGCCGAATGTTGGGCGATCGTTTCAACTCCGCCGAGAGATGTCGCAATCGTCACGAGTTTTAAGCTATCCAAAAACCTCTTTCCCGCATCGATTGTTCCGACATCAAACGCGATCATTCCGCCGAATCCGCGCATTTGTTTTTTGGCAATTTCGTGATTTTCGTGGGTTGTCAGAGACGGATGAAAAACAGCTTTAACCTTTGAATGATCCGCCAAAAACCGGGCAATATTTTCGGCATTTGAATTGTGCTTTTCCATTCTGACGGCAAGTGTTTTGATGCCGCGCAGAACCAGCCAGGCGGTGTTGGGCGACAGACATCCGCCGAAAAGCTTCATTGACGAATGCCGGATTTTATCAACAATCGCACGACTTCCGATGATTGCGCCCGCTGATAGATCGCTGTGTCCGCCGAGATATTTCGTTGCGCTGTGCACGACCAGGTCAACGCCGAGCGCAAGCGGGTTTTGATTAAACGGCGTCGCAAAAGTATTGTCGGCAATCGAAATTATATTTTTCTCACGCGCAATGCGCGCAACCTCGGCGATGTCCGTGATCTGCAAAGTCGGATTTGCCGGAGTTTCGATATAAAAAATTTTCGTGTTTTCACGCGCCGCAAGTTTGTAATTTTCCGCGTTGGCAGCGTCAACAAAAGTCGTTTCAACACCGAACTTTTCCGCCAAAAATCCTAAGAATGCGCCTGTCGTTGCATAGTGCGACTCGGGCGCAACAATATGCCCGCCCGTTTCGATAAGCCCAAGAATTGCAGTAGTTATCGCCGCCATTCCGGATGCAAAACAGAGCGCATCAGCGCCTTGTTCGAGTTCGCATAAAGCTTTTTCGAGCGCGTCGGTCGTCGGATTGCCGAGGCGGCTGTAAAAATAGCCTTCGGCTTCGTAATTATGAATTTTTCCGCCCGACTCGGCATCGGAAAACGCAAAAAGCGAAGCATTATAAATAGGCACGGAAACCGCGCCGAAATGTTTTTCGACCTCTTCCGCGCCTGCATGAACGGCTAAAGTTTCAAAAGATTTTTCACTCATTTTTTCTATCTCGCGTTAAATTTTTGGAGAACGAGATATACTAACTGTTTCGGCAACCGGACTGCAACACGTCGAAGCCGCATTTTCTTTGCCTTCGGTATTTTCCAAAACGGTGAAAACTTCCCAGCGATTTCCGTCCGGATCCTGCACCCAGGTTTTGTCCTGAAGCGCGTAGCAGCAATCGGTTTTCATTTCATCCAAAGTTATCAAACCGTTTTCCTGCCAGCGTTTGCCCGTTTCCAAAACTTCTTCGGTTGATTCAACCTGCAAACCGAGATGCGAAAGCGTACCGCCTGAAGTAAAAGCTCTTTGATTCATCGTAAAATTCAAAGGCGGATTGGCAATATCAAATTTTGCGTAATCCGCTCTGACCTTGACCGGTTCGACACCGAACATTTTTTTATAGAAATCAATACTGTTTTCTACGTTGCTGACATTTATCGAAAGATGTGTTTTCATAATATTTTCTCCTTTTTAATTTTCATATACGCTAAGACATATATGTTAAAGCGAATATATTCTTATAATCCTGAGTTGTCAAGACAAAATTCCAATTTTGTGATATTTTTTTTATATGAACGAAGATTTTCTTTTTAAAATGGAAACTTTTTTTATGGCTTTAGCCGATAAAACCCGGCTCAGGCTTTTGAACCTGATGCGTGAAGATGAAATTTGCGTCTGTTTTTTTTCAGAGGTTCTGGAAGAAAGTCAACCGAAGGTTTCGCGGCATTTGGCATATTTGCGGAACGCCGGAATCGTCGAAGCTCGACGCGACGGCAAATGGATGCATTACCGCATAATAAAGCCCGAAAATGCTTTTGCCGCACAGGTTTTGGAAGATACGCTGCGATGGCTTGACGCGCAAGATGAAATGCAGAAAGATTATCAAAAACTGGCGGTTGCGTGCTGTGCGCCGACGGCGCCCGTGACAATTATGCGGGCACCAAAGCCAAACACATTCATTGAAACAGATATAAGTTTTGACCGGAAAGAAGAATTGGAAACATTTCTTTTATAATTGGTCACCTGATTCTTTTAAATAAGGACAATGACGACAGCCATTGCCGCAGCAATAGCCGCGTTTTTTTAGGTAAAGCGCCGTCAAAACCATTAAGCCGTTTTCAAAATAAAAATCAATTCCTTCAATTAATTTGGCAGAATTCTCTGCAGGCTTTTTTTCTTGAAGATTATTTTTGTCCATATAAAGCTAAAAACTCTTTGTTGCCGTCGGCGCCGAGAATCGGCGAATCAATTAAACCTTTATTTATCAAACCGATTTCTTCGGCAAATCCGTTAACTTTTTCAATAACCTGCCTATGTTTTTCCGTATCTCTGATAATTCCGCCTTTGCCGACCTCGCCCTTGCCGACTTCAAATTGCGGTTTGATTAAAACGATAATTTTACCGTTTGCCGCCAACAAATCTTTTAATGCCGGAAGAATTTTCGTGACGGAAATAAATGAAACGTCCATCACGATCAAGTCGAATTTTTCGCTGAAATTCTCGGGTTTTAAATAACGGGCATTGACATTTTCGCGCACGTCGACGCGTGCGTCATTTCTCAGCTTCCAAACGAGTTGATTGGTCCCGACATCGACCGTGACGACCTTTTTTGCGCCGCTTTGAAGTAAACAATCGGTAAATCCGCCGGTTGATGCACCGACATCAAGACAAACATATTCGTCTGGCTGAATATGAAACTTTAGCAAAGCCGCTTCAAGCTTCAAACCGCCGCGCCCGACGTATTTTATTTCATCGGATTTGCCTTTGAGACGAATGGTCTCGGTTGGTAAAAACTCTTGCGAAGGTTTTTCAATGCGCTTTTCATTGACCAGAACAACGCCTGACATCACAAGTGCCTGCGCTTTGGTGCGTGAATCGGCAAAACCGAGCTCAACCAATAATTTATCGATTCGTTCGCGTTTCATTACAAATCCAATTTTTGTCCTTGAAAAGTGACGTTAAATCCTTTTGTTTTCAGTTCTTTGATTTTTTGCCTGTTGTCTTGAACAAGCGGATTGCTGTGATTAAAGTGAATAAAATAAACCTTATTTTTTTCACTCAGCGGCAAATTCTTCAATAACTCGGTTGTTTCCGACACAAACGGGTGCGGAACTTCGCTGATCGGACGATTGATCTCGCCGTCAGCGTAAAAAGTCCCATCAGTCAAAACGTAATCGCTGGCTTTTATCACATCTTCAAGCCTTTCAGACCATTTTTGCCATTTATCAATATCGGGAATAAAGACCAGCGATTTGTTATTTGAGCTGATCTTGAAACCGACCGTTTCCGAAAACTCGTCGCGATGCGGAACAAGAAAAGGTTCAACTTTCAAATCTTCGGAAAGTTTTATCTGTCTTTTATTTTCAATCAGTTGCAGGGAAATATTTTTAATACCGACAAGTTGCGACCAGGGCGCATTTGTTTCGAGCATTTGTTTCATTCTCGGCATTGCGTAAACCCGTACATCTTTTGAATTCATTGATTCTCTGCCGAGATACATCAGCCCTGTGTAATGTCCGATATGCGCGTGCGTGAGAAAAATTCCCGAAATATTGTTGGAATAATCATTCGTGATTTCTTTCAAAAGTTGGAATTGTTCGGGCAAATCGGGCGTCGCATCAAAAATCCAACGCTCTTTTTTCGCCGGATCGACCAGCGCAATCGAAGAAACCATCTGTCGAAGTTTGGCGTTTTTCCAGGCTTTCCGGCAAAAAGGACTGTCGCAACCCATCTGCGGAACGCCTGCGTCTTGTCCGATCCCTAAAACGACGACATAAGGCGATTGGGCGCGGAGAGCGAAACAGGCGGTTAAAGTCAAAATCACGATCAATAAAGTTTTTTTCATTGTTCGATGCTTTCGGCGTAAAAATCCAGCAATTCAAAATCTTCCGCCGTATAAAAAATCTGGATCGGACGACAGCAAACCTCGCAATCTTCGATATATTTTTGCTCCGGAATCGATAAATCGAGCACGAAGGAAATTTCCTCCCAGCAATACGGACAAGTAAAAAAATGTTCGATTTCCATTAAGTTATTCTAATTTTACGCGTTATTCCCGAAAACCTCTGTTAAGTGATATTCTTAGCTTTGAATTTACCAAAATGAACAAAGAAACAAAACTTTCGGGATTTGCAAAATATGCATGGTTTGTTCTGGCTTACAATATCGTCGTGATTTTGTGGGGCGTTTTTCTGCGCGCTTCGAAATCGGGCGACGGCTGCGGACAGCACTGGCTGACGTGCCACGGCGAAGTCGTTCCGTCGGCGCCCGCATTAAAAACCGTGATCGAATTTTCGCACCGCATCACCACCGCGCTTGACGGATTTATTGTCATCGGTTTATTGGTTTGGGCAATTTTAAGATGGAAATCCGGCAAAACCGAGGCAAACAGCCGCGTTTTGAAAATGGCAACGGGATCGTTTGTTTTCGTAATTATCGAAGGATTGCTCGGCGCAGGATTGGTTCTGACGGGCAACACAGCGGAGAATTTGACGGCGGCGCGCCCGTTTTGGATGGCGGGACATTTGATAACCACGCTCATTCTGTTAACTTTTCTGACCTTGACCGCGTGGTTTGCAAGCGGCGGCAAACCTTTCAATTTCAAAGTCGCGCCAAAAACTAAGCTGCTTCTAGTACTAGGAATTTTCGGTTTTTTACTCGTCGGAATGAGCGGCTCGGTCGCGGCTTTGAGCAATATGATCTTTCCGTCAGAAACTTTAACGGAAGGAATCACGAAAGACTTTTCGGCAACCTCGAACGTCTTGCTCCGTTTGCGCATCAGTCATCCGATTTTTTC
>DATLOR010000317.1:0-6449 GCA_035536135.1 Pyrinomonadaceae bacterium | reverse complement strand
ATCTGGATATCGATCAGGCGTGGGACGAAATTCTGATCCTGCTCGCCGGTACCGATCAACACGAAGCCTACCAGGCGCTTCATATTTCTCTATGGGAAGAATACGACGGCTGCGAAGAAATTCGCCTGTTTTCCCCGGCGGTCGTAAAAAACAGCCTCAAGGTACTGGAAACCTTAGAACTCGACCGAGTGCGCACCGAGGCTTTGCGGCGCGCCTTGCGAACTTACAACGGCGAACCCGTCGAGCATTTGCTCGATTACGCGCTCGATCATTTTGAACGCCTCAGAAACTTTTGGCGTGAGGCGGCTCTGGCGGACGAAGGAATTATCTCCGAGACGGGCTGAAAAGTTCGGCAGTCTTCCAATAAAAATTAGCCACGAATGGCACAAATATAACGAATAAAAAATTAAAAAATTCGTGTTATTCGTGTTCATACGTGGCTAATTTTTTAAAAACTCGCGGCACTTTCGAAATTTTTGTGCAAAGCCAAAATTGGATTTAAAGAACCAATACGATTTTGGGTGGACGGAAAAGCGACTTCGGTTTATATTGTTAAAGATTAAGCGTCAAAATCAAAAAAACGGGAAGCGAAATGCCCAGACCGCTGACCGCAAATTTTAACGGTATTCTGCCCGGCTGACTTTAAAAATGATGGCGAGGCATTTGCCGATTGTCATTCCCATTATTGTTAAGTTTTGAAAACGGGAGATTAAAGCAATGTCAATTTACATCACAAAAAATAATCAGCAAACCGGTCCTTTCGAGGAATCGAAGATTTTGGAAATGCTCAATAGCGGGCAGCTTTCGCCGGACGATTTCGCCATCCGGCAGGGCGGCAATCAGTGGCAAAAATTAGGCGAAATGTTTCCGAACGCGGGTAGACAGGCGGGAACTCAGCCGCCGTTTGGTCAAGCCGTCAATCAGCCGGCAGCCGCGCCGGCGGTAGCGCCGAAGAAAAGCCGCAAAGGTCTGTTGTTCGGCTGTCTCGGAATTTTGCTGTTTGGCGGATTGATCTTGGCTGTGCTCGGCTTTTTGGCTTACAGAAATATGAATCCGGCAGATTCGGCGGAAAATTTGCCCGACAATGTTAAAAATTTTAAGCTCGACACGCGCTATCCGCCAAAGGGCGACATCTGGGGAAGCGAAACGCGATACGTCGGGTTGTATAAGAACAGCACGACATCCGAGTCGGTGCTTTACCTGATGACGGTTTACAAAAACGAAACCGCCGCGAAAGATGCCATGCGCAGCGAGCTTGCCCAATCCTGCAAATCGGGCGAAACGCCGATGTATTTTAGTTTTATGAAAAACGGCGCGGAGGTTTCGCAAGGCGCGACGTGCGCTGTTCCGCTCTACGTCCAGAAAGACAATAAGCTGGTCGCGCTCGGCGGCAGCGGCGGCAGTGCCGATACTTTTATCCAATTTGCCGAGGACATGCCGTTAAATGACGGTGCGTTGCTGAAAAAAAAGGATAAATAAGCAAAAATCATTCGCCGGGTGAACCGGATTGCTTTTCGCGTTGTAGTTCGGCAACCTGTTTTTCCAGATCACGAACTGTCCGCGACATCTCGCCCAAACGCCGAAACGCGGCGATCGAACGAAGCCAATCACGGTTATCGAAAGCGGGAATTCCCGAAATGATCTTGCCGTCTTCGACATCGTGCGAGGTTGCGCTCTTTGCGGTGATGACCGCATCGTCGCCGACGCGCAGGTGTCCCGCGATACCGACCTGTCCGGCTAAAATCACGCGTCTGCCGATCACCGAACTGCCCGCCAGTCCGGTCTGCGAACAGATGAGCGCGTCTTCTTCGATCGTGCACGAATGTCCGATCTGAACGAGATTATCGATCTTTGCCCCGCTTTTGATCCGTGTTTCACCGACCGAAGCGCAGTCGATCGCCGTGTTCGCGCCGATTTCCACATCGTCTTCGTGGACGTCGCGCCCGATCTGCGGGATTTTCAGCCAGTGTTTCTGCTCGTCTTTCGCGTAACCGAAACCGTCCGAACCGATCGTCGTGTTGTTGTGTACGATGCAGCGCGCGCCGATCTCGCAATTCTCCCGGACGGAAACGCCCGAATGGATCACCGAATTTGCGCCGATCTTCACGCCGTCATAAATCGTCGCGTTCGGAAAAATCCTGACGTTTTCGGCAATCTCGCAATTTGCGCCGATCACGACATTTGCCATTATTTCAACGTTTAACGCAATGTCGGCGGTTTCGTGAATGACGGCGGAAGAATGAACCGAGGCAATAATTTCAGGCGCGGGATTGAAGATCCGCAAAGCCCGCGTGTAAGCCAGATAAGGGTCTTTGGCGCGTAAAATGGCGATGTCCCGGCGCTCTAAAAGGGCGCTTTCATTCAAAAAAATCGCGCTTGCCCTGGTGTCCTGAATTTGCGGCGTGTATTTCGGATTTGCCAGAAAAGTTATGTCGCCCGCCTCGGCAATATCGAGTCCGGCGGCTGAAACGATCTCCAGATTTTCATCGCCTTGATCAATGTTTGCAAAAGTTTGCGCGGCTAATTCGTGTAGTTTCATATTTTCGGAAAAATCTTGACTTTGGTTGTTTTAGTTAATAGAATTACGGCACGAAATTAAAGTATCGAATTTTACCCAGACTTTAGCAAGCCTTATTCCAAGGAGTCGAAAGATGAAAATAGTTTTTCTATTTAGCGCGTTTTTTTGTCTGAGTCTTTCGGTTTTCAGCCAAACGACCACCGTCGATATCACCGAAGGCAGATTTTTTATTACCGGACATTACAACGGCGAAGAATTGAATAACGCCACGATCAAGACAAACGTTTTTACCGCAACGAGCTTGATCGGCGGACAGTATTCGCCCTGGTATGATATCTGTATCACGGATATATTCGGATGCAGTTTCGGAAGCACGTTTACCGTTCCGAAGTATTCGCGGATTGATGTCGGCGGGTGCGTCGGCGATTGTCATCAGTTTATCGGCGGAGCGTTTACGATCAACGGCATTACTTATCAGAATGTTTTTTATCACGGCTATTTCGATTTCAGCCGCGAGTCGTTTTTTATTCCCAAAATGACCAGACGAAAAGGCACAGTCGTTTTTAAAAAACCGTTTACGATGTCCGGGCAACTACGGGTTTGCCAGGTCATCGATTTTAACGCGCCCTGTCCGGCGGATAAAATTTTATTCGACGGTGCGCTCAAAGGACAGGGAACTTTGACGGTGACGATGACGGTCAAAAATGCCGTCGGACCTCGACCGTATCCGGTTCCGTATCTTTCTCAACAAAGCTTCGAATACAGGTTCGAACCGTAAATTTACGATAATTTCAGATTTAAAGCCGTTCGCTGTGGACGGCTTTTTTTCTTTGCTTTGAACATAAAATTCACTTTGATCTAATGTTTGCAATATTTTGCGCCGCTTATTAAAGCTGCATCATAATTCAAAATATAGTTGTTTAAATCTTTGTTAAAACAAATTATAATTTACTTACCCTAAATTTTTTTTAGTTAGTCCAAAAAAAAATTGACAACGCAAGCTGACTTAATAGCATCTTGCAAAAGTCCAACCTAAAAAACAATCATTACATAACTAAGGAGTAATAAAGTATGAGTGAAAAAATTCTAACGCAAACAGAGAAAGTTTACACGGCGGAGGATTATTTAAAGTTTGAACGGCGCGACGCCGGCAAACAGGAATATTCCAACGGCAATGTTTTAAATTCGACGGGTTCGAGCCGTCGGCACAACCTGATCGGAAGCAACACGACGATCGCCATCGGGAGCCGCGTGCGCGGACATAAATGCGAAGTTTACGTCAACGATATGCGCGTCAAACTGGCGCCGCATAATTATTGTTATCCGGATGTCGTGGTCGTCAACGGCGAACCGAATTTCGAAGGTAAAGAGCTTGATATTTTGCTGAACCCGACGGTGATTGTCGAAATTATGTCGAAATCGACGCTGAATCACGACAAAACCGAAAAGCTCGACCGATACCTGGCAATGGAAAGCGTCAAGGAAATTATGCTCGTCAAAGAAGAAGATATGCGCGTTGAGCATTATCACAAACAAACGATCAATCAATGGACTTACAAAATTTACGGAAATCGTGAAGACGTAATTTCGATTGAATCGATCAACTGCAAGATTTCGCTGAGCGAGATTTATTCGCAAATTAAATTCGATTAGATTGAATTTAATTTCCCCCTCTTTCCCCCCCTTTTTTTTATATTAAATTTGACGATTACATATACCGATCCGAATGTTGATCTGACCGGATTTGTGCGAATGGAGTTCAGGCAAATGCCGTTTGATTCAAAACTTTTTGAATGGCGAAGTTATCAAATTTCGGTATCGGAAACGCCTTGATCAAAATCGAATTCCGGCGCAGTTACAATAAATTTATCGGGTCAATTTCAACATTCACAATCCGCAGATCGCAAAACTTTTCCTGGGCGTCGTGAAGCGCAAAATCCAGCATTTCGCGCAATTTTGTGCGGTTTTTCGCCTTGACCAGAATTTGGAGGCGAAATTCGTTTTTCAACCTAGCCAAAGGCGCGGGCGCGACGCCTAAAATGCGGCACATATTGTCCGTATTGTTTTTGACCAGGCAATCCTTCAAAATCTGCGCGTTGTCGAAGGCGTAATTGTAATTCGTGTGTTTGATCAGGATCGAAGCGAGCGCGACGAACGGCGGATACGCTAATTTGCGGCGAAACTCGATCTCTTCCGCGTAAAACGCGTCGTAATTCTGCGTTTGCGCGTGTTTCAGGGCGTAATGCTCGGGATAATAAGTTTGGATCAAAACGCGACCTTGCAGACTTCCGCGTCCGGCTCTCCCTGCAACCTGCGTTAAAAGCTGAAACGTGCGTTCGGCGGCGCGAAAATCGGGCAGCGCGAGTCCCGCGTCAACTGAGATCACGCCGACCAGCGTCACGTTGTGAAAATCGTGACCTTTCGCGAGCATCTGCGTTCCGACAAGCATATCGATCTCGCCGTCGCTGAATTTTTCGAGAATGTTTTCCATCTCTTTCCGGCGCGAAGTCGTGTCGCGGTCGATGCGGGCAATACGCAGGTGCGAGAATTTGCGTTTCAGCATATCTTCGATCTGCTCGGTTCCTTCGCCCATAAAATAGAGAAAATGGCTTTTGCAGTTCGGGCAGCTGTGCGGAACTTTTTCACGGTGATTGCAGTAATGACAGATCAAACGCGCTTCCCGGCGGTGAAACGTCAGCGTAATATCGCAATTGCGGCAGCGAATCGTTTCGCCGCAGCTCCGGCACAAAACGAACTGCGAAAACCCGCGCCTATTTAACAAAATTATCGATTGTTCGCCTTTGGCGTGCGTTTCTTCGATCGCTTCGACCAGATTTTCCGAAAAACTCGTATCTTTGCCAACCGCTTTGAAGACCTGCCGCATATCGACGATTTCCGCGCGTGCGAGCGGGCGGTTGCCGATGCGGTTCGGAAGTTGGAGATATTCGTATTTCCCGGTCTGCGCATTATGAAAGGTTTCGAGCGCGGGCGTTGCCGAACCCAGAACGACGGTCGCGCCCGCAAAATTGGCGCGGACGACCGCGACATCGCGTCCGTTATAGAACGGCGATTCGTGTTGGCGATATGAGCCGTCGTGTTCTTCGTCAACGATCAAAAGCCCGAGATTCTGCAGCGGCGCGAAAACCGCCGAGCGCGTGCCGATCACGATGCGCGCCGCGCCGCGCCGGATCCTGCGCCATTCGTCAAAGCGCTCGCCCGTCGAAAGATTCGAGTGCAAAATGGCGACCTCATCGCCGAAAACAGCGCGCAGGCGGCGCGAAAAAACAGGCGTCAGCGCGATTTCCGGCACGAGCATCATCGAAGATTTCCCGTCGTCGAGCGCGTGTTTCATCGCGCGGATATAGATTTCCGTCTTGCCGCTGCCCGTCACGCCGTGAAGCAGAAACGCTTTGTATTTTTCGAGCTTCAGAGCCTTTTCGATTTCGAATAAAACCGTTTCCTGCTCGCCCGTTAAGGTAAGATCCAGAATGTCCGGAATCTTCGCGTCTTTTAAGGGATCGCGCAAAACTTCCTGCACGAAGATTTCCAGAATGCCGTGTTTTGCGAGTGTGTTGATCGAAGACGCGCCGACATCGGCGATCTCGATAATCTCGGTAAAAAGCATCTCGCCGTCGAATTTCAAAAGCGTTTCGATGATCTTCTGCTGTGCATCATTGAGCGGTTTGTTATTTATTTTATGATTTTCGGGAGCCAGAAGGCGGACGGCTTTTCGTCGTTTCGGTTTGACCTGCGCCGTCAGAGTTCGGTGAAAGGTCGTGATCCAGCCGTTTTTATCGAGTTCGCGCAAGGCTCTCTGCGTCGCCGAAGTGCCGAAATGATTTGCCAGTTCGCGCGACGGAATTTCGCCGCTTTCCGCTAAATATTTGAGAACCTGTGTTTTAATGGTTTTCGCGGTCGTGATTTTGGCTAG
>DATLOR010000316.1:0-4393 GCA_035536135.1 Pyrinomonadaceae bacterium | reverse complement strand
TTCAAACCGACGAGCCTTTAAAACCGTCGCTCTTGATCTTTTCGCGGATCTACGAGCAGATTCAGGAATTGACCGGCTACATCAACAATCGTCTTTTGCGTTTTCCGAATGAGGAAGACGAGCTTTTCGGACAGCTCGACGGCGCGGCTTACACGGCTTCGCTCGAACTTCGCAAGGTTTATAACTACGAGCTCGCCGGACTTTCCGAAATGCGTTCGACGCCGCTGATCTATGCGAAGATCGAAACGGCTTTTTCGCTTTTGAACGATAGTTTTCAGCTGACCTTGATCAATTTCGCGCATTTGATCGACCCGGATATCGAAACGCACAAAATTTTCCCGAAGCTCAAAACCAAATTGGATCAGTCGCTTTTACTGCGTCAAAATTTATGGTCGCTTTTGCAGTCGGTCAAAGAAGCCGAACAAAATCCCGACAAATATCCGATGAAACAGCTTCACGCGCAATTGAACGATTTTCTCAAAGACACGATCGGTTTTCTGTTCTACAAAGACCGCGAAACGGTTGAGCGCTTTATCGAAGAAGTTCTCGTGACACGGAATAAAAAAGACCTCGTGCCGATTCTGCACCGTTTCGGCGCCTACATCGAAACGCTTTTCGGACAAGTCAATATGCGCGTCGTGCTCGCAAGTCATCCATTCGATTACGACAAATAATTAAAGATTCAAAATTAAAAATTAATCTTAAATCTTGATTCTTGAAATTACTGCGAACGCAAAGTTTGAAGCGGTTTTCGGAAAAGTACATCGAAACTTGCCAGTGCGCCGACGATCGTGACCAGAACAGCCGTGATCAAAATTCCGAGCAAAATTAAACTTAAATTAAATTCCCAGTCGATCTCGAAAATATATTTGGAAACCGCAAACGAGAGCGCGGTCGCAAAGGTCGCGCCGATAATTCCCGCCAGAATCCCTAAAAGTCCATATTCAGCAAAAAGGATCGTCGCCAGCGTGAGCCGTTTTGCGCCGAGCGTTTTCAGCACGGCGTTTTCGTAAATTCTCTGCGATTTGGTCAGCGCGATCGAACCGACGAGAATCAGAATTCCGCTCAAGATCACGAAACTTCCGACGAACGAAATCGCCAGAACGAAATTGTTGATGAGCTTTTGAAACGCCGCGACGATATCGGCAACGTCGAAGATTTGAATATTCGGGAATTTATCGATGAGGCTTCTTTGCAATCGCTGGCGTTCGATCTCGGGCAGTTTTTTGATGACGTTGGCGGCAAAGGTCTGCGGCGCTTTTTCGAGCACGCCGGGCGCGAAGACGAAAACGAACGCGGTGCGCGTGTTGCGCAGATCGAGCTTGCGGATGCTGGCAACCTGCGCCGTTACTTTTCTGCCCGAAATGTCGAAAGTTAAGGAATCGCCGACCGCGACTTTCAGGCGGTTTGCCATATCTTCTTCGACCGAAACCTGCGGAATATCGGACGGCGTGTTCCACCATTCACCGTCAATCACGGTTTCGTTCTTATCGAGATTCGGACGATACGTCACGGCAAATTCGCGCCCGATCTGTCCTTGCTGCTGGCGCGTTTCGCGGTTTTGATAATCGATCGGCTCGCCGTTGACATACGCGATGCGGGCGCGGATCGTCGGCAGAGTCTGTGCGGCTTCGCCCGTTTTTTCTTCGAGAATCCGCGCGAGCTCGTCGATCTGACTTTTTTGAATATCAATGATAAAAAGGCTCGGCAAAGTCTGGTTGCGCGTAAAATCGAATTCTCGCACTAAGTTTGCCTGAAGCGATTGAACCGCGAGAACGACGAATGCGCCGAGCCCGACGGCGAGCAAAATGATCCGCGTTTGATTGCCCGGACGATAAAGCGAATTGATCGCCTGGGAGACGGCAAACGAGCCGAGATTGCGAAAATTCCGCAATATCTTGGTTAAAACAACCGCCGCGAGATACAAAAACAAAGAGGTGAAACCGAGACCGATGAGAAAAAACGCGCCGACTTTGAGCGAACCGGCTTGCCACGCCGCGAGTGCCAGAAGTCCGACGACGGAAACCGCGCCGAAAATTGTTTTCGTCCAATCAAGCCGCCGCGTTTTCTCGCCCGTCGCATCGTGCAGAAGCAGGCGCGGTTTGATGTTGCGCACCTGCAAGAGCGGCAGTGCGGAGAACAAAAGCGAAATCAGAACGCCGAGCAGAATGCCTTGCCACGCGACCGAAAAATTGATCTTATAGCTCAAAGATGCGGGCAGCGCGTCGGCAAAACGATATTTCGTAAACCATAAAAAACACTGCGCCAGAAAAATTCCGAAAAGGCTTCCGAGAAATCCAAGCGTCAGGATCTGCAAAAGATAAACCGTGATAATGCGCGTTCCCGACGCGCCCAAACATTTCAAAACGGCGACCGATTTACGCTTTTGTTCGACGAAAACCCGCGCGACATTCCACACGCCGACGCCGCCCAAAACCAGAATCAAAAGCCCGGTCAGCGACAGATAATTTTCGGTGCGCGTAAATTGTTCGCCGAGGTTTTCCTGCGTTTCGCGGTAGGATTGAACCGTGAGAATCGTCCCTTTCAGGTTTTCGCGCAAAAGTTTGACAAGTTCGGTCGGATTGTCCGAAGTGCGGTAGAGAATTCTTCGGCGGATGCGTCCGCCGCCGCTCGTGATCCCGGCGGAATCGAAGGCTTTTTTCTCGATAAAAACGCGCGGTCCGAGCCGGAAACCGCTCGCGCCGCCGGGTTCTTCTTCAAACGTCGCGCGAATTTCAAAATTTCCGTCGCCGATCTTGATCTTATCGCCGACTTTGACCTTTAGATCATCGAGCAGGAGCGGCGAAACGACCGCGCCGTTATTTTCCAAAAGTTTGAAGTCAAACGCTTTGCCGTCGGAAGTCGTGAATTTTCCGACGAGCGGAAACGGCGGCTCGATGCCTTTGAGCTCGACAAACGATAAGGTTTCGCTTGATTGGTCAACGGGACGCGTCATCGCCGCGCTTGTGACGGCTTCGTTGCGCGCTTCGATAATTCCTGATTTGCCGATGATCTCTTCGATTTTCTGAATGTCGGTCGGCGAAAAATCGTTGGTCGAACTGATCTCGAGATCAGCCGTCATCAGCGCGCGCGTATCGCCGCCGACGGCTTGGCTCAGATTCTGGATCAAGGAGCGCAGCGCGACCACCGAACCGACACCGATCGCGATGCACAGAAAGAAAAAAAGCAGTCTGCGCCACGACGAGCGGATTTCGCGAAATGTCAGATTGAAAATAAAATTCATAACTTTTAATGGTGAATGATGAGCGGTGAATGATTAATAAATCTTGAAAAATTCACCATTCATCGTTCATCATTCACCATTATCCTCTCGTCGCTCAAAACTCGCCCGTCTTTGAGTCGAATTTGCCGCTGCGCTTTGTCCGCCAAGGTTTGGTCGTGCGTGACGAGCACGAGCGTGACATTGTTTTGACGATGGAGTTCGGTCATCAAATCGAAAATATGCTGTCCGTTTTTTGAATCGAGATTGCCGGTCGGTTCGTCCGCGAGCAGGATTTTGGGATTATTGGCAAAAGCGCGGGCGATGGCGATGCGCTGCTGTTCGCCGCCCGAAAGTTCGGTCGGGTAATGATGCCCGCGATTGGTCAGATCAACGTCGACCAGCAATTGTCCGGCGCGCGATTTGGCTTCCTTCAAACCGATAATTTCCATCGGAATCAGCACGTTTTCAAACGCCGTCAGGCTCGGAATCAGATGAAAAGACTGAAAAACGAAACCGATCTTTCCGCTTCGGAGAGTTGCCAGTTCGTCTTCGCTCATTGCGGTCACTTCGTCGCCGTCGATAAAAATTCCGCCCGAGCTCGGGGCGTCGAGCCCGGCGATCAAGCCGAGCAAAGTTGATTTTCCGCTGCCCGACGCGCCCGTGATCGCGACGAATTCGCCGTCGGGAATCGAAAGAGAAACATTATCGAGAATCGTCAAATCTTCCGCGCCCGAACGGACGACTTTTGAAACATTTTTCAGCTCTATCATATTTTTCGAATCGTAAATCGTGAATCGTTAATTGTAAATAGTTTGATGATATTTAAAGCATTTTTCTATTCGCGATTGACGATTTACGATTGACGAACAATTATCGCTTGCGAAAAGACCGCAAACAAGTGAACATAAATCTGCATCTTATAAACGGATTTTTACGTAAAAAGTTTGCAGTTATGAATAAAGTCTTTCGCGCCGGTTTAATTTTATCGCTTGTCTTTTCAGTCGTTTTCTTTGCGTCGTGCGACGCGGCGACGGCAAAAAAGTCAACAAATTCGAATCCGAAAAAGCCGCTCGCAACGCCGCAGATCAAATCCGATAAACCGAAGATCGTCGCGTTCGGCGACAGTCTGACGGCAGGTTTCGGTCTGCTTGAAAAAGAATCTTACCCGTA
>DATLOR010000315.1:0-2886 GCA_035536135.1 Pyrinomonadaceae bacterium | reverse complement strand
AAAAACGGAGATCGCGGGCGAAGAAGTTTCACGGCGCACGGTTTTTGTCGTTTCGGTTTTGATCTTGGCGGTTGCGGTCTTTTCGCTGACGTTTTTTGAGGACGCATTGCCGGCGCGGGCGACCTTGATTGCCGGAGTTTGTTTGATCCTGTGGCTTTCGGAGATCGTTCCGGCGTATGTTCCGACGTTTGTTTTATGGGCTTTGACTAGTGTGCTGCTGGCGCCGGTTTCAAAAAATTATGCTTTCGGCGAGGTTTTAAAGTGGGCGGCAAATCCGGTTTTGATCTTGTTTTTCGGCGGCTTTGCGTTCGGCGTCGCGGCTTCGCGCTACAAGCTCGATATTTTACTCGCCAAACTCGCCGTCAGATTTTCCCGAAATAATCGTCTGCTTTTGATAATCCTAACGGTCGGCGCGACCGCTTTTATGTCAATGTGGCTCTCGAACATCGCCGCCGCCGCGATGATGATCGCCGCGCTTCATCCTTTGACGCAGAAACTCGATCCGGAAAATAATTTTCGCCGCGCGCTGTTGATCGCAGTCGCGATCGGCGCAAATTTCGGCGGCATCGCGACACCGATCGGGACTGGTCCGAACGCGATCGCGATTTCGGCAATCGAACGGCAGAAACACGTTACATTCGCCGAATGGATGAGTTTTGCGCTGCCTTTGACGATCGGTTTGCTGATTGCCGGAACGCTTTTGATCAAGCTGATCTACCGCGTCAGAGGCAATTTTGAAACGGACGAGATCGAAGTTCCGACGCTTTCAAAAAAGGGCAAAACGGTCGTCGTCATTTTTGTCCTGACGATTCTTTTTTGGCTGACCGAACCCGTTCACGGCATTTCTTCGCCGGTTGTCGCGCTTGTCGCGGCGGCGATTTTGTTCGGTTCGGGACTGCTCAAACGCAAGGATCTGAATGCGATTGATTGGGGCACGATCGCGCTGATCGCGGGCGGCATCAGTTTGGGAAATCTGCTCGAAAGCGCGGGTTTGATCGAGTTTTGGGCAAATCGTCTGGATTGGAGCGCGATGCCTTTCACCTTGCAGGTTTTCATCGTCTGTTTTGCTTCCGCGCTGCTTTCCGCTTTGATGAGCAACACAGCGACCGTGACGATGCTGATCCCGTTCGCGGCGGCGTTCATTCCGCATCCGTCGGTCGCTGTTTTGATCGCGGTCGCGGCTTCCTTGGGAATTCCATTTATCATCAGCACGCCGATCAACGCGATGGTTCACGGCGAAGGCGGGATTCGCGCCAGAGATTTTTTCGTGATCGGTTTTCCGCTGATGCTTTTGGGCTGTCTATTGCTCGCTTTAACGGGCTTTTATGTGTTATCGTTCTGGTTCTAGTTGCGCCGTTTCTCCATTTACAAACCAATTTTATAAACAAATGCCGAATTTTATTTTGACGAAATCAAGCGTTATTCTGTGTCCGCACGACGCGCCCGTAACGCATATTCCGCTGACCAATCTGCGTGCTACGGTCAACGGGGAATTGCTTTTATTTCCAAACGACCAGTATTTGGCGGCAGGCTGTCCGTTTTCAACATCGGGAGGCGCGAGCCCGTGTTCCCGGGTCGTTTGGACGAATCCTTCAAAAAATTTTATGGTGCAGGGCAAGCCGGTTCTGACCAGTGCGAGCATCGGATTGATTCAAACGGCGGGCGGCACTGCGCAAGGTACGGCAATGATCGTTTCGTTTCAAACGGTCGTGACAGATTGAAAGTTTCCACCGCCGATCAAGGTTTGAAATGCGTAAAATGCCGGAGAGGTTCATTCGGTTTTTTTAAATTAACTAAATACCGCTCCCGGTTTTCGGCGGAATACTCAATGCCCGCAATGCGGCAATCCAAGCCGCCGAATACAAAAATGCCCGCGCCCAATTCAGGCGCACCCAATTATCGGTCAGGTTTGTTAATTCGTCGGTGTTCATCGCTAAGACGGCTTCGCTCATCAGTTTGATAATATTCGGTATAAACCACGCAAATGTGACGACGACGACGGTTAGCGCAAAGACTGTTCCCGCGATGCGCCAGCGACGATGTTCAGGTCGCGTTTTGAAACCGGAAAGTAAGGTCGCGATTGAAAGCAAGCCGAGCAATGGCGTGAAATAAATCCAGAATCTGCCGCCCTGATTGAGCGCAAACTGCGGATTGGCGGAGTTATGACGGTAATAATCGATGACCGAATCGGGCGGTGACGCGCTCCACAAAGGCATCGTTACGAGCGTTTCATACAAACCGCCGCCGAGCGTGATTCCGAGCGTGATAACAAAAAGCCAAAGTAAGATCTGTGCGATTGAAAATTGTTGTTTCATATACTTTTTAGCTCTGTTTCCGATTCAATTCTCAATATCCTTAAAAAAATTCGTTTCAAAAATCTTTTGTCCGGCAAGTGACATATAAAATCCGTAAATCGCCAATATCAAAATAAACGCGGCACATAGCAGAAAATCACCTGCATACCACGCCGAAAGTTCGGTGGTAATCGGATAGAAAACGACGAGATGATACGTTAAAAATGTTGAGATCATTGCCAGCACGCCGAAACGCGCCGTCATCAAGACCATCAGCGTCGGGAAAACTACAGCAAAAGTCATGGCACTAAAGGGAACGCCCGAGGCGAAGTCCTGTGACACGCTGAAAGCAAAAAGAAGCAGCCAGGACGCGGCGGCACCGAGCCATCGCCGCCGCAAAAGCATCGTAAAAAATAAGACGAGAAATGAAATCATAAACCCCTGAACCGGCGAAGAAGTAGCTTGGGAGAGGAATAAAACCGGAAAACCGCGGACGCCGGTCAGCGTCGCGCCGTAAGGGTTGGACATTAAGAACGGGGTGATCGGCGCGTCGCCGAGCCAGCCGGGAATATAAGCTCTTAAGCCGAACAAC
>DATLOR010000314.1:0-2137 GCA_035536135.1 Pyrinomonadaceae bacterium | reverse complement strand
CTCTTTATGAAGAGTTTGGGTTTTTATCTAAAATCCGTTGGCTAAAAAAATATTTCAAAAATAACAAACCTTATTTAGTTTCAGTTGATATTCCATCGGGATTAAACGCCGATTAAGCCGCGCCGATTGGAGATAATTTCGATGCAGATTTAACCGTCACCTTTACTGCGCCGAAACTGGCGAATGTTTTGCCGCCTGCGTCGAATTTTAACGGCGAGCTTTTTGTCGCAAATATCGGAAGCCCGCAGGAATTGATCGATGAGTCGCCGTCGCAGACATTTTTAATCGAAAAACAGGACGCGCAAAATTGGCTTGAAAAAACGAAGTTTACCGAAAGTTCCTACAAAAACAAACGGGGGCACGCGCTTTTGATCGTCGGTTCACGAGAATACACGGGCGCGGCGGTTTTGGCGGGGAATGCGGCGATGCTTTCAGGCGTTGGATTGACGACTCTTGCAACTTCAGAATCGGCGCAAACGGCAATTTCCGCGAAAGTTCTGGAAGAAGTTATCACGCACGGTTTGCCCGAGACGAAATCGGGCGTGGTTTCGGCAAAAGCTTTTGCAACACTCGAAAAACTGCTCGAAAAAATTGATGTCGTCGGCATCGGCTGCGGTTTGAGTTCAGGCGAAAAAACGACGAAAGATTTTGTCCGCGAAGTTGTGACGAAACGCAAAACGCCGGTCGTGATCGATGCCGACGGTTTGAATGCACTCGCGCCGTTCGATCTGCAAGGCTCAGAGGAGTTTCCCTTGATTCTCACACCGCACGAAGGCGAATTTCTGCGCCTGCTCGGCACGACCGATAAAGAAGCGTTGAAAGACCGCGTTTCGGTGGTCAGAGATTTCGCTGAGAAACATCAGGTAATTTTGGTCTTAAAAGGCGAACGCGCTCTGATCGGTGCGCCCGACGGTCGGGTCGTTATCAATTCGACCGGGAATTCAGGGTTAGGAAAAGCGGGCAACGGCGACACTTTGACGGGCATTATCACGGGTTTTGTCGCGCAAGCCGTGCAGGCGAAAGTCGATATTTTTGAAACGGTCGTCGCGGCTGTCTATCTCGCGGGTTTGGCGGGCGATATTGCCGCCGAAAAATTCGGGCGGCGTTCGATGCTCGCCTCGGACGTGCGCGAATGTCTGGGAGAAGCATTTGAATCAATCACGAATTAACAATTACGAGTTAAAATGAGTCAATCAAAAGAACTTTTACGAAAATGGATCACGGCGTTCATCGCCAAGGATTTGGAAGCGGTAATGGATTGTTACGCCGAAGATGCGGTGAATTTTCAGGTCGCGGCGGGCGAGCCGGCGGTCGGACATACGCAAATCCGCAAGGATTTGGCGGAATTTTTCAAGGGTTTTCCCGATTCGTATTCGATCGTTGAAAACATTATCGCCGACGAAGATTGGGCGGCGTGGGAATGGAGCGGCGGCGGAACTTTCAAAGGCGAATTTTACGGTAACGCGCCGACCGGAAGATCGTTCGAGCTGCGCGGCTGCGGATTTTTTCATTTCCGTGAAGGCAAGATCATCTACCAGCGCGGCTACTGGGACAAACTGACGTGGTTTTCGCAGGTCGGCTTGAAATTGTCATGATCGGCGAATATCTCTGTGAAACGCCTCAAGATACGTTCGATCTGGGGGAAAAACTCGGCGCGTCTCTAAGTGGCGGCGAGATGATTCTGCTGTCGGGCGGACTCGGCGCGGGCAAAACGCTTTTCACGAAAGGCGTTTTATACGCGCTCGGGTTTGACGTCGATGAAGTAACCAGCCCGAGCTTTACGCTCGTCAATTTATACAAAACCGAAAAGTTCGACGTTTTTCATATTGATCTGTGGCGAATTGATGAAAGGTCGGACGCGGCTTCGGCGGTCGGTTTAGGCGAAATTCTCGAAGATGAAAAAGCCGTCACGATCATCGAATGGTCGGAGCGTTTGAAAGATTTTCCTTTTCCCGAAAAGACTTTTCGTATTACGATCGACGGCGACGGCGACGATGCCCGTACAATAAAAATTTCCCGCCAAGCCGCAAAGGCGCAAAGATAATGAAGAAAGTTTTATTAAGTTGTTCGATTTTAATATTTTCGCTGTTGAGTTTTTTTGTCTTGAATAAATTTATGGTTGTGCCATTGGAGAAAA
>DATLOR010000313.1:0-17252 GCA_035536135.1 Pyrinomonadaceae bacterium | reverse complement strand
CCGACTGCCAGTTTGCGAGCAAAATCACGAACGGCAGCGCGAAAACGATTTTTGATCTGAGAAGCCGCCGATAAAACGCGTTTTGATGCAGGCGCTTGTAAAAAAGCGCGAGCAGGCAGCCGATCGCGAGCGCGTCCATGTTGGCGTGAAAACCTTTGACGACCCAGATCGGCTCGGAGCCGAAAAACTGAAAATCCGCCAACCTGATCAAGGGACTCGCCAAAACCACCAGAAAAAGAAAAATCTTGGTATATCTGATTCCCAAGATCAATAAAACGCCCGGGAAAAGCAGATAAAATTGTTCTTCGACCGCCAGAGACCAGGTGTGTCCCAAAAGCCAGTTTGACGGATTCGCGTAATCGGTGATGTAAACGGAAGCAAAAAACAGGGATTTGAGCGGAACATAAATAAAGCCGAGAAAGGTTATGACAGCGATGACCAGAAGATAGAAATAATACGGCGGAAAAATTCGTAAAGTGCGGCGAAAGTAGAATTTCAAAAGATTCACGCCGGAAGTTTTTTCGATCTCCTTGAGAAGCAGTCCGGTGATCAAAAAACCTGAAATGACAAAAAACACGCGTACGCCGAGATTGCCGAGATTGCCGAGATTGCCGTAACCGAGAACGTGAAGCCAGTGACCGGCGATGACCAGAACAATCGAGATCGCACGCAAGCCGTCAAGCGACGGAATTCTGTTAGAAAGTTTTTCCATATTGCCGAATCGGGGCAAATTTATAAACTTACAATCGCCGTAAAACTCCAGATTAAAAATTGGAGCGCAGGCATCCCTGCCCGCAAGCGTTTGAAAACGCTCAAAAACTTTGTCGGCTCAAAATTTGTAGGAAAATCGAAGCGATTTTACGCCGTTTTTTAAACGACATAAGGAGACAAGGATGTCTGCGCTCCAGTTAAAAAATCAGCGGTTTTTCTTGATTTGGGTAACCTGGTCGAAAGTCCGGCGGAAATCTTCGCCGCCCATTGTGACCGTGCGGCACATTTCGTAGATTCTCGAGCGCAGACGAACGCCGATTCTTTCTTCGAGAGTTTCCTCGCGCTCGTTGCGTTTTTCGTCCAGATAATTGGTCGTAAAGATCGTCAATTTCTTGTCGTTGTAGCGCGTATTGATGATATTTGCCATCGTGTCGCGTACCCATTCGGACGGTTTCGTCGCGCCGATCTCATCAAGAACCAGAATTTCGGCTTCGAGGATCGGAGCCAGTAGTTTCAGTTCCGAGGTTTGCGTATTGATGTTGTAGGAACCTTGAATTTCCTTGAGCAGCGAACCCGATTCGTAAAATAAGCAGCCGAACCCGCGTTCGGTCAAGCCTTTCAGGATCGAAACTGCGAGATGCGTTTTGCCGACTCCGACCGTGCCCATAAAGAGCAGCCCGCGTTCGATCGCCGGATATTCCATCGTCAGCTTCGACGCATATTTGAAGGCGCGTTCCTGCGACGGATTCAAGATCCGGTAGCTGTGAAAATGACAATCTTCGTAGCGTTTCGGAATGCGGGTTTTATCAAGCTGATTGGTATGCGATTTTTGCTTGCGGCATTCGCATTTGCGCGCGCCTTTGCCCGGGACGACTTCCATTCCCGAACCGTAGCATTTCGGACAGATCTCGGGCTCGTCGCCAACTTCCGGCGCTTTGTAAACGTCGTAATCGGGCGCATCCTGAGCCGTGTTCGGAACGGCAAAAAGCGAATGAATTTTGGCTTTTTCTTGCGGCATCCAAATTCTAAAACTTATTATACCCTAAACTGACCTTGTACTTTTTATGGGCGAGTTTCATTAAAATACTGAAGCTGTTTTTGGATTATATCACCGAAAAAAATGATTTCAAGTTTTTTTTTATGTTTTTAAACTCAATAAATACGGGTCTTTCATGCACTTTTAAAAAGCCGAAAAAACGAAGTTGCTGAAAACACAAGACTTAGCAGTTAACAAAAAATTCACATCGGGTGAAAAAAATATCCGAATCGTTTTTTGTATCGGCGGCGTGTGCTATATTAACACTTTCGGATTCTAGAGTTTTATTAAGTTATGGGAATTTTACGCAGTTTGTTAATCAGATTCGGGTTAGCAAGTTTTGATGCCGAACGCGCACCGATCTCGGTGTTTTTGCTCGACGACGACCGTCGGCGGCATCGCTGGTTTAAGAAAAGATTTGACGGCGACGAACTGACGATCGCCGAAACGGTCGAAGAGGCTAAAAAGCATCTGGCAGAAGGCAATTTTGACGCGATCTTTCTCGACCACGATCTGCTTCCCGAACATTACGAATCAAACGACCATGACGATTTTTCGCGCACCGGCTATGCGATCGCCGAGTTTCTCAACGAAAAAAAGGATCTGCAGCGCGCCGCGACGATCATCGTTCATACGCGCAACGCCGATGCCGCGATCAGAATGGTGCAAAAACTCCGCGAAGCGGGCAGAAACTGCGAATACTGCGCCTTTCCGATGCTTGATCTGAAGATCAAAAACTACTGGAAAAGATAATCCTTCAAAAAAACTCGGCTCGATTTGAAACTTTACCGCGAACCTTCCGTTTTAAAGGCAAATCTTTCTTTTTAAAACAAAAAACCAAACAGGAGAAAAATAATGCGGAATCTTAAAATAATAGCTCTATTGTTATTACTGACGGCGCTCCCGGCGTTTGCCGCGAAGATCACGAACGGCGAGCAGCTTGTCACGGCAATGCACAAAAAATATGCCGGCAAATGGTATAAAACGCTGACCTTTGTGCAGAAAACCACCCAATACAAACCCGACGGAACGACGCAGGTTTCGACGTGGTATGAAGCGATGTCCGTGCCGGGAAAACTGCGCGTTGACGTGACGCCGCTCGAAGACGGCAACGGATTTATGTTTGTTGACAATATGCAGCACAGTATCAAAGGCGGAAAACTTCTCCGCAGTACGCCGCGAATTCATCCGCTGCTCGTTTTAGGCTTTGACGTTTACGCCCAGCCGGTCGAAACAACCGTCAAACTACTTAAAGATCTAGAGATTGATTTATCGGTTTTGCACGAAGAAACGTGGCAGGGCAAACCCGTTTATGTGGTCGGCGCCAAACAGGGCGATCTAAATGCGCCGCAATTCTGGATCGATAAAAAGAATCTTTATTTCGTCAGGCTGATCGAGCTCGGCGGAAAGGACAAAAAACAGGTGCAGGAAACGCAATTTAATAAATATCAAAAGGCGAAAGGCGGCGGCTGGGTTTCGGCGGAAGTAATTTTTAACGTCGATGGGAAAAAGGTGATCACCGAGGACTATTCGGACATTCAAACCGATGTCAAACTGGACGAAAAACTGTTCGACCCGAACAAATGGTCGGAAGCCGACAAGACTTATTTTCAAATTAAGAAATAGAAAAGATATTTTGCTTTAACCAAAAAAGGCGAGCTTTTAGGATAAGCTCGCCTTTTTTGATCGGTTTTCAGAAAAGCTTTATTTTTGCGCGACTTTTTTCATATCGTCGAGTTCCTTCTGAGTTTTTTCGATCACGTCCTTCAAACCGCGTTTGAAATCTTCGTCTTTCGTTTTTTCGAGCGATTTGTTCAAAGCCGTCAGATAAGCCGTTTTCAGCGCGAGTTCTTTGGAAACTTTGACGTCCGGTTCAACGCCCGTGCCTTCCCAGTTCGTTTTGGTGATCGGATTGACGGCGCGTCCGGTCGGGACAAAAACGCCGAAATGTTCGCCGACCCGGAACATTCCGCCCGGATTTGCGCCGCCGCCGGTCGTTTCGCCGACGATCGTTGCGCGTTTTAAGACTTTTAAGTTGTTGGTAAATTCTTCGGCGGCGGAAAACGTGCGGTTGGCAGTTAGAATATAAACGTCCTTGTCGCCGTATTTTTTACCGATGACCGTCGGCTTGGTGAAAAAATCTTCGGTACGATTGCCTTCGCGCCAGTATAAACTGTTCAAATGAACAGGTTTGTCGCCGAACAGGTACGAGCTGATGAGCGCGACCATTTCGGGGTCGCCGCCGCCGTTTTCGCGCAGATCAAAAATCAGCGCGTCGGTATTGGTCACGAAATTCATCGCCGCCGCAACGGTTTCCGCGCCTAATTCGGGGGCAAAAAAGTTGTTCAGTTTGATGTAGCCGATATTTCCCGGCAGGCGTTCGACCTTTTCAAAAGCGAAATTTATCCGCTTCATATAATTTTCAAACTGCGCTCTTTCTTCCGGGTTCGGCTCGCCGCCCTGTTTTCTGACCGGGATCAGCTGTTCCGAATAACGCACGCGAAGATGTTTATCTTTGCTGACGGATTGCAGATCTTCCGTCAGTTTTTTGGCAAACCCTTCGGCGCTCGTGATCGAATCGTATTCCTTGCTGCCGATCCTTTGCCGGATATTCGTTTCCATCTGTTTGGCAACTTCGGGAAAAACGTAGCGGTCGTTCAGCTCCTTCAAAACGGCATCGATAACCTGCGTTCTGGTTGCCGCATCGATCGTCATATCGGCTTGTTTCGCGCCTTGCTGAGCGCGCCCGTCTTCGGGATTTAACACAAACGAAATCGCGACAAGCGCGAATAAAGTTAGTTTTATGATTTGTTTTTTCATTGCGTTTTACTCCTTTAAATCTATGAATTTTTTGAATTAAATTATTTGAATGCAGAAACTTACTCTCGGCTGCACAAACCCTGCAAAAGCAGATCTGCCAGCCGCAGGGCTTTTGCTTCCGTGTCTTTGCGGTCGCCGAGCTCCTCAACCGTCAGGTTAAAAGGAAGCAGGGAATTGGTCGCCAAGATCATTGATTCCGCGATTTCCGCCGCATTTCCCGCCGCAAAATCCCCGCTCTGTTGACCGTCTTCGATGACCGCCGCGAAAATCCGCGCTTCCTGCTGAAAATACAATTCGCGCCGCGCCAGAAAATTCGGACGAATCGCCGACAGCAGATCGTTCAGGTTTTGCGTGTAATGCTGAACGCTCTCAAAACGATGCAAAACCCGCGTTTTCAACATCTTTCTGAGACGCGCTTCGGGTTTTTCACTGCTTTTCGCAATCGCCGAAAGTTTGCCCTTGAGCTGTTCGATAATGCGGTCGATATGCGACAGGACGATTTCTTCTTTGCTCGTGAAATGCAGATAAACACTGCCTTTGCCGATGCCGACTTCCTTTGCCAGATCGTCGATCGTCATCTTTTTGTAACCGTAGCGCGAAAGCAGCGAATCGGTCGCGTCAAGAATCGCGTCACGCACTTCTTTTTGTTTGACAGAACTCTTCATATTTTATGACTATTGACCAGGATTGAATTTCAGTCAACTTTTAAACGCGCAGAATTTCGATATTGTTTCAGATTTTACAAATATTTAACTTTTTTAGTATGGATTTAACCTCGAAATCGCGTTGACAGAGCCGTCTTTGTTGGTTTAATCTTATTCTCTTGCAAAATCTCATATCTTTAACCGGTTTTCACGACCAAGGTTAAAAAAGTTTTGCATAAAACCGCGATATTCACGGAAATATTCGGAAATCTTAAAAATTGTCTTAAGATTCGGTTTTACTTAAAGAATCGCCGATCGTTTTTTTATTCGAGGTGGGCAAAACCCTTTCCGGCAAAGATAAAATTTGCCGCCTAAAATCCGGTAACTCAGGTTTTCTTTAACTTAAATCTAACGGGATTATTAATTTTGAATTAATCGTGCTCTGTCAAAATTCTTTAATCGAAGTGCGTCCGAATTTATCGGACGGTAAAAATATTGATGTTTTTAGCGGTGTGTTTTGCAACTATCCGAGATAGCTGCACATCTTTTAGTGTGAAAATATCAAAACTGAAGCTTTCCACACCTATATTTATTTTATTTATCACAAAATGTAATTTTTGAAGCGAGGTAATTTATGTTTCTAAAAATACGCCTTAAATCCATACTCAAGGCTTTTTTAATTCTCTTGGTAGCGACAATAATCAATACCGCAATTGTAAAGGCGCAAGGCGAAACCTGCAATCCTTTTAGTTTTAACCTGGCGCCCGATTATCGAAACAGCCAGCGAATTAACGCGTTTGGTACAGCCGATTTGAACAATGACGGCTTCGTCGATGTGGTCACGACAAATCAAACCACCCAGAGCCTTTCGTTTTTTTACGGTGACGGCTCGGGCGGTTTTGCTCCGCCGCAGACGCTTTCTCTGGGAACACAGGTTATCAGTGTTTTGACCCTCGCGGATATGAATCACGACGGAAGGATCGATATCATCGGCGCTTCTTCCGGGGGAAATTTCAACACCAACAAAATAACGGTTTTGCTCAATACCGGACAGGGCGGATTTTCAGCCCCGGTGATTACGGATCTGCCGAACAATGTCATCGAATTTTACTACCTCAAAACGGGCGATTTTAACGGCGACGGGCATCCTGATCTGGCGGCGGTAACGAGAACTAATTTTAATATCTTTCCCGGCAACGGGCTCGGTCAATTCAGTCTTGCCGCGACTCTTCCGTGGGACGGCAATAAAAGCGGAATTGCGGTCGGCAAATTTAACGGCGACAACATCACCGACATTGCCGTGACCAGCGCAGGTTCAAGCGCTACCTGGCAAATCGGCATCGTGGCGGGCAATTCCGGCAATAGTTTTTCTTTCAACAATTTTTATAATCTGACCGGACAGCCTTTGGGGCTCGAAACCGCCGATTTTAACCGCGACGGAAACGCCGACCTGATCGTGTCGGAAAACTATCCTTACAGTAATAACACTCCGCAAACGAGATTTTTAGAAATTTGGAACGGCAGCGGAAGCGGGGCGTTTACGGCAGGCACAAAAGTTCAGTATCCGGTCGGCACTCAGTTTATTCCGATGGATCTGACGACCGGAGATTTTAATGATGACGGCAACGCGGATGTCGCCGTTAACTTTAACACGGTCGTCGCCGTCAATTACGGTGCCGGAAACGGAACTTTTCGCAGCCAGAAATTTTGGGCGACGCCCTATGCGCAATCGATCGCTTCCGCCGATTTGAATCAGGACAACAAAAAAGATCTGCTCACGCTGAGCAACTTCAGTCTTTACGGCGCGATCAATACGCTGATCAATAAGGGCAACGAAAAATTTTCGGCACCGGAGGCGGTTCTCGGCGGCAAAAGATTCATTGCTGCGCCGGATATGAACAACGACAATTACCCGGATTCGGTGACCGCTAATTCTTATGAAGTATTGGTCGGACTGAACGATCAGCTTGAGAGTTTTCTGCCCGCTTCGAATCTCGGGGCGTGGGATAATATGACGGGCATCAAGTCGGGCGATTTCAACGCCGACGGAAACGATGACCTGATCACCATCCATTCAAGCGGCGCACGGATCGCGATCAGTTTCGGAAACGGTGGGGGCGGCATTGACGAACCCGTTTTAACGCCGTTTCCGGCGACGATCAGCGGTTTTATCGTCGGAAAATTCAACGGCGACCAGAAAGACGACGTTTTTATCACGGACAACAACGGAAAAGGTTACTCACTGCTCAGTAACGGCGACGGGACGTTTACGACCGCGCCGAATTTTCCGGTGACTTTACCGAACGCTTTTACGCGGCTCACGAGCGGCGATTTCAACAACGACAATAAGATCGATCTGGTCATCACGAGCGGTTCGACCGTCAAGGTCTGGCTCGGTGACGGAACCGGGCAATTTACCGCGACTGCCGCGACGATCCCGATTGTGGACTTCGTGGTTGCCGGAGATTGGAACGGCGACGGAAATTTGGATCTCGCCGGTTATTTTAACGGCACGATAACGCGCGTTCTCGGCGACGGAAACGGCGGGTTCGGCGGTGCCGCGACGCAAACCGTTGTGGTTGCCACACCTTATCCTAATTTGATCAGCGCGGATTTTAATTTGGACGGGTTCGACGATATTGCCTATTTGATCGGCGACAACAGTCGCGGAAATTTGGTGATCGTCCCGTCTTCAAATCAAGCGCCTTACGGAAGCACGCCGCTGTTTTACTGGATCGAGTCGCCTACGATCAGCGACCTGATTGCCGTCGATTATAACCTGGACAATAAGATCGACATCGGCTACACGAGTCAGACGCGTACGAGAGCCGTGCTGTTTAATACCGCCGGCGCACAGCCGTGTATTTCGATCAGCGATGTGACGGTCACGGAAGGCGACAGCGGAAGTGCCAACGCGGACTTTACGGTCAGCTTATCGTCCGCCAGTACAAAGGACGTTTACGTCAATTACACGCTGGAAGGACAAACGGCGGTGATCGGAACCGATATTGCCAATGCGTCGGGCAGATTGAAAATCCCTGCCGGACAGACGAGCGCAAACATCTCGGTCGCGGTCAACGGCGACGTGATCGATGAATTTGATGAAAATTTTGTCATTCATCTGACCAGCCCGCTTAACGCGGCTTTGCTAAAAGCTGACGGTGCGGGAACGATCCTCGATAACGATGCCGAACCGACGATCACGATCACGGACGTCACGCAGGCAGAAGGCGGCGCATCTCAGTCGTTTAATTTTAATGTCACGCTTTCATCTCCGAGCGGAAAGCCGATCAGTTTCCGCTATACGACCGCCGACGGTACGGCGATCGCGCCAAGAGATTACAATGCGGCAAACAATGTGGTCAATATTGCTCCCGGAACTGCCGCGGTAAATATCGGAGTATTGGTTTTTGGCGACAATATTTACGAATCCAACGAGGACTTTTTCGTCAATCTTTCGGAACAGGTCAATGTTTCGTTTGCCGACAGCCAGGGCAAAGGAACGATCACCAATGACGACCCGATCCCGACGGTCAGTCTTTTTACCGGAGTTGTGACGGAAGGCGACACGGGAACGGTTAATTCGACGGTGACCGTGCAGTTGTCGAATCCGACCTATCTGCCCGTGACGCTCAATATTTTAACGAGCGACGGGACGGCGGTCAGCGGGCGCGATTACGTTGCTTCGGATACGCCGCTGACCATTCCGGCGGAACAGCAATCGGCGACCACCGCCGTGCAGATCATCGGCGATACGATCAACGAACCGAATGAAACCTTCAATGTCAATGTTTACAACGTCACCAACGCGACCGTCAGCACCCCGCAGTTTACCGTGTTTATTACTGACGATGAATGGGTGAGCAATGATTTTGACCGCGACGGAAAGACGGATGTGGTGGTCTTCCGTCCAAGCGACCGGACGTGGTATTTCAACTTCAGTTCAAATAACACCACATCCGCTTCGCTTTACGGTTTAAGCGATGACATTCCGGTAAGCGGCGATTACAGCGGCGACGGACGAACGGATATTGCCGTTTTCCGCCCGGCGAACGGCGTTTGGTACACGCCGATCGCCAATCGAACCCAGCAGTTCGGATTAAGCGGCGATATTCCCGTTCACGGCGATTACGACAACGACGGCAGAATCGATGTCGCCGTCTTCCGACCGAGCAACCAAACCTGGTATATTCAGCGCAGCTCGAACGGCGCGGTCAATATTGTTCAATGGGGACTCGCGACCGATACGCCCGTTCCGGCGGATTATGACGGCGACGGGAAAACCGATGTTGCCGTTTTCCGACCCGAAACAGGCGTCTGGTACATACTGCGAAGCACCGACGGCGGTTATTCGGCAACGAGTTTCGGTCAGACCGGCGATAAAGCCGTTCCGGCGGATTATGACGGCGACGGGAAAGCGGACATTGCCGTTTTCCGCGCCGGAGTCTGGTATGTTTCCCGCAGTTCGGACTTGAGCGTTACCATATTTCAATGGGGAAATGCAGGCGATAAGCCGGTTCCGGGAAATTATGACGGCGACGATCGAACCGACTTTGCTGTTTATCGAAACGGAACCTGGTGGATTTGGCTGAGTTCGACCAATACTTATGTAACCAAGCAATTCGGATTGGCGGATGATATTCCGATTCCGTTTGTTTCCAATAACTAAACTTTAAGCCCGAACGTTCTCCGAGGGGAGCGTTCGGGCTTGTTCAATCCAAAACTTCAATTAAGAATATGAAATACCTTAGAATTACAATCGCAGCTCTGACTTTAATTTTTTGTTTGGCGATCGTCGAAAAAAATTACGCGGCGACATTGACCGTGACCAACACGAACGACAGCGGCGCGGGCAGTCTCCGTCAAGCCGTCCTTGATTCAAACGTCAATAATCAGAACGATACGATCGTTTTTGATATGACGGTTTTCAGCACGCCGCAAACGATTACGCTGACGAGCGGTCAGATCGTTATTCTGCCCGACCGGGCGGTGGGCATCAGCAAAACGCTGACCATCAGCGGTCCCGGCGCGAATCTGCTGACCATTAACGGCAACAATAACGGGCGTATTTTCGGCATCGACACCTACACGGTGATCGACGGTGTGAAGATTACCGGCGGAAACGGACAGGACAGCGGAACGAATCCCAATATTAATTCCCTCGGCGGTGCGATTGCGATGTATGGGGGAACCTTTGACCAGCCGGAGCTTCAAAACCTTGTGTTAAAGAATTCGATCGTCAGCGGAAATCAGACGGTCATCAACAGCGGGAGCGGCGGCGCATTGTATCTGGCTGGAAAGGTCACGATCATGAATTCGACGATCTCAAACAATACTTCGAGCATTTACGGCGGCGCAATCTATAATATTTCAAAACTGACGGTCATCAATTCGACCATCAGCGATAACACAGCAGCTTTAACCGGCGGGATTTACAGCGATCGCGATATTTACCTTTATAATTCAACCGTGGCATTCAATACGGGCGGTAGCATTCGGATGGTTTCTTTTCAAACCAGTTATCCTGTTTTGTATGCGCAAAATTCGATTATTTCCAACAGTAATATCGGCGGTAATCCCACCGGCGACATAGGTGGTGACTACTGGTCGTACGGGAATAATATTATCGGTAATACAGCCGGAATTGTTACTCGCAACAGCTCGCCGACAGATCAGTTGAATGTTGATCCGCAGCTTGACCCACAATTAAGCAATAACGGCGGCATTACTCCGACCCATGCGATTCTCAGTGCCGCCAGTCCGGCGGTCGATCGCGGGAACAATTGTGTTCTTATTTCAATGGCAAACGGCGGCTGTTTGGAATCGCCGCTGACGACCGACCAGCGCGGCGTCGCACGTCCGCAGGACGGTGACGGCAACGGTTCGGCAATCGTCGATGTTGGTTCATTTGAATTGACTGGTCCGACCGGCTCGCCGGCTCCGGGTGTTGCCGATTTGCAGGCGGCAAGCGATACCGGAATAAGCAGTACGGATAACATCACGAACAGCCGCAATCTGACGTTCGACATCGGCAGCGTGACAAGCGGTGCGACGGTCGAGTTTTACCGCAACGGAACTTTGATCAACAGTGTCGTGGCAAGCGGCACTGCCGTTACCTTCAACGACAGCAACCTGCCTGCGGGAGGCGGCGTATTTTCATATAATTCGAGACAGGTCATCAACGGCGTGCCGAGTCTTTTCAGCGAATATTTAACGGTGATGATCGATACGACCGCGCCGACCGTGACGGTTAATCAGGCGACGATTCAGTTCGACCCGACGACCGCCCAACCGCTCAATTATGTCGCCGTTTTCAATGAAGCGGTGACGGGCTTTGATGCGGCGGATGTTTCGCTGGCAGATTCGACGGCGGGCGTTTCGTCGGCAGTTATCAATATTTCGGGCAGCAGTCCGACTTACAATATTTCCGTCAGCGGCATTTTCCCGGACGGAATAGTGCGCGCTTCTGTTCCGGCAAACGCCGTACAGGATGTCGCCGGAAACGCAAATGTCGCCTCGACCTCGACCGACAACAGTATCACGCTCGATTACACCGCGCCGACCGTCACGATCAACCAGGCGGCGGCACAGGCAGACCCGACAAGAAATATGCCGGTGAACTTTACGGTTATCTTTAGCGAACCGGTGACGGGTTTTAATAATGCGGATATTTCTTTGACCGGCTCAACGGCAAACATCGGTTCGGCATCGATCACCGTTACCGGAAGCGGTGCCGTCTATAATGTGGCGGTCAGCGGTCTGACTTCAAACGGCGGTTTCGTGACGGCAGCCGTCCGTTCGCAAGCCGCCTCCGACGGGGCAGGTAATCAGAGCGTTGCTTCGACCAGCACCGACAATGTCGTCACTCTCGATAATACTTCGCCGACCGTGACGCTCAATCAAGCCGTCGGGCAAGTTGATCCGACTTCCGTCCTGCCGATCAATTTCACGGTTGTTTTCAGCGAACCCGTGACAGGCTTCGATTCGACGGACATTTCTTTTACGGGATCGTCAGTCAGCACCACGCAGGCAACCGTAACTATTACGGGAAGCGGAACGACTTATAACGTGGCGATCGGCGGAACGATCGTTTCAAACGGCGGTTCTCTTCAGGTGCGGATCATTAGCGGCGCGGCGCAGGACGCTTTAGGAAACTTGAGCTTCGCGTCAACGAGTACGGATAATATTGTCAGAATTGACAATGTTTCACCGACCGTGACGATCAATCAAGCCATCGGACAATCCGATCCGGCTTCAACGCAGCCCGTTAATTTTACGGTTGTTTTCAGCGAAATTGTGACCGGACTTACCGCTTCTGACATTTCACTGAGCGGTTCGACCGCCAATGTTTCATCCGCCGTCATTAATGTGACGGGCAGCGGTAATGTTTACACGGTCAGCGTGAGCGGCATTACTTCAAGCGGACAGGTACGGGCGAGCGTGATCGCCGGAGCCGCCGCCGATGCTCTCGGCAATCCGAGTCTGGCTTCGACAAGTTCGGATAATACGGTCACGGTCAGCATTCCCAACCGAAGTCAGCTCTTTGATTTTGACGGCGACCGCAAAACCGATATTTCGATCTTCCGCCCGAGCTCCGGCGAATGGTGGTATTCGAAGAGCAGTAATAATCAAACCGCGGTTTTACAATTCGGTCTCAGCACGGACAAACTTGTTCCGACCGATTTTACGGGCGACGGAAAAACGGACATTGCCGTCTGGCGCGGCTCGACGGGCGAATGGTTTATTTTACGCAGTGAAGACAATAGTTTTTACTCGATTCCGTTCGGCGCGGCGGGCGATATTCCGGCGGTCGGTGATTTCGACGGCGACGGCAGAGGCGATCTGACCGTTTTTCGTCCGTCAACGTCAACCTGGTATATCCAGCGTTCGTCGGGCGGATTTGCGATTCAGCAATTCGGAATCGAGGGCGATGTCCCGGTGGTCGGCGATTACGACGGCGACGGCAGATCAGACCTCGCGATTTTCCGTCCGGCGGTCGGCGAATGGTGGTACACGCGGAGCTCGGACGGGCAGATTGCGGCGGCGCAGTTTGGTTCATCGACCGATAAACCCGTACAGGGCGACTATACCGGCGACGGCAAAACCGATATTGCATTTTGGCGACCCTCGACCGGCGAATGGTTCGTTTTGAGAAGCGAAAACGGAAATTACTTTTCAGTTCCGTTCGGCACGAGCGGCGATACTCCTGCGGCGGGCGACTACGACGGCGACGGCAAATTTGATTTTGCGGTTTTCCGTTCGTCCCAATCGACCTGGTATATTCAGGCGACCACCGCCGGAACTTTAATAACCACTTTCGGTTCTGCCGGAGACGTGGCGGTTCCCGCCGCTTTTGTGCCGTAGAACGGCGTAAAAGCACAAATCAAAAGAGAAACATAAAGGTAATTTATGTTTCTCTTTTTTTGCGCAAAATTAACCCGAAAATAGTCAGGTTTCTTTGGATAAACTATTCAGGCTCAAGAATTTCCTGCACGCGACCAACCTGTCCGTCGGTGAGCCGGACCTTGATCCCGTGCGGGTGAAATTTCGAGTTGGTCAGCAAGTCCTTGACGATGCCGACGGTTTGTTTGCCGGTGCGCTGATCTTGTTTGAGGACGATCGCGACGCGCAGTCCGGGGCGAATATCATTTCTGTTTTTTCCGTTCATAATCTGCCGAAAATGATTTTACCGCATTTTTCCGAAAAACTTCGGGAACAAATCCCGAAATCCGGTGTCTAAGTTCGCGCAGGTAAATTTTTACCGCACTTTTTCAAAAAAAACTTTGACCAAACGGCACCGGAAACAAAGGAGGAATGAAAAATGTTAAATCAACTTATCGAATCGAAAGAACATAACCGGGAAAATGCGCGAAGAAGCGGTTTTCTGATCTCCACGCTCGGAGTTTTGGTCGCCGTCCTGATGAGCGGCTGGACGTACAGCCTTTTTGCAAAAAATTTCGGAATGGGAACGGGCGAATTTGAATTGTCGCGCTTGGTCGCGCCAGTTCCGGTAATTGACCAAGCACCGCCACCGAAGCCGGAACCCGAACGAAACCCCGAGAGAGAGCAAACGACAAACAACAGCGAAAGACCAACGGTTATCGAAAAGATTGCGAGAATGGAAGACTCGCTCAACAAGCCGCCAAAGTTGGAAGACTCGCGAAAACTTAATTCCGCTCCGCTAACACGAACAGAAGCGAATGATTACACGGAAGGCACGGAGAATAATTATCGCAGTCGTAGTTCGGATAGCGTAGAACCCGGCGACGGTATCAAATCGACCATTTCGGAAGTTAAAGAAGATGAAAAACCGCCGGAAGTAGTTGTTAAACCGTCACCGAAAGTTGAAGATGCGCCGAAAAAACCTGCAACTGTATCGTTGGGCGTGATCAACGGCAAAGCCGTTAATTTAGTAAAACCGCCGTATCCTGCGACTGCCAAAGCGGTTCGTGCCGAAGGCGCGGTCAATGTGCAGGTTCTGATCGATGAAAACGGCAATGTCGTTTCGGCAACCGCCGTGAGCGGACACCCTTTGCTTCGTGCGGTCGCGGTCAGCGCCGCCCGTCAAAGCAAATTCACGCCGACGTTTCTTTCAAAACAACCGGTCAAAGTCACCGGAGTCATCGTCTATCAGTTCAAGCCGTTTTAAGATGTTCATAAAAAAAGGCTGTTTACCCGGAACAGCCTTTTTTCTTAAAATATTCGGTGCCAGATCGCGGAAACGAGATTAAAACTTCCGCGCAAGCCTTCATACCAGAAAACCCCGAAACCTTTGCGCCCGTCACCGACAAAAGCGAGGATCGAGCCGTAGGAGATCAAGTTCATAACCGGCAGGATCAGAAGCGTTTTCAAAACACCCGCTTTTTGCAGATCCGGCTGGCGAAAGCTCGTTTCGCTCCAATTTGTGACGAGATGAAAAGCGGCTGTCCAGCCGAGAACGGCGAGAAAGGTCTTCGGATTCAAATCGATAAAATACGCGAAAATCAGGACAAATAGGGAAATCGTCGGGAAAAAATACGGCGCGAGCGTGACCCATGTTTGACCGGTCGTGCCGCGACCGATCTGCCGGACTTCGCCGCCTTCGTGCGCGCTGACGCGGATGCCGACCGGAATTTTCAAAAACAGTAAGCCGATCAAAAGATGCGTTAGTTCGTGTTCGAGCGTTTCGAGATAATTCCACGCGCTCAAAAAAAGACGTTTGGCGACGAACAGACACGGAAAGAAGATCACCAATCCCGCCAGAAACGCGAGCCAGCGCGGATCTTTCAGAGATATCTTTCCGATGATCCGCAGCATTTCGCCGCCGAAGCCGTAAAACAAAAACGGCACGGCACAGAGAAAAAGCGTCATCGAGATTTTGGCGAAAATTTTCAACATCCGATCAAGTCAAAAAATAATACAATGACAGACTATCAAATGTTTCCAAAAAATTTCACTTAAATAACTTTAATTCGTGATTTTGACCGAGAGCGCAGGCGACCCCGCCTGCGCTCTCGGTCTTAAATTGTTTCTACGGCAGATAAGCCGACTGAACGGGTATGTCGCCGTTTAAGCCGAATTGGTTGGCGCGGAATGTGTTGTTCCAGCTTTGCAGGATATACCAAACGCCTTCGGACGGGCGATAAACCGCCAGATCCGAGCGATTATCGCCGTCAAAATCGCCCGGCGTCGGTCGGTCGGAACTGAGTCCCCATTGCGTGATGCGGGTTCCGCCGGTGCTCTGCGCGATATACCAAACGCCGTTTGACGGACGGAAAACCGCGATGTCCGCCAAGCCGTCGGCATCATAATCCGAGGCTACGGGAACATCGCCGTTCAATCCGAATTGCTGCGAGCGATAACCGTTATTTGAACTTTGCAGAATCCACCAAACGCCGGTCGAAGGACGAAAAACGGCAATATCGGCGCGACCGTCGCCGTCGTAATCGGCAACCGTCGGTTTATCCGTGCCGAGACCGAACTGATTGGCGCGAAACGAATTGTCGAAACTGTGGCGGATATACCAAACGCCGTTTGACGGTCGAAAAACCGCGAGATCCGTCTTGCCGTCCGCATCGAAATCGGCGGCGGTCGGCAGATCACCCGTCAAGCCGAATTGCTCGACGCGGTACGAATTATTCGAGCTGTTCGAAACATACCAGACACCGTCGCGAAAAACGGCGTTGTCGGTCAGACCGTCGCCGTCGTAATCGCCCGGCGCGGGTTTGTCGGTCGCGAGTCCGAAGGCTTGCGCTTTGAATCCGCCGTCGCTGCTGCGCGACGCGTACCACACACCGTTTGACGGTCGAAAAACCGAAAGATCGCTGCGCCCGTCGCCGTCAAAATCGCTCTGCGGCATCAAAAGATGATTCGGCGTTTGGACGACTTCGAAATCCGAGCCTTTGACCTGGCTGAGCACGCTCAATTCATCGTCGTTCCAAAGCGGGTCGTGCGTGCCGCTGACATACCAGTTCGAGCCGTTGTCCGCGACGATCATTCCGTATTTCTGCATCGCCCGCAAGATCACACGGACGTTCGGCGAAAAACTCGTGCTGTTGACGTTGAAACTTGATTTCAGCCGGACGCGCAAACCCATCGGCGGCGCGTTTACGTTGGTCGTGCTTCCGGCTTGATGCGTCGCGGGATAAACATAAGATTTGCGGCTGGTTTGAATCGTAAAACGAAGCGCGTGGCGGATTTCCGCCATTTGCACGACTTCATCGCGCCGCACAAGTCCGGGAAAGATCGGAAGTCCGGCGGCATCGGCGGAAGTCCAGGTTTCGGGGCGCAGTTTGTTCGAATTGAAATTCCACAGCGCGCCGCTCGACGCGTTCCAGCTCGCGCCGCCCGAAATCGGAAACGAATAATATGTTTCGTAAAGTTTCCAGTTGTCGCGGTCGATCGTCAGAACGTGGCGGTCGCCCGTTGAATTTGCGCCGCCTTCGATCGGCGCGTTCGTTGGAATCGGATACGGTCCCGGATCGCTCTGATCGCCCCAATCCGTAAAATTTACCGGCACCCGCAGCTGATTTCCGGCGACGACGACATACGGAATCCCGATC
>DATLOR010000312.1:0-5354 GCA_035536135.1 Pyrinomonadaceae bacterium | reverse complement strand
AAAGTCCGTTGGGAGAAGATCAGCGGATAACCGGCTTTGGTCTTAATGAAATAGATTTTAAATTCATTGTTGTGAAACTCCGCGGCAGGATAAAAATGCAAATAAGCCGCTAAAATATCAGTAATATTTTAGCGGCTTATTATTTTCAGAAAAATCAATTCGATCAGTTTGTCAGCGCCGTATCGCCGGATAATCCGAAGTTGGCGATCGTATAAGTGAAGGTCGAGCTATTCAAAATATACCAGATCCCGCTTCGGTAAACTGCGATATCCGCCTTATCATCGCCGTCGTAATCGGCGACGACCGGTTTGTCGCCGTCGATTCCGAACTGAAAAGCCCGCAAGCCTTGCGAACTTTGTAAAATATACCAAACTCCATCCGAAGGACGAAAGACCGCAATATCAGCTTTATAATCTCCGTCAAAATCATTCGGAACCGGAATGTCGCTGCTTGAGCCGAATGATAAAGTGACGATTCCGCCGTTACTTGAATTAATGATGTACCAGATGCCGGTCGAGGGACGAAAGACCGCAATATCGCATTTGCCGTCACCGTCAAAATCGGCGGCGGTCGGGAGGTCTTCGCTCAGACCGAACTGTAAAGCGGCAAACCCGTCGCGGCTTTGCAGTAAATACCAAACGCCCGTGGAAGGACGAAAAACCGCAAAATCGGCTTTACCGTCGCCGTCGAAATCTTTAGCCACCGGAATGTCGCCGGTTAAGCCGAAGTGAATTGTCGTATAAGTGCCGGTGCCGCTGTTTTGAACATACCAGTTTCCTTCTGCGGGACGGAAAACGGCAACATCGGTCAGAAAATCACCGTCGAAATCAGCGGGCATGATTTTGTCCTCGCCGAGACCGAACCGGAAAGCGCGGAATTGGTTAAAATAACTATTCATCCGATACCATGTTCCGGTACCCGGGCGGTAAACCGAAATATCGGATTTGCCGTCGCCTTCGTAATCATAAAAAGCCGGCGACACGCGGGCAAAAGTATTTAAACGCATCAATCCCCAGCGCGTACTGCCGTTGACCGTGTCAAACGAACCGCCCGCCAGAATTTTACCGTCCGGTTGTACGGCGGTTTGAAAAACTCCGCCGGTTGAGCCGTTTCGGAACATTTTTCCGACATCGAAACTGTAATCGATGACGCCGTTTTCAAACAGCCGGATGATCCTTTCGCGCGGCGCCGAATCGAAAGTTATCGAAACCGCGCCGCTGATCAGGATTTTATTGTCAGGAAGCTGAATAATTGAGCTGACGCTCGATGAAAGCCTCTGCGCGTTAAACTTATTATCGAGCGAACCGTCGGCATTTAATCTGACCAGTGAACGCAAGGATGCGCCGTTGAAGGTGAAAAAATTACCGCCGACGTAAATTTTGCCTGCCGGTGTGATGAGAAATGAATTGACGGTCGAATTCGCGCCGCTTCCGGTATTAAAAGTAGAATCGAGAGTTCCGTCTGCATTGAGGCGGGCGAAATTGCCGACCGGACTGCCGCCGACGTTATTAAAATTGCCGCCGACCATGATCTTGCCGTCCGCTTGAAGGGCGATCGCATTGGCGGAAATACCGCCGAGAACCGGGTTGAACGCCGTGTCCAGACTGCCGTCCGCATTGAGCCGCGCCAGACTCGTCCGGGCGACATTGTTGACCTTCGTAAAAGCTCCGGCGATCAGGATCTTCCCGTCCGGCTGAACGATGATCGATCTGACAGTTTCCAGTTTGGCGATTTGCGTATTAAAGGTCGTGTCCAAGCTTCCGTCCGCGTTGATCCGCCAAACGCCTTTGCTCACGATCCGGCTGAAATCGTCCCCGGTATAGCCGCCGAGGAGAATCTTTCCGTCAGGCTGAATCGCGATCGAGTAGATGCTGTTATCGACTCGCGAATCAAGGCTGAAGGAATTATCCGCGCTCCCGTCACTGTTCAGACGGGCGAAAAACGGTTTGAATGAAGTGCCGATCGCGCTGAAATTACCGCCGACGTAGATTTTCCCGTCGGGGAGCAGACAAAAGACATTCGGCGTTGTAAAAGAACCGAAAAAACCGGCGAACGAGGTGTCCAGACTGCTGTCGAGATTAAGCCTGCCGATCCCGCCGCGAAATAAGCCGTTCAATTGCGGGTAATCTCCACCGACCAAGATCTTATTGCCGTTTTGCAATTCAAAAGCGCGGACATCGCCCGAACTCAATGAAGAACCGGCTTGACCGACAAACGTGCTGTCGGGACTGCCGTCGGCATTAAAGCGGAAAAGACGGTATTGAACGGTGCTGTTAATAAAAATACTGTCAAACGAACCGCCGATCAAAACCTTTCCGTCGGGCTGTGCCAGAACGGCATACATGCGCCCGCTGGTCCAGGTGTTTCCGATGTTGAAAGTCGAATCGACACTGCCGTCGGCATTCAAACGGCGAACCGTGTTGGCGCTTTCGATTTCGCCGACGATACAAATCTTTCCATCATTTGCCAGACTCATATCAAAGATTTCGTTTGAACTGCCGCCGATTCCCGGAACAAAACCCGGGTCAAGACTACCGTTTGAATTAAGCCGCAAAATTCCATTGCGCGGCACGCCGTCATAGGACGTGAAGCTGCCCGCCAGCAAGATCTTGCCATCCGCTAAGACCGCTCCGCGATAGACTCCGGCATTTGAAATACCGCCGCCGACTTCAAAACTCGAATCGAGACTGCCGTCCGCATTGAGCCGCGCCAGACGGATTCGCGGCGTGCCGTTAACGGCGGTAAATGTCCCGTTGACGATCATTTTGCCGTCGGGTTGAACCGCCACGATCTGCACATAACCCGTGCCGAAATTGAGGTTAAACGTCGTATCCAAAGTGCCGTCGGAATTGATCCGCGCAATCCGGTTGCGGGCAACATTGCTGTATTGAGAAAAATCGCCGCTGATCAGGATCTTTCCGTCACTGAGCGGAAAAATCGCGCTGACGGCGGCGTTTGCCTTGCCGTTAAAGGCGGCGTCAAACGAACCGTCGGCATTCAAACGGGCAATGCCGTTCGAGCTTCCCGCGCTCACACTGCTGATTCCTCCGGCAACGAGGATCTTGCCGTCCGGCAGCGTTGCAAAATCATAGATGATACCGCCGCTGCCGACCGAGATCGGATAAGCCGAAAAGTTCGGATCAAGCTGACCGTCGCGGACAACCGCGCTGATCTGAAAAGTTAGTAGAAGAAAGCACAGGAAAGTCAGTGAAAATTTAAAGCACGATCCGAAGACCGAGCGCAAAGAGCTGTTTTTTAACATTATTTACCTCTTGTGAAATTATGAGATGAACATTTTATTATAACTTGGAACCCCAAAACAATGATTTTCTTCGCTTAATAAAATTACGCTCAATAAAATTAATTGTTTTATTCCTCGTCTTCGAGCGTCATTTCCGAGATCTTGCCTTCGCCGTTGACCGCGAAACGCCACAGAAAAAAGCGTTTTGCGGTTTCGGCTCGGTAGCGGTAAATTTTTGAACTTTCGGAAGTTTCGCCGCCGACAAACGTTAAGTTTTTAACTGCGCCGAACGCGGCGATGCGCGCGTTGCCCGCTTTGGCGCGGTCGGTCGAAAGCGATTTTATCAAATTATCGGTCAGCTGTTCGACGCTGAATTTATTTTCCATCCGCTCGCGTAAAGCATTCGTGAACATCTGCGTCAGCTTCGCATCCGCGCCCGATTGCGGCTTCATCGCTTTGATCGAAATCGAAGGAATATAAATTTTGGCAATGCCGCGCGCGATCGTTCCCGCGAAACCCGCGTCGCCCAGATTCGTCAGCACGATGACGCTCAGATCGTCGTCCGTGAAGCGTGAGATCTGCGCGTTGAAACCGGCGGTCGAACCGCTGTGACTGATAAGTTTATGTTCCCGAAAATCGGCGACGTTCCAGCCGAAACCATATAAACTCGGCTTGCCGTCGCTCAAAACAAACGGTTTCCAAGCCTGCGCTTTGCTTTCCTTTTTGAGCAGAGTGTCATTGCGCCACGCGGCGTCCCATTTCGCCAGATCGCCGACCGTCGAGATGATCGCGCCCGCGCTAAATAGGTCGGTCAGGTCGTAATCGCGCCCGGTGTACGAATTGTTTTCAAGCTCGTAGCCGGTCGCGCGGTTTTTGACGATGTATTTCGGGTCGCGGTCAAAGGTCTCAGTCATTCCGAGTTTCCGGAAGATCCGTTCGCGCATAAAATCCCAGTAGGATTTACCCGACGCGGCTTCGATGATAAAGCCGAGCAAGTTATAGCCAGAATTACTGTATGAATAGCGCGAACCCGTTTCAAAATCGAGCGGGTAGCTCGCTAAAGCCTTGATAAATTCGGCGCGTTTGAGATGCTTCGACAGCTCGAACCCCGTGCCGATCGCCGTATAGCTTTTGATGCCCGAAGTATGCGTCAGAAGATTTCTGACCGAAACGTTTTTCCACGCTTCGGGCGTATCGGGCAGATATTTCGAGATCTTTTCGTCCAAGTTTATCTTGCCGTCTTCGACCAGCAGCATGACGGCGGCGGCGGTCATCTGCTTCGTCACCGAACCGATCTCAAACACCGTATCAGCCGTCGCCGGAACATCTAATTCGACATTCGCCAAACCGTAGCCCTGCTTTTTGACGACCTTGCCGTTTTTGACGACCGCGACCGCCGCGCCCGGAACTTTTCGTTCCTGCATCACGGCGCGGACAAGTTTATCAACCTCGTCAGCCCTGACGGAGAAAACGAAAACGAGCGCAAAAAGCAAAGCGAGATTAAGCCGAATAAGTTTTGAATTCATAAGTTTTAGCCGGAGCGCGGGCATCTCTGCCCGCCAGCGTTCGAGGCTTTGCAAAGAACGCAGTTCACACATTATTTTCAACTTGTTTATGACGAGAATAAAGTTTGTTTTCGCTTGCGCTTAACAAACCCGAAGCGGGCAGGGATGCCCGCGCTCCAATTTTACAACTTTTCTTTTATCCGGCAATCGGGGCAATCTTTAACTTCAACCGTTTCGGTTTTCGTCGTGCCGCAAACGCCGCAGCCGTTGTCAACGCCCGCCGTGATCGTATATTTCCCCGGTTTAACACCGGTTAAGTTCCACGTGACATTTGTGCCTGTGCCGGTAATTTTGCCGCCCGAAACCGTGTAATTATAAGTTAAAACATCAGTCGGGTCGCTGCTTTCGCCCTTTGCGGCAATCTCGATCTCGCTGTCCAGGGCACAGACTTCTGCTTTCGAAGTTTGTTCGTTAATGCAATAAGCGGTGATTTCGTATTTACTCAAAACTAATTCGTCAACATTAGCAAACGGACGACCAGTATAGAAAAAAGGACGATCTCTCAATTTATTAATCAGCCATTCTTTGTTTGAAGAAAAATCCTCTCT
>DATLOR010000311.1:0-4776 GCA_035536135.1 Pyrinomonadaceae bacterium | reverse complement strand
TTCTCAGTTTCAAACTCCGAACTTCCCATCAGAAAACTTCCGGCGGGAATTTCGACCATTTCAAGATTTAAGTCTTGGGAAAGTTTGAACTCGATGACTTTCACTTTTATTTCGTCTTAAAAATCTCTTCAATTACTTTGTAGCGGTAATCAAAAATATATTTCAACTCTTTTTTGACGTAAAAATGCGCGATGTCGCCGAGCGGTTCGAGCGGCAGGCGATAGCGCACGATATCTTTCATAATCGTTTCGCCTTGTGCGCCTTCTTCAAAAGTGTGCAGGTGAATCCATTGTTTATACGGGCTTTTGAGCGCAGTGTCAACAAAATCAAACGGCGGATTCCATTGCGTGATTTCCGTGCGCCAGCGGATCGGAATGCCGCGCAGTTTTAACTCGTAATCGATCAGCGCGCCTTTTTTGATGTCGATCGGCTGCGGCGTGGTGATATGAAAATTGAGTTCGGGCGGCGTTATGCGCTCGAGATTTCCCGCGTCGGCGAAAAAGTCGAAAACTTCCCGGCGTGGTCGCTCGATGATCTGTTTGCGCTCTAAAATATGTTCTGCCATTGTTAGGTCAAAGATTGGCAAAATATCAGGCGAAAAGCAATGCTCGGAAAGTTTAGCCGGAGTGTTTTGTAAAATTACGTTTAGTCATTTAGAAAAAGCCGTTTGCTTTGAGCAGAAAGATTCCGGCGATCGCGCCGAGCAGTGCACCGCTCAAAACTTGTGCCGGGTTGTGCCGTTCGAGCTTGATACGCGACCACCCGACGGCAATCGCCAATGCCAGCAAACCTCCGCTCATCCAGTAATTAACTGCCAGAAGCGAAACTGCAAAATAAACGGCGAAAGTTAAATGCAGGGAGATTTTCGACCAGCGATTGATGACCATCGCGACGAATAAAATCGCCAGACTGATAATCATCCCGACAAGCAGCGGACGCGGGAAACCGAGCAGATAAAAAACAACCAGCGAAAATCCTAAGACAGCCATCATCAGCGGGTAAAAATTGCGCCGTTCGGCGGCGTCGGAAACGTCGTGGTCGCTCCATTTTCCAGCTTTAACCTTCTGCCGGATAATAAAAAGCATCGGAAAAATCGTCGCTAAAATTGCGATTGCACCGATGCCTGCGGCTCGCGCCGGCGATTCACGGGAAGCCGCAGCCACTAAAATCGTCAGCGCCAGCAAAACAAACGGATGCCCGATGACTGAGATGACCTTTGCGATCTGATGCGAGGTTGTTGGTTCGTTTTTCATTTGTCTAAAAAGCTAAAAGCGGTTTGCCGAGCAATGCCTGCACGAAAACTGCCGTGAAAATGGCAAAATAAACGGCGGCGAATACAAATGTTCCGGCGGTTGTCGATCTTACCTTGTATTTTTCGAGCGTGTAAGCGAAAAACGGGACGGCTTGAAAAGCGTGCATCCCGATAAAATGCGCCGCCCGCAAATCGCCGCCTTTGGTTGACCAATTAACAACCGGCAAACCCGCGCCGCCGTCCGCCACGCCGACCGCGTGACCCATTTGCGTGGACATATAGCCGCCTTCAAAACTCGATGCGAGAAACAAGATCAGTCCGAGACGCATTCCCCAGACAATCGCTTTCGGCAAATCGATCTCGGCTTTGAAATACAGGTAAAGCAAATATACGGCAAGAATTGTATTAAAAACGATCGACAAACCCATGATCGAGAAAAGCATTCCGTCAAGCGGCGTTCTGAGATTGAAATGCGAAGTCGTGCCGCGTGCCGCCTGCGTGACGATGATAATCATCTCGATCAAAAATATCAAAATCGTACCCCACGAAATAACGCGCGCCGATTTTTTGTAGCCGTTCAGAAAATTCAGGTAAATCGCGACCGTCCAGGCATAAACTGCAATCGAAACGAAAAACTTCATCGGTTTGATCCAGCGATTGATGCCTAAAATTTCGGTTGAATCAAACAGCGAAAGAACCGCCAAAACCACAAAACACACCAGGGAAACGGCGCCCGCAATCATCAAAGCGCGGTGCTTTTCAAATAATTCCTTAATCATTTTTTGCCTCCTTGCTCAGGAAAAGCCGCAAAATGCTGTAAAACAAAAAGCCGATCGGACCGAACAGAAACGTTAAAACCAGACACGGAATGACGAACCAGTGCGAAATTCCTCTTTCTTGCGCGTCTTTCACTTCCCAGGTGCCGACGAACAGATCGAACGCGAGATAATGAATCCAACCCGCGAGAACCGCCCATTCATTCGTGAAAAGTTTCATCACATTCGCGAGCGAATCGAAACCGCCGTCCGCCTTGCCGAAAAACATCACAATCAAAATCAAATACGCTGCCGATAACAGCAGCGGAATCGCGCCCGAAAGAATGACTTTGCGTGTCACAACAAAACGCGGCGCAACCAGTAAAAGTATCCAACTAAGCATCGCAATCAGATTTGCAATCGAAAATATTTTGTCTGCCGTCATAATTTATCTCCTTAAATAACGCTGTTAAGTTAAAGTCCAAAATTTTTTCAGGCTTTGATGCCTGAAATTAAAGTATCGATCACGCTGTCGATCAATATTTCGCGCTCGACAAACGGAAAACCCGTGTGTTGAATCAAAAGCGATGTGACGCCGTGAATGCCTGCCCAGAGCGTCTGGCTGATTAATTCTACGTTGTTGTGTTTCAAAAGGTTCGCGGAAACACATTCGGTAATCACGATGCGCATCGTGTCAAAGGCGATTTTGCCGTTCGATTCTTCAAAACTGCTTTCGACATTGGTTGGCAAAGGCGTGATAAAAACGATTTCGTACTGGCTCGGATGTTTCAAACCGAAATAGATATACTCGCGCAAACCGCTGCGCAATTTTTCCAAAGGATTGTCCGAGAGCATGTAAATCGCTTTGATATTCTGCGCCAGACGCGCAAAGGTCTGTTCGCAGATCTGATGCAGAAGATCGTTTTTATCCTTGAAATAAAGATAGATCGTCGTTGCCGAATAGCCGATCTTATCGGCAATTTTACGCATCGAAACATTTGCGTAGCCCTCTGCGACAAACATCTCGCGGGCGGCGTCCATGATTTCCTGCCGCAGATTTTCCTTGTCGCTCTGTAAACGGTTCCTACTTACCACGAAATATAAATTAACAGTGTTAATTTATATTGTCAAGAAGAAAAGTTCAAAGGTGAAAAAGGGTAAAAGTGAAAAAGTTTTGTCGTAATTCCTTCAACAAAACTTTTTCACTCTTTCACATTTTAACTTTTAGACTTTAAATATTTTTTCGGAATCGGATTGTCCGTGGTTTCGCCCTGCCAGAAAATTGTGATGACCCACCAGCGTTTTCCGTCGTTGAGTAATTGAAAACTGTTGATGCCGCGCATAAACGGTTTTTTATCCGTCAGGCTGTGAAAAGATTCGTAGGTCGAAAAAACGTGCGCGATATTGCCGTAGATTTCGACGCGCCGCGCTTTTTCGCGCTCGTAAAAACCTTCTTTGGCAAAAACGGGTTCGACGCGCTTGATGTAATCCTCGGGCGAAAGTATGCGTGCGCCGACAACGCCGGTCGTCGGATTTTTGCCCGACGGAATCATCCGCGCATCTTTATGAAAAAGCGTGCGGAACCGGTCCCAATCGCGCGGTTTTCCGGCGTCGCCCGAAATCACGTCGTAGACGGCTTTCATGATCGCGTCGAGCGAAGCAACGTCCGCCGGATTGGCTTCTTTGGTTTCGGTCGTTTGCGCCATCGAGTTAAAAGAAAGAAATAGAACGACAAGGAAAGTCAGTAAAAGATTTTTTCTCATAATGCGTCTATTTACGCATAAAAATTTTTCGGGTTTCAATTGTTGATGGTATCAACCTTTGTTTCGAGCGCGTCCTGCACGTTTTGCGGCAGGCTCGAAAGCAGATTGTAGCCGGTCGCTTTTTCGATCTGCCGGACCGTCGTCCGGTAAACCTGCCAGTCAGCGTTTTTAATGCCGTTGACGTTCGGCATATCAACTGCGATCACCCGCGCAGTGTCGCCGATCGCGGACACGGGCGTCCCGGCGGGAACGACGACCGCAACCTTCCAATCGTTGGTCGGGATCGCGACTTTCTTTTTGAGTTTTCCCTTGTCGCCGTAAACTCCGGCGTAGATGTAAACGTCGCTTCCGCGATTGACGAGCGAGCGGATATAGGCTTCGAGTTTTTGCCACGGACCGCGATTCAGATCGCCGGTTTGCGGCGTCATATTGGTCATCACAAAGGTCGAATCCGCCGCTTCACGGCTTCCGTAGCGGTCGGCGTTCGGGCAAACGTGCCCGCGGTCGTAACCGCTTCCCGTGTAATCCGAAGGCGTGATGCGCGTCCAGCCTTTCGGCAGACGGTCGTCGGGGCGAAACGCATCTTCGCGGTCGAGCTGTCCGAGATCGGCTTTCGACACGCGCCACGCGACCCAGTTCGGAATTCCTTTCTCGCGGTTGTAGCAAATGACCATAAAATTATTGGTCAGCAGATAATTATTCGGGTCTGCGGTGGCAGCGTTCGACGGATTTCCGAGCGCGAGATAGATTTGTTGCGCCTGTTCGGGCGAAGTCGGCTGATTTGAAGGCGTTTGCGGCGGATTCTGCGGCTGATTAACAGTCGGCTCGTTCGTTCCGCGAAAACGGTTGTAGATCGATTTACCGAGCCAGAAGCAAAAAAAGATGACGCAAAGGATAATGATTAAAGCAATAATTGCACCGGTAAGCGTTTTGTTATTCATAGATTTTTCCGCGAACGATTTTTGATGATTTTAGCATAAATCAGGCAAATTCGTCTGTCGGCGCG
>DATLOR010000310.1:0-8830 GCA_035536135.1 Pyrinomonadaceae bacterium | reverse complement strand
GTCCATTCCAAGATCTCCAGCGCGCCCTTCAAATCCGTCTTTTTTCTGGCGATCGCGATGCGGTAATCCGCCAGCCAGAGCGTGCAGATAAACCACGCATTGCCCGTAACCTGTTCCGAAATACGCATATAACCGTCATTGTTAAACCGCGCGACGCCGCCGATCTTGTTCGGAATCCAGAGATGTTTTTCGACCGCTTTCATCGTGTTCGCGACCATTTCATCGTGTGCCGCAAACGCGCCGAGATAAAATGTGCCGAAAAGCGAGGCATCGATCGTCGGATCGGCTTCGTAGTGTTCGTCGTTGTGAAAATGCAGGGCGCGTAAAAATCTGCCGAGGTCTGCGCTGTAAAGATGCGTGCGCATCGCTTCGCGGATTTCCTTCGCCGCTTTTTCATATTTCTCGGCACGTTCCGCTTCGCCGAAAAGCCGCGAAAAATTCGCCGCCGCGAGCAGTCCGCCGACGACCGAAGCGCAGGTGAAAGTGTGAATTCCGCGCCGGTCTTCCCAGAGATTCCAGCTCGGCGCAGGCAGATTTGTTTCTTCGTGGCGAAATTTGACCATAAAATCGGCGCAACGCGTAATCAATTTTCGATAGAGCAGATGTGCAAATTCGATGTCGCGGTATTTGTCGTAATGCTGCCACAAAGCCCAGATGATCAGCGCGGTTTCGTCTTCCTGGATCGGCAGCTGCGGTTTTTTGCTGTGCTTGTCCCAAACCGTGTGCCAGCCCGAAGCAACCGTTCCGTCGGCGTTGTACTTTTGCAGAAAATAACCTTTGTCGTGGACGATTTCGCCGCAAAATTGATAAAACTTCCGCGTAATATGCCGGTAATTTGCAAGATCGAGCGCGTTGGCGACAAACGCGCCGTCGCGTGTCCAGAGATAACTGTAATGGTCGGTCGCGCGTTCCGTCACGTCCGAATCGTTTGCCGCGAGAATCGCGCCGCGCCGGTCGATCTGCGTTTGCACGACGAGTAAGGATCGTTTATAAAGCTCGACGATCTCGGGCGACAGATCGGCAAAATCCATTTCGTTTTTGTTGACCCACGCCCGCCAGTAATTTTCCGTGTAATCGAGAAATTTTTGCGGTCGTTCGTCCAAAACGTGATGGTTGAGCCGCATTACTTCTTCGTGCGAAACGGCGGCGGCGATCCAGTAAAAAAATTCGAACGTGTCCTGTCCTTCAAGCTGAAAACTGAGCTGAATCGTCGAATCGACCGAGCCTTCGGTTTTCGCGCCGCCCGAAAGAACGCCGTCTTCGGCATCGCGCCACGTTCCTTCCTGATCGCGGAAAGCCTTGCGTCCGGTCGAAAAATTATCGAAATGCGGTTCGGTATTGATCAGAAAATAACGATGCTTTTTGTAGTGAATGAGCGCAAACGCTTCGGGATCGTAATACGCCGTGTCGCCGACCTTGTTTTCGTAGATCCGAAAATCGTGGTGCAGGTAAACGCGGATCTCACGCCGGCTGTCAAGCAGGTTTGAAACGCGCACGCGCCGCAGAAAGATGTTTTCGTGGCTCGCGACCGTATCGTTCGAGACGAGTTCCAAGCCCAAATCCGCGTTGGTTAATTTAACGTCCGTGACGAGCGTTTCGGGCAGATATTTTAATTCACGCTTCCATTCGTCCTCGAAAACCCACGAAAACTCGCCGTCCGCCCAAACGCCGAAGCGAAACGGAAAGCCTTCCGAATGATTTTCCTGTCCGACGTGCGGAAAATAAACGTCGCGGATTTGATATTTATCGTCAAATGTTACAAGTAAAGAGCCGTTGCCGACCGGAATATCGCGCATAAAATTACGAGAAAAGATTTTCGTAATTATTTTACACGAAATCGGCGGGAAATAATTATTGACGGGAGAAGTTTATGATTTCGGCGCGGCTTCTGAAAATTTTATTCGGTTGTTTAAATCTGAACTTTATAAGAATCCGACTTATTTTCAGTAAACGCCAATCAATGACCTGCAACGCCCGCACCTTCCCGAGTCGTTTCTATTATTTATTCCACTCGATATTGTGATAAACCGAAGTTTTTCCGGACACTGGGTCACTGATTAAGAAACTTAACTGCGCATCCCGACTGTTGCTTAAAAGCACAATGCGGACCTGGTTTCCATGTATATCCGGTCCGACCGTAAATGAAGCCGCTTCGCCCGTCCTCAATGAAACCGGCGCGGATGTGGTTTGCGATGAAATAATCAGTTTGCAGACTATGCCGCTGCAACCGGCTTCGGGCGAATATTTAATTTCTCTGAAGCTGATGAATTTCCCGTCGAGCGGACCGGGATCAAAGCCCGCCGCCGTGACGGTCAGCACCTGATTCGAACCGAGCGAAATAATGCCCGAATCGGCGATAAATCTTTCCGGGTTTTCCGCCGCGACTCTCGAATCGGAATTCGTCAGCAATACTAAAACAACACTCAGCGTGAGCGCGATCGATAAAATAATTCTGCGTTTCATAGGGTTTTCCTTTTCTGCTTAAATTAAATCGACATTTTCCGTAAATCTACTCGGATTACACAAGTGCTTTAGTTAGTTAAAACTGATCGATTCCAATTCCATCGTGTCATGTACTCTCTGCGTGGACGTATCGAATACAATTGCGTTTACCCGCAGATTTCGATTATCGGTCACAATCATTATCCGTCGTGTGCCGCCGCTCGGAGTTTCGATTGAAGCCGCTTCATTCTGCGCGAATCTGATCACCGGCGATGTCGTTTGCGACGTCACGGCTAGTTTGCAGATTCCCGCTTCACAACCGGTTTGCTGATATTCAAAGCGTTTGATAACTTCGCCGTAAAGCCCGCCTCCAAGCTCTCCGTCAACCGATACGACGCGCAGAGTCTGATTCTCACCGAGCGTCACAATGCCCGTGTCAAATGTAAATCTTTGCGGCGGCTCGGCGTTGACGGTCGAATCAGATTTTATTAACGACAGCATGACGATGCTGATGACGAGTGCGATTGATAATGTTATTTTGTATTTCATAGTTTTTCCCTCTCGAATTTATGACTTTACGGAAGCAAAAGCGCGATTAGAACGCTCTCTACCTGACCCGTCAGCGCGTCAGTCAGCTGCACAGTTGCGCGCGCGTTCCGGCTGCTGCTCAAAACCTCGATACTCACCGCCGCGTCCGGTCCGATTTGATTTCCCATCACGTCCAGCTTACTGGATTGATTTGGGGCTGAGATCATCGTCTCGGACGTGGTTTGCGATTCGATAACGTACCGGCACACTCCGCTGTCGCAGCCGGTTTTCACATACCGTGTCCGTCTGAAGCGGACGGCGATTGCGTCGTCGCCCGCGCCGCCGTTTATCGTGAGGCTCAAATTCTGGTTCGCGCCGAGCGTGATCATGCCCGTTCCGGCGACATATCTTGTTTGATTTTGCGCTTCGACGGATGAATCCGAACTCATCAGTAAAACCGAAATAAGGCTCAAAGTGAGCGTGATCGATAAAATAATTCTGCGTTTCATTTATTTTTTCTCCTTTTAGTTTTAATCGACATTTTCTTTTTATTCCAGACAGAAGGTCATCCGTGCCGAAGCAGCGCCTTCAGCTTGTAACAATCGTGCTTTCAAGTTCGATCTTGTAGGAAGTCACGATTTTGCCCGTTATCGTATCAATAATCGAGGCGTTTACCTGCGTGTTTTTACTATTGGTTGAAACGTTGGCGCGAACGGTCACCGAACCGGGAATGCAGGTGAATGTTGCCGCTTCATTCGGAGCCAGCAAGAGCGGTTCGGACGTGGTTTGCGATGAAACGGCGTATTTGCAAACTCCGCCGCTGCACCCGGTCGGCGTATAATTCCGCTGCCGGAATTCGGTGGGAATCGGGTCGCCCGAGCCTTGACCGCTGACCGCCGTCACCTGAAGGATCTGATTTGCGCCGAGCGTTACGACACCCGTATCAAATATAAATCTTTGCGGCGGTTCGGCGCTGACGGTCGAATCCGATTTAATCAACAACAACAGAGCAATACTTAGAGCGATTGTGATCGATAATATAATTTTTCGTTTCATAGTTTTTTTCTCCTTAGAATTAAAGCCGTTCGGAACTGCGTTTGCAGGTTTTGCGAGCGAATAAAAGTGCAATCTCCTGCACGCGAAATCGTCCGGCTGTTTTTCCGAATTGACTACGGGCTAATTGGCGGTTGCCCAAACGTCCTGTTCACTGACGACCACTTCGTCAGCCCAGGTAATCTCGCCTGTTGAGGTATCAACTAATTGGGATGTCACCACGATGTTCGGACTGTTTGAGCCGATGCGAAAGCGGACGGCTGACACATCCGGTGTTTGGTATGTATCGAAGAACCTGGCTTGATTTGAAAGAAGCGTCATAATCGGACCGATTTGGGTCGAGTTGACGATAAAAATACCGTCTTGTTCGATGTATTGGCATCGCCTGAATCTGACGCGAAGCGACAGATTGTCAGCCGACGGCGTGACGATCACTCGCAGTTTTTGGTTCGGTCCCAAATTAATAACACCCGTATCAGCGACAAATTGTCGCCGCTGGTTTTGTGCAAAAGAATTCAAGCTCGTCAGCAGGATGATTGAAAAAACAAGCATCGGAGCTATCAGAAAATTAGTTTTTTGTTTCATATTCCCTCCAAACATTTTTACGAACAATAAAAAAATTGAACTATGGTGCTAATGGTTGTATATTTCTATTGAAAAATACTTTGGAAAAGATAAGAAATTTGTAAGGAAAACCATTTGTCGGGTAAAATCGGACATTTTTACGAATTCGGCAGTTTTCGGCTCGACGCTGAAAATAACGGGTTATGGCTCGGCGAACGGCTCGTGTCGATCGCGCCGAAGTCATTGGAACTGTTGATTTTACTGATTCGCCGTCACGGCAACATCGTCAGCCGCGAAGAATTGCTCGAAACCATCTGGCACGATACGTTCGTCGAAGAAGCGAATATCAACTACACCGTTTCACAGCTCAGAAAGACGCTCAGCGAAAACTGCCCCGGAGACGCGCCGTTCGTGCAAACCGTTCCCAAACAAGGGTATCGTTTTGTTGCCGAAATCAGAGAGGTTTTTGAAACCGACCGCCAAGCCGCAAATATTGCAAATATTCCCGCTGCGGTTTCGCTTCCGGCGGTTTCAAAATCGCCCGTTCGCTGGCATTTCATCGCGATCATTCTGGTTGGCGTTTTGTTCCTGACGAGTTTTGCTTACTGGTGGAAATTCAACGACCAAAAAGGCTTTTCGGGCGGTTCGGTCAGCGAAAGAAATATTCGCACGATCGCTATTTTGCCTTTGAAGATGCTGAACGAAGGCGAAAAAAACAAGACCTTATCGCTCGGGATGACGGATTCGCTGATTTCGCGTTTGGGCAGTTTGAATCGTTTCGCCGTGCGCCCCCTTACTTCCGTCAAAGAGTACATCGAAAGCGACCTTGACCCGCTCAAATTCGGGGAGAAATTAAAGGTTGATGCCGTCCTCGAAGGCACTTTGCAGCAGACGGAAAACCGCCTGCGCGTCAATGTGCGTCTGTGGGACGTGCGCGACGGCGCACAGCTTTGGCAGGATTCGTTCGATTCGACGGAAGCTGATATTTTCAATCTGCAAGATGCCATTTCAACCAAAGTTACGCAATCTTTGTTTTCCGAACTGCTCGAAAGAGACCGCGAGCTTTTGACAAAACGCGATACCGACAATCCGGAAGCCTTTCGCGCTTACATCCGCGGGCGGGCGATTATGGACAGCAAAAATCCCGACACTTTTGAAAAAGCGATTGACGAGTTTCAAAAAGCCGCGACGCTCGACCCGACTTTTGCGCTCGCTTATGTCGGATTTGCCGACGCTTTTACACGACTTGCCTTTAACTCGTCAGGCGCGCAAGCCGACGAATTTTACGCCAAATCAAAAGCCTCGGCGAACAAGGCGCTGGCGTTAGACCCGCAATTAGCCGAAGCCTATGCCGCGCTCGGCTCGGTCAAGCGGATCTACGATTGGGATTGGACCGGTGCGGAAAAGAATTTCAAACGCGCCATCGAACTGAATCCGAATTACGCCAAGGCGCATTTGTGGTACGGACTTCTGCTTTCATCGCTCGCCAGACACGACGAAGCATTGGCGGAAATAAAACGGGCACTTGAGATTGACCCGCTTTCGCCGGATATGAAAGCCGGTCATTTGACTGTTTTGGAAGGTCGCCGCGAATACGCGGAAGCATTGTCGATCGCGCAGGAAAATGCAAAATTCAATAAAGAAAGCGGGCTTGGCAAACGCGCTCTCGCTACTTATTCGTTTCATCTGGGCGACTATGCACAGGTAATTGAGGTCTGCGAACAGGAACTGTCGAGAAAGAACAGCCAGAAATTTGTCTGGCTTTCACTTCTCGCCCACGCTTACCGCAAGAACGGTCAACCCGAAAAGGCGGACGAAAATCTCAGACAACTCGAAGAATTATCGCAAACCGACACCAAAGCCCTCTATTCATTAGCCGAGAATTATACCGAGCGCGGGCGTTTTGACGAGGCTCTCGCGGTTTTGCAGAAATGTTTCGAATTGCGCGAAGAACGGATGATCTGGCTCAAAGTCGAGCCGCGTTTTGAGGATCTGAGAAACGATGCGCGGTTTCAGGAACTTTTGCGAAAAATGAATCTCGCCAATTAGCTTAGCCTCCTTGAAAATTATTTCCTTTTGGGAAAATCAACAAAATCACCGTCTCTGACGGCAATCGAATTTTGATGAATCGTTTGCGCCTCCAACAAAAAGTCCTGAATATTTTGGTATCTCTGCGAAAAATGCGTGAGGATGAGTAATCCGGCGTTTGAATCTCTGGCAATTTGCGCGGCTTGTTCGGACGTGAGATGCCCGCGCGCGATCGCTTCGGTCGTTTCCGTTTTCAAATAAGTCGATTCGCAGACGAGCAAATCAACGTCTTTCGCGAGCCGGAAAGCGTTCGGACAAAGCCCTGTGTCCATCACAAACGCAAAGCTCTGACCGCGTTTTTCCGCACTGACTTCTGAAACCGAAACGCTTTTGCCGTCGATTTCAATGACACCTTCGGCTTTCAAACGTCCGACCGCCGCGCCGCGAATGCCGAATTCTTCCAGCTTTTCGGGCAGAAACGTAACCGAATCGTTTTCCTTGATGCGATAGCCCCACGATTCAACCGTGTGATCGAGTTTGCGCGATTCGATAATGTAATCCTGACCGCGAAAAATAATGCCTTCGTCGAAAACCGGAACTTTTTCGATTTTTGCCGCATTGTAATGAATTGACGCGTTTTGCAGATTTTCGACGTATTTTTCGCCGCTTGCCGGATAAAAAATTTGAACCGTGTGCGGCACGCGGTCGAGCGACAATCTTTGCAAAACTCCGGCTAAACCCAGACAATGATCGCCGTGAAAATGCGTGATAAAGATCTTTGTGATCGAGGAAGCGGAAACTTCCGCGAAGATCATCTGCCGCTGTGTGCCTTCGCCCGGGTCGAACAAAAAACCTTCCGCGTCCCAACGCAGAAAATAACCGTTATGGTTGCGCTCACGCGTCGGCACCTGGCTGGCAGTTCCAAGCGCGATAAATCTTCTCGAGGACATAGCTTATTTTTCATTCACGGCTTTTTCGATCGTCGAATCCAATTCTTTTTTAATTTGCGCGTCAAAACCGGTGATTTTTTTGACCAGTTTACCTTTTCTATCAAATATGGCGGTTTGCGGAATATTGTCGGTGTTGCCGAAAACAAAGCGCGTCAGTTCGTTTTCGGGCGTCGCGAGCGTGTAGTCGATCTTTAGTCTTTCGGCAAATGCCGGAACTTTCGGGCGGTCGTCTTCACCGCCGACGTGCAAGCCGATGACTTCTAAGTTTTCCTTGCCGTATTTCTTTTGCAGTTCTTTGAGATGCGGAATTTCTTCGATACACGGCGGGCAATAGGTCGCCCAAAAATCCAGGATCACGACCTTGCCCTGAAAATCCCTTAACTTCTTCGTGTTTCCGTCCAAATTCGTTTTGCCGTCAAATTCTGCCCAGGTCATTTCTTCAACCGCTTTGGTCGGCGGCAGAGGCTGATTGGTGACGGGAATTTCGTTGACCGAAACGGGTTTGTTGGAAATCGCGACCGGCGCGGCGGCAGGGCGGCACGCGACCGAAAGTAAAAAGTAAAAAGTAAAAAGTAAAAAGTAAAAATACTTCATAAAGATTTGCGATTATTTTACACGAATTTATTTTTTGTTTCATTCGTGTTATTCGTGTTATTCGTGGCAAATTTTTATCCCGACAAAATCAGCGAACTTTTTTCTGCGCCGAAACGTGCCGGAAAAGCCGCGAAAACAAACGCGGTCGGTACGGGCGCGAGTTTTGTTTGCGGTTCGTTTCTCAGGTTTTATCTGGAAATCGATGCGGAAACAAAAGAAATCCGCGAGGCGCGTTATAAAACCAACGGCTGCGGTTTTACGATCGCTTCGGCTGAAGTTTTGGCGGAAAAGATCGTCGGACGGAAATTAACCGAGCTTCACGGCTTAAATCACGCAGAATTTTTGGGAGCAATCGAAAGCGAGCTCGGCGAATTTCCCGCGCCTCGCCGGCATTGCGCGGAGATTTGTTTCGACGCGCTGCAGGCGGCTTTCGGCGATTTCCGCGCGCTTCAGATCGAGGAATTTGCGGGCGAAAAGGCTCTGATCTGCACCTGTTTCGGGATTTCGGAAGATACGATTCAAAGCCTCATCGGCGAACATCAGGCGGAAACGGTCGAAGAAGTCGGCGATGCCTGCAATGCGGGAACAGGCTGCGGTTCGTGCCGTTTTTTGATCCAGGAATTGATCGACATTCACCGGCTTGAAAGTTAGAAAACTTTCGGGAAAGATTT
>DATLOR010000309.1:0-5019 GCA_035536135.1 Pyrinomonadaceae bacterium | reverse complement strand
AATAACGGGCAGCGAAACGGGACAATTTTACGCTCTGCAAACGCTGATGCAGATTTTGCCCGTAAACTTTAAAGGAGAAGCGAAACTTCCCGCCGTCGATATTTCGGACGCGCCGCGTTTTCCGTATCGCGGAATGCATCTTGATGTCACCCGGCATTTCTTTCCGGTCGAATTCGTCAAAAAATACATCGATCTGATGGCGCAGTATAAATTCAACCAATTTCACTGGCATCTGACGGACGATCAGGGTTGGCGCATCGAGATCAAAAAATATCCGCGCCTTACCGAGATCGGTTCAAAACGCCCGGAAACGCAGAAGGAAAAAAACCGTAACCCGTACGTCGGCGACGCGGTGCCGGTCGAAGGTTTTTACACGCAGGAACAGATCAAAGAGGTCGTCGCTTACGCCAAAGCGCGCAAGATCAACGTGATTCCCGAAATCGAATTGCCCGGGCATTCTTCCGCCGCGCTCGCCGCATATCCCGAACTCGGATGCAAGGAAAATTACACCTACAAAGTGCAGACAACGTGGGGAATTTTCAAGGAGGTTTACTGCCCTTCGGAAACGACGTTTAAGTTTCTCGAAGACGTTCTGGACGAAACCATCGCGCTTTTCCCCGATTCGCCTTATATACACATCGGCGGCGACGAGGTTTTAAAGGATTTCTGGAAGGATTCGCCGTTCGTGCAGGAATTAAAGACCAAAGAAAATCTCAAGGACGAACACGAAGTTCAGAGCTATTTTATTCGCCGGATGGAAAAATTTATTAATTCCAAGGGCAAAAAAATCATCGGTTGGGACGAAATCCTCGAAGGCGGACTCGCGCCGAACGCGACCGTGATGAGCTGGCGCGGCGAAAAAGGCGGTATCGAAGCCGCCAAGTCGAACCACGATGTGATTATGACTCCGACCGATTTTATGTATTTCGATTTCGGTCAGGGCGACCCGAAAACGGAGCCGCTCAACATCGGCAATTATCTCCCGCTCGAAAAGGTTTACAGCTATAATCCGCACGCAAAAGAGCTCACCGAAGACGAGAAAAAGCGCGTTCTCGGCGCACAGGCAAACCTCTGGACGGAATATATCAAAACGCCCGAAAAGGTCGAATATATGGTTTTCCCGCGAATGCTCGCGCTCTCGGAAGTCGTCTGGTCGCCGCTTGAAAGCAAAAACTACGCGGATTTTCAAAAACGTCTCGCGGCGCATTTTCCGCGGCTCGACAAGCAAAACGTCAATTACCGGATTCCCGCGCCCGAAGGTTTGCAAAATCAGATTTTAACCGGTGAAAGCAAAGCGAAAATCGATTTAAAACCCGTGATCTCAAACTCGAAGATTTTTTACACAACAGACGGAAGCCTTCCCGATGAAAGCGCGAAAGTTTACGGCAAACCTTTTGAAATCGAACTCAAACCGGGCGAAAAAGTCGAGCTTAAAACAATCGCCGTCAACGAAAAAGGACGCAAAAGCTCGGTTTACAGCTCGACCATCTGGCGGCGCGAAACGCTTGCGGCAAGCGATTTAAAGGATCCGGAACCAGGCGTAACATTTCGCACCTTCACGCAGAATTTTACGAGCATTGATGAGATGAAAAATGCGGCGCCCGAAACCAGCGGACAAACAAAAACTCTCGGGCTGATGCAGTTCAGGGAAAAACTTTCGGAAACCGCGCCGTTTGCCGTCGAATTTGAAGGCTATCTCAATGTTCAGAAGGATGAGATTTACGAATTTGATCTGGATGCCGACGACGGCGCGAGCTTATTGATCGATGATGAAAAGGTCGTGAGTAATGACGGTGTCAAAGAAAAATCGGCGGTGCAAAACGGAATTGTTCCGCTCAAAAAAGGTTATCATCGCTTTGTTCTGAAATATTTCAAAGGGCAGGGCAAATGGTCTCTGGGTTTGCGTTGGGGAATCAAAGGACAGCCTTTGCGCTTTATCCAGGCAAACGAGCTTTTTCGCCCGCCAATTGCGGCAGCTGAGTAATTTTATGAGCAAAATTTTCGTTCTCTTTTTTTCGCTTTTGCTTTTTTCAAACGCTTTCGCGCTGGAGGAAACGACGAAAGATTTTACGCGCTATGTCAATCCGCTGGTCGGCACGGGCGGACACGGGCACACTTTTCCGGGCGCGACCGTGCCGTTTGGTGCTGTGCAGCTTTCGCCCGACACGCGCACCGACGACTGGGACGGAAGCTCGGGTTATCATTATTCCGACAGCTCGATCTGGGGTTTTTCGCACACGCATCTGAACGGCACGGGAATTCCCGATTACTGCGATATTTTGTTTGCGCCGACAATCGGCGAACCCGAATTTTTCGCCCGTAAAGGCGATCTGAGCGAGAACGGCTACGCTTCCGCCTTCAAACACGAAAACGAAAAAGCGGAAGCGGGCTACTATTCCGTCAAACTCGACGAAGGCAATATTTTGGCGGAAATGACGGCGACCACCCGCGTCGGTTTTCACCGCTACACTTTTCCTGCCGGAACTGCGGAAGCAAATTTGATCCTCGATCTGAAACACCGCGATAAGGTTTTGGATTCGGAACTCCGAATCGTCGGCAACAACCGCATCGAAGGCTTCCGGCGTTCGTCGTCGTGGGCAAAAGACCAGATCGTTTATTTTGTTGCCGAATTTTCCGAACCCTTCGCCGATTACGGCTTTGCGGTTGACGACGCACAGCCTGAAAAGATCAACAAAGCGCGCGGAACAAATATCAAAGCGTTTTTCCGTTTCGAGGCAAACAAACCCGTGATGGTCAAAGTCGCGCTTTCGCCGACCGGAATCAGCGGTGCGCGGAAAAACCTGCAGGCGGAAATTCCGCATTGGAATTTTGAAAAAGTCCGCGCCGACGCGAAAGCTGCGTGGAACAAAGAGCTGTCGCAAATCGAAGTTTCGGGCGGAACCGATGAACAATTAACCACTTTTTATACCGCGCTTTATCACACAAAAATTCAGCCGAACACGTTTCAGGATTTTGATAAAAGCTATCTCGGCGACGATAAAAAAGCTCATACGGCAGACGGTTTTACAAATTACACGGTCTTTTCGCTCTGGGACACATTCCGTGCCGCGCATCCGCTTTACACGATCATCGACCAGCGGCGGACAGCGGATTTTATCAACACATTCATCAAGCAGTACGAACAGGGCGGACGGCTTCCCGTCTGGGAATTGGCGGCAAACGAAACCGATTGTATGATCGGCTATCATTCGGTTTCCGTGATCGCCGACGCGATGGCGAAAGGCATCACGGGTTTCGATTACGAAAAAGCGTTCGAAGCCGCAAAACACAGTGCGGAACTCAATCATTTCGGATTGGAAGCCTACAAACGGCGCGGCTATATCTCGATGGAAGACGAACAGGAATCCGTCTCGAAAACGCTCGAATATGCTTACGACGATTTTTGCATCGCGCAGATGGCAAAGATTTTATTGAAACAACGTGAAGACAAAGCCAAACAGTTTTCGACCGGCTGGAACGATAAAGAAATCTATCGAAAGCAGACCGATTACGAAAAATACATCAAACGCGCCCAAAACTACAAAAATCTTTACGACAAACAAACCGGATTTATGCGTCCGAAGCAGAACGGCAACTGGATCGCGGCGTTTCAGCCGAACGAAGTGACGTTTCATTTTACGGAGGGAAACAGCTGGGTTTACTCGTTTTTCGTGCCGCAGGATGTTTCGGGTTTAATGGAATTACACGGCGGACGGGCGAATTTTGCGCGCAAACTCGACGAGCTTTTTACGACCGAACAAAAACTTGCGGGACGCGAACAGCCTGATATTACGGGACTGATCGGACAATACGCGCACGGCAACGAGCCTTCGCACCACATCGCTTACCTTTACAATTACGCGGGCGAACCCTGGAAAACGCAAAAACTCATCCGCCGCATTCTGGATGAATTTTATAAGCCTGCGCCCGACGGTTTGATCGGCAACGAAGACTGCGGGCAAATGTCGGCATGGTATATTTTAAGCGCGCTCGGGTTTTATCAGGTGAACCCGTCGCAGCCGGTTTACACATTCGGCACGCCGCTTTTTAAGGAAGCGAAGATCAATCTCGAAAACGGCAAGACTTTTACGGTGCGCGCGCCGAACGTTTCGGGCAAAAATATCTATATTCAGTCAGTCAGGCTCAACGGCAAGGCGTATAAAAAAGCGTTTTTCACGCACGAAGATTTGATGCGGGGCGGAGTTTTGGAATTTGCGATGTCCGCCGCGCCGAACAAACAGGCATTTACCGAATTCCCTGTTTCGCGCATCACGGACAGTTTTCCGTCCGTTCCGACGATCGAAGCAAAACGCAGTTTTGACAAGGAAACCGAGGTCAAAATCTCACTGCCCGAAGAAAACGCGAAAATTCTTTATTCGATTGATGGAACCGAACCGAAGATTGAATATACAAAACCTTTCGCGATTAGCGAAACCGCGATTGTTAAAGCCGTTTCGATCAACGCGAAAGGCGAAAAAAGCTTGCCCGTTGAAGCGAAATTAAACAAAATGCCGCACGATTGGACCGTTAAAATTCTCTCGAAATACAATCGTCAATACACGGGCGGCGGCGATGCGGGCTTGATCGACGGCATTCGCGGCACCGTCAATTTTGCTTCGGGCGAATGGCAGGGCTATCAGGATCAGGATTTTATCGCCGTCATCGACCTGCAAAAAGAAACTGAAATAAAACGCGTCGGCGGCGGATTTTTGCAAGATGCGCGACCGTGGATCTGGATGCCGACGCACATCGAATTCGAAGTTTCAACGGACGGCACGAATTTCACGCGCGTTGCCGACATCAAAACTGATGTCGCACCAGAAGATATGAAACCGCAGATCAAAGATTACGTGCAGGAGATCGCGCCCGCAAAAGCGCGTTTCGTGCGCGTCCGAGCCGTAAATTTGGGCAAAATCCCCGCGTGGCATCCGGGCGCGGGATTCGACGCTTTTATCTTTGTGGACGAGATTTTTATTGATTAAAATTTAGAATCATCCCGACAAAGAAAAACCTTCCGGC
>DATLOR010000308.1:0-13162 GCA_035536135.1 Pyrinomonadaceae bacterium | reverse complement strand
CGATCGAAACGTCATCTTCGGATTATGTTTGCTCATCACTTTCGTAATGGCTGCCGTGAGTGTCGTCTTGCCGTGGTCAACGTGCCCGATCGTTCCGATATTCACGTGCGGTTTGCTTCTGTCAAATTTCTCTTTGCTCATTTTATTATCTATTTCTCCAGTCGAACTACAAAAATTATTAAATTTCCGTGGAGCCCAAACCGGGATTTGAACCCGGGACCTCATCCTTACCAAGGATGCGCTCTACCACTGAGCTATTTGGGCTTGTCTTAATTTAATCAACCAAAAATCTTTTTTTTCAAAAAAATTTGGAGCGGGAGACGAGACTCGAACTCGCGACATTCAGCTTGGTAGGCTGACGCTCTACCAACTGTGCTACTCCCGCCCGTTTTGAGATTTTCGCAAAAAAATCTCAAAAAGTTAAATTTTATGGTGCATGGGGTAGGATTTGAACCTACGTAGGAAATTAATCCGTCGGGTTTACAGCCCGATGCCATTGACCGCTCGACCACCCATGCAAATATCTTTATGATTGCTACTGCCGACTTTTTAAGTCACTTAGCAAAAGTGCTATATTAGCGAAACTTTTGGTAACTTGCAAGTCGAGGCTCGGTTGTTTTACTCATTTTCTTTGATGCTCAGGATTGCTTTTGCACGCGGGTGAAATTTCTCGTAAGTTTTCCGTAAGTGAGCGTCGGTGATATGCGTATAAATCTGCGTTGTCGAAATGTCGGCGTGCCCGAGCATTTGCTGAACCGAGCGGATATCCGCGCTGTTTTGAACCAGATGCGTCGCAAAACTATGACGCAGAGTATGCGGCGAAACATCCGGCAAACCGATTTTCGCGGCGTATTCCTTGATAAAAAGAAAAATTATCTGCCGGTTCAGCGGTCTTCCAGAAAACGTCACAAACAGATTCTGAATTTCAACTTTTTCTTTTCGGCGGCGCAAAACAAGATAACTTTTCAGCCATTCGACTGCGCTTGTCCCAATCGGAATTTTGCGCGTTTTGCTTCCTTTTCCCGTGCAGGTCAAGATTCCCGCGTCGAGTTCGACGTCCGAGATTCGCAGATCGACCGCTTCCGAAACGCGCAGACCGCAGGCATACATCAATTCCAAAATCGCCCGGTCGCGCAGTCCCGTTTCGGTCGCCACATCGGGAACCTGCAAAAGACTTTCGACATCCGTCTGATTTAAAAACTTCGGCAAATAAAAACCTTTCTGCGGCGCGTCCAGATCCTCCGCCGGATTTTTTTTAAGGTGCCCGTCAAACATCAGAAATTTATAAAATCCGCGCAGCGCGCTGACCATTCGCCGTTTCGAGTTTTCCGAAAGGTTCTCGCCCGCGAGATCGGTCAGCCATTCGCGCAGATCCTTTCGCGTTAACTGAAGCAGCTCAAAATTATTCTTTTCCGCCCAATTTTTGAGCTTCCGCAAATCGCGTTCGTAGCTCGCGAGCGAATTTTTCGCCAGACCTTTTTCGACCTGCAAATACGAGAGATATTCGCGCACAAAATCACGTTTTTTCGTAAACTCTTCAAGCATTTGATGATTCGATAAAGAATTCTCTGACGGCGTTTGAAATGATAAAAGGCACAAGTTAAAAAAGCTTGTGCCTTCATCTTAAAAGATTCCGATTTCGGAAAGCAAGAAGATTTTTACTGTTAATCAAAAATCGTCGTGATAATAGCTTTTCGTATAATTCGGACAATTTGCCGCATCAAAAGTTTGCGCGTTTTGCTCGATTGCATTTCGCGCAGTCCGGCGCGAGTAATTCCAACTGCGAAAGTCCATTTTGGCTTTATAATAATCAAGCCGATTCAAAAATTTCCATTTCACGCGGCACTGCTGCTCAAAACTCATGATCGGCAGATTTTCAAGCAAAACCGGCACGGCATCGTCGCTCAAATTTGAATTGTAAGCGGCGTCAAATGACCGACCTTCCTGCATCAGACGGATATTTGTCCGAACGATATACTCATCGGGATTGACAAAATGCAAAGCTCCGAGAAGAAAAACGGCTGACCACAATGCGCCCCACGCGAATTTTTCGCGGGCGCCGCGCAAAACCGTCATCGTGAACCAGACGAAAACGACTGCGAGCCAAATCATCACGATCATCGGATAAAACCTGACGGTCGTTAAACCGTAGCCGAGATTTCCCGTCAGAATAAATAATCTCTGCGCCGCCGAAACCATAATCACAAAGAGCAAAACGATTTGGATTCCCGCGAGCACGCGGTAGATTTTTTCGTTCGCGGGCGAATCTTTCCGCAAAAGCCAGTGCGACACGAGAAGAATCGGCAAAACGAGCGCGGCAACCGTCACGAGTTCGCCGAAACCGCGCCGCGCGTATTCCGCCAATTTGAAATCCGGCGTGTTTTGCACCAATTCAAATCCGCCGAAAAGATACGGGATCTGGACGATCACAAAGCTCAGAAAAAGCAGATTTATCAAACCGAGCACAACCGAAACCTCGATCGCACCGAGCGTGAATAAGTTCGGCAAAACGGAATTGTCAAAATTCTGCCAGCTCCAAGTTTTTTTCTCTTCTTTTTTCGGCGCTTCTTCAGCTTTCGGCGGTTCTTCGTCTTTGATCTCCGTGACACTCGCAACCGGCGGTTTGATTTCTTCGTCCTTGATTTCCGTAACGCTCGCAACCTGCGGCTTGATCTCGTCTTTCGGCGTAATGGAAATGTCCGCCGCTTCGTGCGCAAGATTTTGAATCAGCGAGCCGCGCAAATATCCGGCGGTAATCCACGTGAAAAAGCCGATTGCAAAAATATGCGCGACAACTTCATCAGGTGGAATATTAAAAGTGCGTTCGACAATTCCCTGAAAAACCGCGTCCGCCGCGACAAATAATGCCCCGAAAACGAGCAAGATCGGCACGGCAATCGCCACTCCGCGCAAAACCGCGATCAGATGTTTCGACCAGCCCGTCTGCGGAATCGTTTTCCAGTCGACATCGCCGAACACCAGATAAAACGGCGCAAACGCCGCGCTGATTCCCGACCAAGCAAAACCGATGAAGTAATGAAAAACGCCCGCGATCTGCGTTTTGATCTTCAACGCCGGCAAAGTCAGAATCGCCAGAATCGTCAGAATCGCCATGGTGTCGAAAGCTCTTAATTCCGTTGAATCGCGCCAGACAAACATCGCCGCAAAGAAAACCAGCGCAACGTTCAGCGCAATCGTTTGACCGCTCCAAAATTCACGCCTGCGCCGCAAAATCAGCATCGTCATCGCCGCGACCAATGCCCCGATAAACAGCAGAACGTTTAATCCCCAGGGCATTTGCCTGAGCAAAACATCGCCCAAAACACCCAGCAAAACCGCCGCCTGCAAAATCTCCAATCCCGTTTTTGTTCTTTCGTTCATAAAAATAATTCCAAATTTCAGATTTCAAATTTTTGATAACTGCCCGCCGATAATTTTTTCGACCTCGACATCGGGAAACGAACCGCGCCCGAAAAAGACGTGTTTGGCAAATTTTTGTCCAATCCTTCCACGCAAAAACGTGAAGCCGAGTTCCAAAAGCGCCTGATTCGTAAATGTTTTGATAATTCGCCGCATCCAGAGCCGCGACACAAAGCGAGCGCGAAACAGTTCGCCCGAAAACTGCAATAAAACTTTCGCGTCGCCGGTTTGCAGTCTTTCCCAAACGATTTCCGCCGCAACGCGCGAAAGCCGCATCGCCGGATCGAGCCCGCCCGCCGTCAGCGGCGAAACCGCGCCCGCTGCATCGCCGATCAAAATTCCGTTTTCGCTCGCGATCCGCCGCAAAACTCCGCCGACCGGAATTCGCCCGCCGCGTGTTTCCGCCAGACTCGCGCCCTTCAAATCAAAAAGATTCTTTGTCTTTTCCTTGAACGATTTTAACGCTTCGCGTGGGTTGAAATCAGCGGCGTAGCCACCAACACCGATGTGGATTTCCTCACCGTCGTCGGCGATCCAGGCAAGATAACCGGGCGCGTTTTTTGCGTCGAGAAAACAATGCAGACGCGGCTCTGCATCTGTATTTTTTGAATGAAAAACTTCTTCGTAACCGACGATCCATTCTTTGTTCTCGTCAAGGCGTAGATCCTTCGCGACGCGCGAGTTTGCGCCGTCCGCGCCGATCAGGACTTTTGTTTTGACCGAATATGCCTCGCCTTTTTTTTCGAGCTTGACAACGGTTTCGCCGCTTAAGATTTCCGCGCCTTTGTAAGAAGTTGCCCGCGCAAACCGAACGCCGTTCGCGACTGCCGTCTGCAAAAATTCCTCGTAGATCAAGCCCATTTTGCCGACGCGGAATTCGTCTTTTTCGCTTTCAAGACTGATTGATTTCAAGCGGGGCGAATAAAGCGCGACGTTTTTGATCGGTTTGCCCAAAGATTCTTCGGGAAACTCGAAATCTTCGAACGTTTTCCGCACAAAAATTCCGGTCGTGTGAACGCCTTTTGTCAGGTCGCTTTTCCGGTCAACGAGCAAAATTTTTGCGCCGCGCTGCGAAAGCAGCTTGGCGCATTGCAGTCCGGCTAATCCGGCTCCGATAATGACGACATCAAATGTTTTCATAATTGTTAGTCCATCAATACTCTTGATTTCTTTTCAATATTTTCACCCGTCAATTGGTTGTAAACATCGGCGACCGTCTTCATTTTGTCGGTTTTTCGGTCATCGATCGAAGACCTGTGATAAATCAGAGCCAAATTGTCGAAATTCACCAAAGGCTTGACGTATTTCAGTTTTTCGGCTTCTTCACGAACGATTTGAGCGTCGCCGTTTTGGATATTCTCCAAACTTTTTATAATCTCGACATTGATCGCCCACGGAACAACAAAGCCGAAAATAGCGCCGAACGCGACCGAATAAATAAGCGTGCTTTCTTCGAGAATCGTTTTTGAAGACTGCACGGCGCGGAAAGAGTTTCGCAAAAACACAAACGAAGCGAAAAGCGGTGTAAAGCCCAAAATCCCGACTAAAATAATCAACCCGAGCAGGCTAAAAGGGATTAGAACTACGCCGATACCGAGCGAAATTAATCCGCCGATCAGAAAGAGTCCGGCTAAAAAACCGTTAAGCCATTTAAGCCGCGCACCCCAGATCAGCCACGCCGCCATCGCCATGATCGACACAAAACTTAAAAGATAAGCAAAAGGCTTGTAACTTGCCAAAACGGCTGTGCCCCATGCGTTTCCTTTAAAAACTATCGGGTCAAAAACAAAACAGATAACGGGTAGAAACACGCCGAAAAGCCAGTCGAATTTTCTCTGCGCCTTTGTTGCCTGAGATTGAAATTGACGTTTCCAAAATGGCGACTTCAAAGCCGGAAAAAGTTCCGTTTCAATATCTTTGTTTAATTCTAAATTCTGCATAAATTTTCTCTCTGACTTTTTACTTCGCACTGACGGTTTGCGTTTGTTCGGCGAGTCCGAAGTAAGTTCTTTTGTGAAAAAAGCTGTCTTCATCGCCGACGAGAACCGCTTCGATGTAGTGGTCAATTCCGTAACCGTCCTTCAGATCGAGACGCGGATCTTTGGCGTCCGCCGGAATATCGAAAACTATTTCTTTGGTGAAAGTTTCGGTCGGCGCGATTTGTTTTTCAAAGGCGGGCTGTTCGCCCAAAAACTTTTCGGCTTCGGTATCGCGCTCGTATTCGCGCTTTTGTGCGTCAATAATTTTCGCCTCGGTGCCGATCAGCCGCAAAGGCTCGCGTTTGGCATCGCTGAAAACCTTGACTTTGACAATATAAAATTCGCCGCTCGCCGTTTTGTCGCCGAGCGTTTTCGCCCGCCGCACATTCGTCACCGCCGTGTGCAAATGACAGTCAAAATAAAATCCGCAGAAGCTTTTCGGTTCATTGAGCGCAAGTGTTTTTTCTTCGCTGAAAACCGAGCTCGTCAGAAAAATGATGATGTAAAAGCTGTACCAGACCGCGACGCCGCCAAGCACAAAAGTCCTCAGCCAGCTAATGCCTTTCAGAAAAGAAATGACCATCAAAATCGCGGCGATAACCGAACCGCCGATCGTCATCAACAATAAAATCGCGCCCATAAAATTACTCCTGTTTCTAAACGCTTTTCATCGCATTAATTAACGCTTCCATATGATTCAAATAGCGGCTCAAAGCCGCGCGTCCCGCGTCCGTGATGCGGTATTCGGTCAGCGGAACGCGACCTTTGAACGATTTTTCGCACGTTAAATAACCCGCTTCTTCGAGCTTTCGCGCGTGCACGCTGATGTTTCCGTCCGTTGTGTTCAGAAGATTCTTCAAATCCGTAAACGACAAAGTGTCGTTCGCCGCGAGTGCCGAAATAATTCCCAGACGCATTCGTTCATGAATGACTTTATCGAGCTCGTTTGAAACGTTTTCCGCCGCTTTCTCAACTTTCAAGGCTTGCGGTCGCGGCGTTTCGCCGCCTGACTCGTTATTTTTTAATGCTAAATTTCTTGCCATAAAATTTTACCCGCCGAATTTCCGCCCGATGATCGATCCGAAGACGATGTGCAGAACACCGAAGCTCAAGCCCATCATCAATTGTCCCGTGTTCGCGGGCAGAAAAAATGCGATCGCGCCGAGTGCGATAAAACACCAGCCCATCAGCGGAACGGTCTTGACGGAAAATGCGCCGCCGCAAACGACCGCCGCGCCGTAACATAAAATCCAGACCGGAATCATCACCTCAAAATGCCCGAACCGCCACAGCCCGAGCGTAATAAAAACGCCGCAGAGCGCCGGCGGCAGAGAGTTCATCACCAACTTTCTCGCGGGCGTGGAAAACATTGAAGTTTTCGAGATTTTCGTTTTCTGCCACATAGCGAGCAAGCCGATGAAAAAAGCCAGAACCGCCTCGGTCAGCCAGACGGTCAGCCAATCGCGGATCGAGGCTTGCGAATGTGCAATATACGCCGCGACGATCGCCGTGGCGCCCATCAAAATCCCGCCATACCCCGGAACGCTCGTGAAGACTGTCGAGCGTTCCATCGTTTCGCGGATAAATTTCAGGTTGTCTAAAGCGCGGTCGCCGATGTTGACCGGCTGAGTCGGTTCTGCTTCTTCTTTGCGGATAACTTGCGTACGTGCCATATCGTTTTACGAATTTATATCAAGTAATATTGTTTGTCAAGAACTTTATGATATAAAGTAAAAATAAAAATTGGAGTGAAACAAGATTGTTTCACTCCAATTTTGGAGTTAGCTCTTATTGGATGCGGGTTTGTTGTCTGAAATTCTTTATTTCGGGGTCGTTCGTGTTTTGGGTGTTGGCGAGAAATTTTTGAAATGTCTGGTTCGCTTTGCCGGTTTCATTTGCTTCGCGATAAAGCGAACCGAGCAGGAACTGCGAACGCAGACAATCGGGACGCGATGCCGGATTAACCAGATTTTGAATGCTTTCGAGTTCGGTTAAAGCCAGATCTTTGCGGTCGGTCGTGTAATAGATCACGGCTAGATTCGTCGCAAATTCGCAGCGCGCGAACGGAAAATCTTCTTTGCCTTTTTGCAGAATCGCTTCGGCTTCCGCCGTTTTGCCCTGCTTTTGCAATTCGATAACCTTTTTAAATTCGGCACTCGGCGACGGTTTGAAATCTCGTGTCGTAAGATATGGAAAATCGTTCGGCGCGTAGGCGCGGATGTCGGCGATCGTCCATTCAAAATTATTGACGCGCGGCAGAGTTTGCAGATTTGTCGCGGATTTGAAAATCTCCAAACGATTTTCAGGTTTGAAATACCGCTCGGCAATCGTCGCGCGGCGAAACTGATTTTCGGCGTTATCGAGATTCGGCAGAGCGAGATAAACACCGACCAGAATCAGTCCGGCGAAAATTCCGATGGTAAATCTTCCGGGTCGCCGCGCATAACGCCGCAGAATAAAAAGCACGGCAAAAAACAAAAAGAGCGCCGGCAAAAGCGTCCAGACACTGCTCGAAAGACCGAAAACATTCGCCAGATTCGGCGTGAACCAATTTTCCGCAAACAGAAATTTGCCCCAGAAATTATTGTGCGGATATTTGAATTCGGGCGGCGCGAACGGAAAAGTCAGCGCAGGCAAAGTGCAGAGCAGAAACGAGACCGTAAAGAGCGCACCTTGCCAGACGTTTGAAAATTCGTAGATTTCGCCGTCGAAAAACGAATCGAGCATCAGCGGCAGAATAAAAACAAGGTATCGCGCGCCGAACGCCCAACCGCCGTGCGCCGCGCCGTGTCCGCATAAAACCAGAATCGAAACGACAACTGCGGCAATTTTTACGCGATGCCGCAAAGTTTTTCTTTCCCGCGAAGTAAAAAACGTGATCACCGGCAAAAACAAAAGCGGCGCGAAGAAAAACAAACCGCGCGAAGGCGAAAAAAGCAATAAATAGATATTTGAAAGCGTCGGGAAACCGATGCCGAAAACGCCTTGTCCGGCAACTTCCGCCCATTCGGGGAAAGTTTCGTAAGCATAGGAAAGCGCGAACGGCGAGCCGAACACCGAGTAATTGTAGGTCAGCAAAAACGCGGCAAACGGCAAGCCGCCGAGCGCGAAAATGAACAAGTTTTGCAACCGATGCTGATTGCGCCGGTCGGCGAAAATCAACCCGATGCCGAAAATCAAAACCGGCACGACCGCCGAAAATTCGCACGTCACGGCAAGCCCCGAAAGAAATCCCGCCGCGATGCAATTCCGCAGAAAAATCCTTTCCGTGTCGTAAAGCAGACGAAACGCGAAATAAAGCAGAACGGCGACGAGGACATGCGAAAAAAACAATAAGCTGTAAACAAAAAGCGGCGTTCCGAAAAGCAGTGCCGCAAGCGAAATCTCGTCCGAATCGCGCCCGTAAAGCCAGAAAGCAAGAAGAAGAAGCGGCAGGGTCGAAAGAAAAAGCCGCATCACAAACCAACTGATGCGGATATTCGAAGCATCCGGCGCACCAATAAAAAGTCTGGTCAGAGCATAGAACGGCGCGGCAAGAACGGCTGTTCCGGGCGGTTTGTTGGAATAGGTCTTGTCGCCGATGCGCGCGGTGTCAACATTTTTGCCGATCAGTTCTTCCGTCCAGCTTATTTCGAACGAGCCTTTTTCGACGAGTGAAGCGGCGGTTGCCCAGCGCGTCAGCTCGTTTGCCGAACCGCCGTGCGGAAACATCGGCAAAAGATAGATTGACAAGAAAAAATAAATTGCGAGAATCCAGAGACCTTTATTTTTTTCCACTGTTTTGCTTTTCGAGTTTTTCGACCTGTTCGACCATATTTTCGATTGGCGGCGCGTTTTTATCGGCAACCGAAAACGTCAGCCGTTTGCCCTGAATCTGAAAAACATTCCCGTTCCATTTATATCTCGAACGCGTAAAATAGGTCGGACAGCAAAGCTGTTCTTCGTCGCCCGTGACTTTCGCCGTATCGAGTTCACCGACAATATATCGGTCTTGACCGAAAAGTTCAATTACCGCCTCGCCATTTTCGGCGCGGATATCCTTCAAACCGCCGTCGGCGCGGTCGCCGGTACGAAAATACCAGATCATTTCGGGCGCATCATTTTTCCAGGTGAAAACATAAACAAGCTGCGGGATCGCACCGCCGCCGGTTTCGATTTTCAAAATTACAAAAGCTTCGTCCTGTCCGTCACCCGTAGCGTCGAGAAACTTCGTAGTGACGTATGAAAGCCCGATTCTTTCGACTTCTTCGGTCATTTCCATCGGACGCTTGCCGTTCACGAGCTCGACTTCCTTGCCGTCGGAATCCTGCCAGCCGCGCGGCAGAGGATACTTAAAATTTTTGAAATCGAATTTACCGATCGGTGAATTCGTCGTTTTGTTGCGGTCGTCGGTCAGTTCGGTTTGCAGATTCGGGATTTTCGGCTGTGGCGGCGTCGGTTCGGGTGTCGCGGTCGAATTAACCGCAACGGTCGGTGCGGTGTTTGTGTCCGTCGACGCAGTTTCAACCTTTCCGCCGCACGCGGAAAACAGAAAAACGCTGACTAAAAGCAAAAAAACTGCTGTTATCTGGACCCTGATTTTCATTAAAAAATTATTGTTCGAACGTATTGCAAAAGGTGTGTTGATTTAATATTAACCAATTTTTTTGCAGATGCGCAATGTCAGAAGATAAGTCCCAAGTCCCAAGTCCCAAGTTTCAAGTTGAAAATATACTTTTGAAACTTGGGACTTGGGACTTGGGACTTGGAACTAATGTTAGGCGCGCGTCAAACTTCGATACTTAATGCGATGCGGCTGGTCGGCATCGTGTCCGAGACGGCGTTTGCGGTCGGCTTCGTATTCGCTGTAATTTCCGTCGAAATATTCGACTTTTGAATCGCCTTCGAACGCCAGGATATGCGTCGCGATGCGGTCTAAAAACCAGCGGTCGTGGGAAATCACAACGGCACAGCCGCCGAAGTTTTCTAATGCTTCTTCGAGCGCACGCATCGTGTTGACGTCCAGATCGTTCGTCGGTTCATCGAGCAGAATGACGTTCGCGCCCGATTTGAGCATCTTCGCCAGATGCACGCGGTTGCGTTCGCCGCCCGAAAGCTGTCCGACGAATTTTTGCTGGTCGCTTCCGCCGAAATTAAAGCGCGAAACATAGGCGCGCGAATTCATTTCGCGTTTGCCGAGCAGGATCAGATCCAAACCGTCGGTGATCTCGTCGAAAACCGTTTTCTCGGCATTCAAAGAATCACGCGATTGGTCAACGTAGCCGAGCTTGACGGTTTCGCCGACGCGAAAATCGCCCGAATCGGGTTTATCCTGTCCCGTAATCAGGCGGAAAAGCGTCGTTTTACCCGCGCCGTTCGGTCCGATCACGCCGACGATACCGCCTTTCGGCAAAGAAAATTCGAGATTTTCAAACAGCAGTTTGTCGCCGTAAGATTTTGAAACATTGTGCGCTTCGATGACAATATCGCCGAGACGTTCGCCGGGCGGAATGTAAATTTCGAGCGTTTCGTTGCGCGTTTCCGTTTCCTCGGCGACGAGTTTTTCATAATCGTTGATCCGCGCTTTGGATTTCGCGTGCCGACCTTTCGGCGACATCCGAATCCATTCAAGCTCGCGTTCCAGGGTCTTCAATCGTCTGTCTTCGCTCTTTTGTTCCTGCCCGAGACGCTGCGATTTCTGCTCAAGCCACGACGTATAATTTCCCTGATACGGAATGCCTTCGCCGCGGTCTAATTCGAGAATCCAACCCGCGACATTGTCGAGAAAATAGCGATCGTGCGTGACGGCGATGATCGTGCCTTCGTATTTCTGCAAATGCTGTTCGAGCCACGAAACCGATTCCGCGTCCAAATGGTTCGTCGGTTCGTCGAGCAGTAAAATATCGGGCTTTTGAAGCAGCAGACGGCACAGCGCGACGCGGCGTTTTTCACCGCCTGAAAGATTTTTGATCGGCGTTTCCGGCGGCGGACAGCGCAGCGCTTCCATCGCCATATCAAGCCGCGAATCCAAATCCCACGCGTCCGCATGGTCGAGTTTTTCCTGCACTTCGCCCTGGCGTTCGATCAGCGCGTTCATCTCGTCATCGGTCATTTCTTCGGCGAATTTCATGTTAATTTCCTCAAATTCCTTGAGAAGATCAACCGTGCCCTGAACGGCTTCTTCGACGATTTCCTTGACGGTTTTCGACTCGTCGAGTTTCGGCTCCTGCTCCAGATAGCCGACCGAATAGCCTTTCGAAAAAACGACTTCGCCGTTAAAATCCTTATCCTGTCCGGCAATGATCCGCAAAAGCGAAGATTTCCCCGAACCGTTTAAGCCGAGAACGCCGATCTTCGCGCCGTAAAAAAACGATAAATAAATGTCTTTGAGAACAGGTTTCTTATCGTAAAACTTGCTCAATTTGACCATCGAAAAAATGATCTTGTTAGGTTCTTGATTGCTCATAAAAATGGAACGCCGTCATCTTGACGGCAATGAACGCCCAAGCGTTCAAAATACGTTTCTTAATATTCAACTTAAAATTCTATCACGGAAGTTAGATTGCCTTGCAATCTGTGCCGTCAAGATGACGGTGTTCCGGTTTTACTTAATTTCTACTTTCTTAACCGCTAATTTTTCAATTCTGTCTCTTCGCACTTCAAAACCGATTCCCGCCGCTTCGGGCGCGATGATCGTGCCGTTTGCGCTGACTTCGACCGCCGGTTCGATGATGTCTTCGTGCCAGTAGCGTTTGCTTGCGGAAACGTCGCCGGGAAGCGTGTAGCCTGCAAGCGTCGAGATCGCGATGTTGTGCGCGCGTCCGATTCCGGATTCGAGCATTCCGCCGCACCAGACGGGCATGCCGCTCGCGCGGCAGATCTTTTCGATGCGTTTCGATTCTGAGTGTCCGCCGACGCGTCCGTTTTTGAGGTTGATGATTTTGCCGGATTTTAATTCGATCGCTTTGCGCGCGTCTTCGGGCGATTTGATCGGCTCGTCCAGACAAACGGGCGTCGAGATTTGCGCTTGCAGTTTGGCGTGATCGATAATGTCGTCGTGCGGCAAAGGCTGTTCGAGCATCATCAATTTGAATTCGTCCAAAGATTTCAATTTATCAATATCGCCTAAGGTGTAAGCCGAATTCGCGTCGCCCATCAGCGGAATATCGCCGAAGGTTTCGCGCACTTTTTTGATGACATCGTAATCCCAACGCGGCGAAATTTTGATCTTGATGCGTTGGTAGCCCGCGTCGAGTTCGGTTTTGATCTTTTCCAAAAGCTGTTCGACCGAATCCTGAATTCCGATCGAAACGCCGCACGCGATTTCTTTATTCACGCCGCCTAAGAAACGCCAGAGCGGAACGCCGAGTTTCTTCGCTTCCAAATCCCAGCAAGCCGTCTCGATCGCCGCCTTCGCCATCCGGTTGCCGCGCACCTGTTTCATCAGATCCCAGATATTTGCGGCTGATTCGACTTCTGCGCCCAAAACTATCGGTGCAAGAATTTTTTCGATCACCGCCCAAGCCGCGTCCGTCCATTCTTCCGAATACGAAGGCGTTTCGCCGCACGTTGCTTCGCCCCAACCTTCCGCGCCGTCTTCGTCCCGAACGTGCGTCAGAATGATCCGGCGTTCGTAAGTTCTGCCGAAACTCGTCTCAAAAAAATGAACGAGCGGCAAATTGATCTCGATTAGCTCTATTGATTTGATTTTCATAAACCGAAACTTAATAAATTACTCCAAAGCGCGGGGCAAGGCAAAGCAAAAAGACGCAAAAAACTTTTTT
>DATLOR010000307.1:0-6193 GCA_035536135.1 Pyrinomonadaceae bacterium | reverse complement strand
ACTTGATGCAATACCCGCTCACTTTAGCCTTGCCGAGTTTTTTTCCGTAGGTCTGGGCTAAATATTTCTTGTCTTCGATGCCCATGATATAGACGGAGATTCCGGTGCTGTTTGCACTCAAACCAATTTGATAAAACTCTCTGGTTGTTCCGTCAGCATATTTCATAGCGTGAAGTCCATACCCGATATTGGGATTAGAAACAGTTTTACCTTCGCTGTTTTTACCGTCCAGGAACCATAATTTACATGCCGGCATTACTTCAAGAATGATGCGGTGCAACGCTTGCACGTCGCTGCGTTTTGGTTCAGGTTGGCTCGTAATATACTTTTGGATCTGTTCTTGTACGTTCATCTTAAATATAAGATTACGGGTTGTTTACTTTGCCTTTTCAAATCTCGCCCGCTTCAATTTTACTGCATCGGTTAGTTTGATTCGGCTTTTCGGGTCGAAGATTCTCAATCATTCTCTTCGATCTGAGGCGCGCCGGTTTTTACGTCGCCGTCACGCTTGTAGTTTACGATGATGATGCCGTTTGGGGAGACCTGGCTCTCGGTCACCTTGAAAGATGCCGGGATCGTGCCGTCGGTAAACAGACGTTTTCCCACGCCAAGCGTGATCGGAATTATCATAAGCTCCATCCCATCGACAAGATCATTTTTAAAGAGCGTCTGAAGCATATTTGCGCTTCCCATTACGTATATATCCGGTCCGTCCGTTTGTTTTAGCTCCCTTACTTTTTCCGCAAGGTCTCCGCCCAAAAAGACGGAGGGCTGCCAATCGCTTGAGTCACGCGTATTCGAGGCGACGTACTTCGTTGCAGTCATAACGTTCGGCCAGAAGTTCGAATGCGTCGGCCAATATGTTTCCCAGGCGGCGAAGGTCTTCCGTCCTAACAGCAGATCTGCCGGCTTCGCAAGCCGCTCCTGCACCACCGCTCCCGTCACTTCGTCCGCATAGGGGAAAAACCACCCGCCGTGCTTGAAGCCGTCGCCGTCGTTTTCCTCGTTCTGTATGACACCATCGAGTGTCATGAATTCACTTGCAATTATCTTTCTCATATTTTCTTCTCTCTCGGCGTGGTTGAATCACACGGTTGATTACTGCGACGGCACGCCGTCGACTTCGGAAGATCGGCGACCGGTAGGTTAATGATTACGTGTTTGCTCTTTGATCTCATGACTTCGAGAGGCGGGCAAGCAGTGCTTCGAGGTTATCAAGCTGCAACTTTGTTCCTTCGGTGAAGCCCGTTTCAATCATCTTCTCTAAGCGCTCCAGCGACTCGTTGTAAATAGAAATGTTGACCTTTGTCGTTCCGTCCTGTTCGCTGAAATTCAAATCCAAGACAGAACCCGGCAATTCAGGGTTTTCATCTTTGTCTGCAAATGCGTTAAAGAGTTTGAAATTGGTTTTGGGCGTAATCGAAGTATATTTCTGGATCAGCCAACGCTCGTCGCCTTCGGGGCTGACCATTGCATAAAATCTTCGTCCACCTACTCTAAAATCCATAAACTTTGTTCTTGATTCCCACGGTTTTGGTGCCCACCATTGGTCAAGAAGTTCCTGTTTTGTATATGCGTCCCAAACCAATGGAAGCTCGGCGGCAAACTCCCGGTTAACTGTTACCGTTTTCGCCCGTTTGTCGACGATAAAATCAAATAGCAAGTTATTTTTCATTTTTCTGTTTTTTAATTGTTGATAATAAATCGTCAAGCTGGTTGAAACGTGTCTCCCAAATCTTACGAAACTGCTCAAGCCATTGGTCGATTTCCTTCATTTTGTCGATTTCGAGTTGGTAATAAATTTCTCTGCCTTTGGTTTCTTGTTTTACCAGTTCACACTCTGTCAAAATGCGTAAATGTTTAGAAACTGCTTGGCGGGTAGTGTCGAAATGTTCGGCAATGGCATTAGGTGTCATTGCCTGCAATGCAATTAAGGTTATGATTGCCCGCCTTGTCGGGTCGGCAATTGCTTGAAAAACGTCTCGTCTAATGTCCATAATTTTATACGTGCCACCATATGGTTGCAAATACAAGTGCAATTATATGGTTGCATAAATATTTTTGTCAAGGAGTCTTTTGTGAGTGATAAATATTGGCTTTGCACAAAAATTACTTGAAACGTAGAAAAATGAAGAAGCCCGCACTTTAGTTCGGGCGTAAAAATGGGCGTTTCTGCGCCCTTACTTCGTGCGGATTTCCGCAAAAAGTGAATTTTTGTGCAAAGCCATTGTTCTGCGAACAGCTAAGAAACCGAATTTTATGGCAATAACCCGGAGCGCCATTTTTATCGCTGTCGAAATACCGCCCCGCTTGTTGAAATACCGCCTCGAAAATGCCTCGCTTTAAGGTTCGCCCACCCGATATCCCTTATTTTTCGGGCTTTTTTAGAGACGGCGGCAAAAGGAATGAAAGTTGTTATGTAATCTGGAAGATTTTGGGATGAATGTGAAATTTGAATTGACTGCGGAATATCGAGTCGTTTTCGGACAAAAGCAGTCATAAAAAAAGAAGAAAATTTATGAAAAAACTGGAAGGAAAAATCGCTCTGGTAACGGGCGGCACAAGCGGCATCGGACTCGGCACAGCGAAGCGCTTTATCTCGGAGGGCGCATTTGTTTACATTACGGGGCGTCGCCGGACGGAACTCGATGCGGCTGTCTTGGAACTTGGCGAAAACGTGCGCGGCGTGCAGGGCGACGTGACAAATTTGGAGGATCTAGACCTGTTATTTACGACGATCAAAGAGGAAAAAGGCACGCTCGACATTTTATTCGCCAACGCCGGCTGGGGCGAGTACGCACCGCTCGGTTCGATTTCCGAAGAGCATTTCGAGAAAACCTTCGCCATAAATGTCAAAGGCGTTGTTTTTACGGCACAGAAAGCCTTGCCACTGCTTAAAGACGGCGGCGCAATCGTAATCAACGGCTCAATGGTCAGTATTCTCGGGCAGCCTGCATTCAGCGTTTATTCCGCGACAAAAGCGGCAGTGCGTTCGTTTGCGCGAAACTGGTCGGTTGATTTAAAGGAACGGAAAATCCGCGTGAACGTCGTCAGCCCCGGCTTCGTTCCGACGCCTGCCTACGATTACCTCGGTATCAGCGCCGAAATGCTCGAAGCGGCGATCATCGACGTTCCGCTCGGACGGGTGGGCACGCCGGACGACATCGCTAAGGCAGTCGTTTTTCTGGCATCCGACGACAGCAGTTACATTACCGGCATCGAGCTTTTCGTTGACGGGGGCGCGGCTCAGATTTAGTAAGTTCGGGAATTATCGGGGACGAATGAGATTTTATGAAGAATATAAAAGTGATTAAAAAAGACGCGGTTTCTAAGCCGGACGAACAGGTCAAAAAAGTCGAAGAAAATGAACTGCAACAAAAGGCAAAAGGGCGCAATGTCATTAAAACAATCGAGAACTGGATCGCCGAATGGCGCATCCGAAGCGAAATCGAAACGCTCCGCGCATTGAGCGAGTTAAACAATTTGAAGCTCAAGAATTCAAACGGAATATAAAGCTTTTAAGCAATATTTGTTTTTTGGGAAGAGAAAGGCGAGAGGCAATTTTGAATAAATTTGCAGGCTACGAGAGAGGTAAAAACTATGAAAAATAAAAAATTACGAGCGGCTTTAGCAATCCGCGAGAACGATCGTATGATTAATCGAAAACAGAAGGCAATCAGGATTAAACAGCCAGTATATATCAGTTTAATTATGCTTCTTACCCTAGTTGCGTGCCTTTCCGCGCCGGTTTCGATTTTTGCCCAAACCGTTAGCCCCGTCATCAAGATCAATGCAGAAGCAGCCAAAGCCGATATTACCGTACAAAATCTGCGCGGAAATATTAGTGTCTTAATTGGTTCAGGCGGAAATATTACCGTGCTGACGGGAACGGAAGGCAAGCTGATGGTTGACGGCGGTATTGCGGTTTCACGCGCCAAAATTCAAGACGCGCTCGACCGAATCAGCAGCGCACCGCTCAAGTATTTAATCAATACTCACTGGCACTGGGATCACACCAGCGGCAACGAATGGCTGCAAGCGCAGGGCGCGACGATCATGGCGCAGGAAAACACGCTCAAGCGGCTTTCCGTTTCCACGCGGGTCGAGAATTGGGATTACACCTTCGACCCTTTGCCCGTCACGGCGCATCCGACGATAACTTTTAAAACCGATAAAACGCTCAAGTTCGACGGCGAAACCATCGTGATGAAAAATTACGGGCGCGGACATACGGACACTGATATCTGGGTTTATTTCAAAAAAGCCGACGTGATGGTGCTCGGCGACATTTTCTGGAACGGCGTGTTTCCGTTTATCGACAATTCCACCGGCGGCGGCATCGACGAAATGATTCGCTGGGCGAACGCTTCACTGAAGCGCGTCACGGACAAAACGATTATTGTTCCCGGGCACGGACCGGTCGGCACGCGGGCGCAGTTCGTCGAGTTTCGGGATATGCTCGTCGCTGTCCGCGAACGCGTGGCGCGTCTTAAAAAGCAGGGCAAATCCATTGATGAAGCGGTGGCTGCCAAACCGACCGCCGAATTCGATGCCAAGTGGGGAAACTTCGTCATCTCGCCCGATTTCTTTACCCGGCTGGTTTACGCCGGAGTTTAATTGAGATTAGAATTTGGAGGCGGTTGAGCATTTCGACGAATCGAGATGCTCAACCTTTTTCCCGCGTTGCAAGTCGGCGCGGACAACAATGATCGAGGAGGAGGAAATGTCGCATAAATTTTTTGATCTGACTTTCAGCGAGAGCGTAAAAGGCGCGCAGGAGCATTACGGTTCGCGGCGCGGATTAGCCAGATTCGAGGGCGGCGAACCGGATTTTTTCGGTTTGACCAGGGACGAAATTGCGTATATCGGCGAAAGAGACAGTTTTTATCTGGCAACGGTCGGCGAGAGCGGGCAGCCGTACGTGCAGTTTCGCGGCGGACCGAAAGGTTTTTTGAAGGTTCTGGACGCGCAAACTCTGGGCTACGCCGATTTTCGCGGGAATCTGCAATACATCAGCACGGGAAATTTATCGGTCAACGACCGCGCGGCTTTGATTTTAATGGATTATCCCAATCAGCAGCGCCTGAAAATTCTCGCCCGCGTCGAAATCAAAGATGCCGAAGACGCGCCCGATTTGATCCAAAAACTCAAAATGCCGGATTACAAAGCGAAAATCGAACGCGCCGTTATTTTGCACGTCGAAGCGTTCGACTGGAACTGCCCGCAGCACATCACGCCGCGCTACACGGCGGACGAAATTCAGGTGATGATCAAGCCGCTCTACGAACATATTGAAAAATTAGAAACCGAAATCAAAAGTCTCAAAGCGGAAAAGAAATGAAAAGCGACGAAGATTTTATGAGCCGATGCCTGGAGCTCGGAAGAGCGGCTTTGGCGGTCGGCGACGCGCCGGTCGGCACTTTAATCGTGATCGGCGGGAAAATAATCGCTGAAGGAATCGAAGCGGTCAGGGCAAAAAATGATCCGACGGCTCACGCCGAAATCGAAGCCGTTCGCCTCGCCTGCAAAAAATTAAATAAGCTCAATTTAAGCGGCTCGACGCTTTACACAAACGTCGAGCCGTGCGTGATGTGTGCTTTTGCGATTCGGCAGACCGGAATCCGTGAGGTTGTTTTCGGGCTTTCTAACTCCGACGTCGGGGGCGCGACTTCAAAATTTCCGGTTTTGACCGATTCGGACTTTCCGGCGAAACACGATCCGCCCGAAATCCGTGCGGGCGTTCTGCGCGCCGAGTGCAAGCAACTTTTACGAGAATTTCGAGCGCTCCGGAAAGTCGAAAAATAAAATCGAATAAATTCGGATTTTATTTTCCTCCTGCTGCCAGCGTTGACGGTTATCCGGGAGCCGAACGAAAGCCGTCGGCTTTTGTGTCGGTCGGAACGAGCGAGCGGTTTGTGATTTCAAAATTAATGACTTGGTAATCGAGCGTTTGGTGAGCCGCATTGACGAGCTCGATCAAGACCTTATGCGAACCGGGGTTGAGACCCGTAATGGTCAGCGGTTCGCCGCTCGCGTCCAGCCAGTGCCAGGCGGCATCGTCCACCGTCACGTGAATATGTCCGATGCGCGGCGAAACGTCCAGTGCGTTGCGTCCGAAGACCTGTGCGATCCGTAAATTTTCCGTTTTATACCGGATCACGACGCGCCCCGCCGCCAATGCTTCGGCAATCGG
>DATLOR010000306.1:0-52833 GCA_035536135.1 Pyrinomonadaceae bacterium | reverse complement strand
AAGCGCCGAAAGGTCGCTGGATCTTGAACGGCAACTGGGATCACGAAAACTGGACGCCGAACAATCTGCCGACCGCCGCGCTGATCGATGCGGTGACGCCCGACAATCCGGTTTTTATCAATCGGCTTGACGGGCATATGGCTCTCGCAAATTCCGCTGCGCTCAAACTTGCGGGCGTCACAAAAGACACGAAAGATGTCGCGGGCGGCGAAATTGTCCGCGATGCGGGCGGCAATCCGACCGGCGTTCTGAAGGACGCGGCGATGAATTATGTTTACAAGGTCATTCCCGCATTTTCGTTTGCCGAAAAAACGGAATATCTTTCGGCGGCGACCGATTATGCCGCGTCACTCGGAGTGACGAGCGTGCAGGATATGTCCGCCGGAACCGATGTCGGCGTTTACCAGGAACTTTTGCGGCAAGGAAATCTCAAAACCCGCGTTTACGCCGTTTCGACGCTTTCGGATTGGCAAAGGTGGCAGCGAACCGGCGTGACGCACGCTTTCGGCAGCGAAATGCTTCGGGTCGGCGGTTTGAAAGGCTTTGCCGACGGCAGTTTGGGTTCGACCACCGCCTGGTTTTACGAGCCTTATCTCGACGCGCCGAAATCTTTCGGGCTCGCTTCGGACGAAATTCCGCAGATGTATGAAAACGTCTTGAATGCCGATAAGAACGATCTGCAAATAATGATCCACGCGATCGGCGACCGCGCCAACGACGAGATTTTGAAGATTTACGAGCGCGTCCAACGGGAAAACGGCGCAAAAGACCGGCGTTTTCGCATCGAACACGCCCAGCATCTGAACGAAGGTTTGATCAAGCGTTTTGCGTCGGACAAAGTTATCGCTTCGATGCAGCCGTTTCACGCGATCGACGACGGTCGCTGGGCTTGGAAGCGTCTGGACGAAAAGCGTCTGAAAGGAACTTATGCTTTTCGCAGTTTGCTCGATGCGGGCGCGCATCTCGCGTTCGGCACGGATTGGTTTGTCGCGCCGCTCAATCCGATGTTCGGAATTTATGCCGCCGTGACGCGCCGAACCTTGGATGATAAAAATCCGAACGGTTGGCTTCCCGAACAGAAGATCACGGTCGAAGAAGCCGTCCGCGCCTACACTTACGGTTCGGCATACGCGGAGTTTCAGGAAAACGCGAAAGGAACTTTAACTGCCGGAAAGCTCGCCGATTTCGTGATTCTTTCGGACGATATTTTCACGATCAACCCGGTCGAGATCCGCAGCGCCAAAGTTCTGACGACCGTCGTTGACGGCAAAATCGTTTATCAGGCGAAATAATCTTTCGATGACTTTTAAATTCAAAAACCATAGGCTCAAAAGGATTTTTCACGTTCTTTTGAGCTTTTTTGTTTTGCAAATTTCGATCAACGCACAGATTATAGCCGATTTGGTCATCACAAATGCCAACGTTCACACAATGGACGTTAAAAATCCGTACGCCGATACGATTGTCGTCACCGGCGGAAGAATCAGCGCAGTCGGCAAAAAAAGCGAAATGGCAATGACAATCGGAAACAAAACGGACGTAATTGATGCCGGCGGAAAATTGATTGTGCCCGGTTTTAACGACGCGCACGTTCATTTTACGACGATGGGCAGCCAGTTTTTTTCGATCGATCTGCGCGATGCCAAAACGCCGCAGGAAATTGTCGAGAAAATAAAATTCTCCGTGCAGTTTCTGCCGAAAGGACAATGGGTCTTGGGCGGCGGGTGGAACAACTCGAACTGGATTTCCGGCAGTTTGCCGACGAAACATCTGATCGATTCCGCGACGCCCGACAATCCGGTTTTTATTTATCATTCAAAGACGAAAATAGCGTTGGTCAATAGTTTGGCATTGAGATTGGCGCGGATCGATAAAAATACGAAAGATATTGCAGGCGGCGAGATCATGCGCGACGCGGCGGGCGAACCGAGCGGAATCTTGAAGGATTCGGCAATCAATCTTGTTAAAAAACTGGTTCCGCCGTTTGCGACCGACGACAAATTGGCGGTTGCCGAAACCGCGAGCAATTACGCCGCCGCGTTCGGCGTGACGAGCGTGCAGGATATGTCCGCCGACGACAACACGGAAATTTACCGTGAACTGGCGCGCCGTGGAAAACTCAAAACGCGGATCTACGACTGCGCGGGTTTGTCCGGTTGGCAAAAACTGGCGAAAAACAATATCAAAAAATCTTCGGGCGACGCGATGATTCGCCGTGGCTGTCTGAAAGGAATCGCCGACGGCGAAACCGAATCAACGCCGAAGCTTTACGAAGAGATTCTCGCCGCCGACCGCGCCGGTTTGCAGGTGATGGTTCACGCCATCGGCGCGCGCGCTAATGACCAGATCCTGACGATTTTCGAGCGCGTCGTCAAAGCGAACGGCAAAAAAGACCGTCGTTTTCGCGCCGAACACGCGCACGGATTTCGCCCGCCGGATTTCCGGCGTTTTGCAAATTCCGTCATAATCGCTTCGGTTCAGCCTTTTCTTTTCAGCAATGACGCAGGCAAAAGCATTGACCCTTTGCGGACTTTGCTCGCCAATAACGCGACGCTCGCTTTCGGTTCGGATTCTTCGCTGATCCCGGTCAATCCGCTTTTCGGGATCGCGGCGGCGGTCAATGCAAACGATCCGAAACAAAAACTTACGGTCGAAGAAGCAGTCAGGTTTTACACGGCGGGCTCGGCTTTTGCGGAGTTTCAGGAGAACGAGAAAGGCACGATCGCGGTCGGAAAGCTTGCGGATCTTGTGATTTTATCGGACGATATTTTTACAATAGATCCGAACAAAATCAGAGAAACAAAAGTTTTGAAAACAATTATGAACGGAAATATCGTTTATCAAGCAAATTAGAAAAGGTGAATTTATGAAACGCGGTCAAATACTTGTAATTATTTTTTTACTATTTGGTTTTACAAAAATTACGGCTCAGGAACCGGCTAATTCTTCCGAAAAATGGACGCGCATTGAAACCGACAACAAAGAATTTTCGATGGCATTTCCGCCAAACAGCATCATTGATGCCGAAGACCGCAAATTCGGTCAAAAACTACGAGTTTTCAGTTTTCAAAACGGCGTTGAGATGCAGCTGCAGATCACGCAATCGAGTATGGTTCCATATAATCTAAAATCCATCCAACCATCGGATAATACGAAAACGGTTTCTTTCAAAGTCGGCGATTTTACGATTCTGAAAGCCGAGTCGCAATCGTCCGACCGGAAGTTTTTCAGAACTCTTCAGATTATCCGCAAAGACACGATGTATTTTGTGACAATATCGGCGAAAACCGGAATGGAAAAGGAAATTTCACGGTTTTTGTTTTCGATAAATCTTCAGGGAAAACCGCTCTTTGTGCAAAAGGAAAAATTAAACTTGCCCGAAGAAACGGTTTCCGTGTCGTCTGTCAAAACCAGCCCAGAAGTCGTCGAGGCTTTTGAAAGGAAGCTTGAGAAAAAGAAAATAAACGTTACTTACGAAGCCAGTTCAACCAATTTTGATGATGAGGAAATCGAAAGCTTAACGCGCAAAGCGATCATTTTGGATCGCCCGTATCCGGTTTATAATTCAAATTTTTCAGCCAGTGTTCCAACCGTCGAAATTTATTCCGCAAAGTTAAAAGTCACATTTCTTGCCAACGGGCAAATCGGCGATATTACGGTTTTGTCGCTTTCGAATAAAGATTTTACAAAGCTCTGTATTGAAGCCGCGCAAAAGATTCGTTTCATCCCGGCACAAATAAACGGTAAACCGGCGGATTCGACGCAATTAATAGAATATCTGAGGCAAAAACTTTCATTACCAACAGTTACCAGGTGACAGATTAATAGTTGAGAATTTATTTTAGCGATTTTAATCGTTACTTTTCCAGCTTTCGCGCAGAAAATGAAAATGGACGGGAAAAGTTTAATATAGTAAAAAAGGCTGACGATCTTTTTCGTCAGCCTTTTTGTTTTAGTCTTTGATATGAGCAATATCCGAACCTGTGTCGGAATAATTCTGAACGCTTCCGACGCCTTCGGTCGGCTCGCTCTCCTCGTAATTTTCAAGCGAATGGTCTTGTCCGGTTTTACCTTTTTTAGCATTGACTCCGCCGCGCTCGACCGCCGCAACCTGTTCGTCCGAAACCGTGCCGTCGCCGTCCGGTAAATTGCGTCCCGAATCCAAATCCTTTTCGTCCGTATTGAAAACATCGCGTGTTTTCGATTTTTCTGTTTCCTGTGACATTTTTTGATCTCCCTTGTTCGTAAATTTCGATCGAATTAAATCAATCGATTTGTTTATCTTCTCAAATCGGGCGGCGATTCACCAACTATTTTTCGGCTCTTTCTTGATTGTGCGTGAATGCTATGCTAAAAATCTAATCAACATTTCGAATATTAAGGAGTTTAAAATGAAGAAGATTATAAGTTTAATGGTTTTAGTTCTGGCATTTTCGCTTACGGCTTTTGCGCAGGAAATGAAGATGGAAGGCAAAAGTCCGACGGAAAAAGATAAAACGGAAGCGATTCCGACCGACGGTTTTTTGAAACGCGGCGCGGCATTGGGTAATTCAAAGAAAGTTTCGCTCGCCAAGGTTTTATCAAAACCCGCGAAATATGCCGGAAAATCGGTGCGCGTCGAAGGCGTGATCGTTCGTTCGTGCAAGATGGAAGGCTGCTGGATGGAATTAGCGCCGAAACAGGACGCAAAATCGGTGCGCGTGAAAATGAAAGACCACGCGTTTTTTATTCCGCTTAGTTCGGCAGGCGCGTTTGCCAAAGCCGAAGGCGTTTTCACCGTCAAAACGCTCTCGAAAGAAGAAGTCAAACATATGATCGAAGAAGACGGCGCAAAGTTTGACAACATCAACGCCGACGGAACCGTCACGGAAGTTTCATTTGAAGCGACGGGCGTTGAGCTGACAATGAAGAAATAAGTTTTTTTCACCACAAAGACACAAAGGACACAAAGATTTTTATAATTTCTTTGTGTCCTTTGTGTCTTTGTGGGTTAAATTTTCGTCTTAGAATTTAAATCTCACGCCTAACTGCGCCTGACGCGGTTCGCCGAAACCTGCCGAAACGGTTCCGTCAAAATTAAACGTCAAAGGTCGCGGCAAAGAACGCTGGTTGCGGTTATTGAAGATATTGAACGCTTCAAAAATCGGTTCGAGCGAAACTCTTTCGTTAAAGTTAAAGACTTTTGAAACACGGACATCAAGCGTGAAAAACTCATTTTTGAGTCTTTCGGTATTGCGTTCGACGATGCTCGGGAAAGCTCCGCGATTGACGAGCGAAACGGGCTGCGCCGAGCGGTATTGGAGAATCGGCGAGAGATTGATGCCATACGGCAGGAGGAATGTCGCAAAAGCATTGATCCGCGTCCGTTGATCGCGGTCTGACCAGTTGTATTCCGGCGTCAGATTGCGCGGGTCAACATAACGGAACGTGAACGGGTCGCGCTCGTTATCGTCGTCCGATTTATCATACGAAGCCAGATAATTGATCTGGAATTGATAGCGGTGCGAGAAACGCTTGTTCAAGGTGATGGTCAATCCCTGATAAAGCGAGCGCGCCGAGCTTTCGGTTGAGCGGATTTCGCCGACCCCCGAACCGTTGGCACGTTCGAAAGGCGACACGCCGCCCGGATAAAGCCTGCCGTCGCCGCGATTGACAAAGCGCGTCAGCCGCGTTGATTTGGCAAGATTGTAAGCCACCAGAAGCGAAAAATCTTTCGCGAGCTCGCGTTCGATGCTCGCGCTGTATTGAATCGTGCGCGGATTTTTAAAATCTCTGGCAAAAACCGCGATGCCCGGATTGAACGGCGAAAATCCGGCGGTCGGAACGATTCCCGGATAAACCGGACAACCGCCCAGACCGGCGCCCGTGCAAAGGAAATTCGCAAAGAAAATATTTCCCGCGATCACGCCGTCCGTGTTGCGCGGACCGGCAACGACCAGTCCCGGAATTCGCGCGTAGAAAATTCCCGCGCCCAGACGAATCGCCGTTTTGCCGTCTTTACCCGGCGACCACGAAAGCGCGAGACGCGGTTGATAGCCGTCGGTAAAATCGGGAATCGAACCGTCGGACGGAAAACGCGGATCGTTCAAAAACTGTCCGTAGCGCGTTTGTGACGGCGGCGTGATCGGGTCGGGCTGATATTGTCCTTCCCATCGAAAACCGAGATTCAACGTCAGATTCGATCTGACCTGCCAATTGTCCTGGACATAAATTCCCGGTTCGAAATTCGAGTAAGCCTGCGTTCCGGCTTCTTCGACCGAGCGGTTGCCGATCGGCGCAAATTGCAGGTAAAGCGCGAGCGCATTGGCGTTCACGCCGTTGATATAGTCCTGAAAACCGGCAATCGCGTCCGCGATCGTTCCGGCGGCGAAAATATAGCGACCGCGCGCAAACCCGATAAATGTTTGCGAAACTTTGACGCGGTTAAGATCAATGCCGAATTTTATCGAATGATTGCCGCGGATGACCGTGAAATTATCGGTAAATTGATACCGCACATCGTCGGACGGAACGGGCAAAAAGAACGGGCGACCGAAACGATATGAGATCGAACCGTCGAAAGTTCCGATGGTCGTATCGGGCAGGTCGGGACCGTCATAAAACCGCGGACGCTCTTCTTTTGCCCATTGAAAACGAAATTCGTTCAGCAGATCCGACGAAAAATTCGTGACCAATTGTCCGATAAACGAATTGGATTTGTCGGTTTCGCGTCCGTTCGCGCTGATGCCCCACGTCGGGACGTCGAAGGTTCCGTTGACCTGTTCGGCGCGGCTGTAATTGTGGCGCAAGGTGAGCAGATTGTTTTTGTTCAGATTGATGTCGACCTTGCCGAGAAAAACGTCGGCATCGTTCGTGCGCTGGATAATTCCCTGCTCGGTCGAATTAAACCGCGTTCTGAAGATTGTCGCGAGCGTCGGGTTAATCGAATTCGGCTTCTCGCTGCGCCCGTCGTTGCGTTCATAAGCGACAAAGAAAAACGCCTTGTCCTTTTTGATCGGACCGCCGACGTTGCCGCCGAATTGATAATTGCGGAAATCTTCGGTCGGAAGTCCGGCTCTGACCGCGTCCGGGTTTTGTCCCGAAAGTCCTTGATTGCGGAAGAAAAGAAACGCCGCGCCCGAAAATTCGTTCGTGCCGGATTTCGTGACAACGTTGATAAAACCGCCCGAAGCGCGACCGAATTCAGCCGACGCACCGACCGGTACGACCTGAAATTCCTTGACCGATTCGAGCGAGATCGTGAACGCCGGACGCTGACCGCCGCGCTGTTCGCCGAAAAACGGGTTGTTCGCATCCGCACCGTCGATCGAGATGTTGTTTTGAATTCCCTTCTGACCGTTGATCGTAATTTCGTCGCCGTCCGGTCCCTGAACGATCGAAACGCCGGGTGTCAGGAGCGCGAAACGCGAAAAATCGCGGCGGTTGATCGGCAGGTTTTCGACCGAACGCTCGTTGATCTGCGTCGCTAATTCGGTCTGGCTCGCCTGTATTCCTTCGCCTTCGGCGGAAACGTCAACCGTATTGACGCCGCCGCCGATCTTCATCTCGACTCTCAGCGAGAGCGTCTGACCGACGCTGATCTCGACGTTTTCCAGCACGGTGTTTGAAAAACCGCTCGCGGTCGCCGTCACGCGGTATTTGCCGAGCGGCAAAAGCGGGGCACTAAAAAAACCGTCCGAATTGCTCGTCACGGTTCGCTCAAATCCTGTTTCCGTATTTTTGACGTTGACCGACGCGCCATTGACGATCGCGCCGTTCGGGTCAACCACTGTACCCTGAATCAAACCGGTCGTCGCCTGCGATTGCGCGAAAACGCCAAGACTCAGAAAAAGCACACTAACGATGCCTGAAAAAGCTCGTAAAATTCGGCTCATATTTTCTCCTTTTTTGTTTTTTGAAATAGACTTCTTCGTTAACCAAAATCATTTCTACAAACGAATTTATTCCCGAAATCCTTGCAAAACCCTCGACGTTTCAAAAAATTTAATTTTAAGTTATGAAAAAGTGAACTGACTAAGATTATAAGAGCAGTTTTTGCGGAAAAACAAATTTGCAACAGTTAATTTTTTTCATCGCTTACGTTAATTTTTCTCATCGATTTATTGTTTAGCCGGAGCGCGGGCATCCCTGCCCGCAATGAGCTTTCGAGCAAAGCAGGAAAGCACATCTTCCATACTTTACTATTCAAGTTGTTTTTTATCGAAAGATTTAGTTCATTTTCGCATACGCCCAATGAACCCGAGGCGGGCAGAGAGATGCCCGCGCTCCGACTTTTATGCTATCTTAATTGAAAATCAGGGAGAAAAAATAAATGTTCTGGAAAATAGCGTTGGGTTTAGGAGTATTCGGCATCATTATCGGGATTATTCTGCTGATCGTTTTCGGCAAAATGTTTTACGGCGCGGGTTTCCAGTCCAACGACGAAGACCTCGCTTTCGGCGGAATCCTGATCGGCATCATTCTGCTCGTATTTTCGTTCCTGCTCGCCGCCGTGAGCACGATTTTCGTCCTCCGCAACAGCAAAAAAGAATGGGACGCGAAAAACCCTAAATAAATCTTCAAACTTTACACGATTTAAAATTTATTCTCCCACAAACAATTTTTCACCAATTCAAAACGATTTTCGCTAAAAATGTCGCGCAGATGTAGAAAATGTTGTGTAATTGTAAAAAAATGTGTGCGATTTTAAATTGATTGTTATGTATTTAGATTAATTTATTCGTTTGTAGATTTGGTGTTGCGTTGTTTAATTTGGACATTCGGACGCAAATTCAGATATTTGTTTGCAAATTCGGACGTGTGATTGTATATTTATGCCGTTTTTGCCGGATTTAGGCTGAACTTCATCTTTTCAGGAGGATTTTATGCTTTATTTGAACGTTAAAAGAATGATGCGCCTGCGCGGGATCGATCAGCATTATCATCTGATGCTGAAGCTCGGTTTTGTGCCTTCGACGGCGCGCGCCTTTCTGAGCGGCGAGATCACTTTGATCAAGCTCGAGCAGATCGAAAAACTTTGCGTCGCGCTCAACTGCACGCCGAACGATCTGCTCGCGTGGCAGCCCGACGCTTCGCAAGCCGTTTCGGAAACGCATTCGATGAATAATCTGAAACGCTCGGCGGATAAGGATTTGCCGAAATTGCTCAGCGAAATACCGTCGGATAAATTTGAACAAATCCTCGACATTCTCCAGGACTTGAAGGATAAGCCATGAGCCTTCGGAAACAAATTAGTTCTTTCAGGCTATCGGTGTTAAAATGAGTTATGTCATACAGTCCGCTAGCAATCAAAAGAAGTTATGTTTTAGGCAATCTTTACAACCGTTGTGAAATATCGGAGAACGTTCCTGTTTATATTGATACGGTTACGGACGAGCCCGCCGGATTTGTTGATAACAGCCTCGGAAAATACGCCGATGCCTTTTTGTTTCACCTGCCCGAAGATGTCTGCAAAAAGCTCTCGACCGGTCATTTCAAATACGCTTTCGACTACGAGAAAACCGAAGAAGACAACAATAAAATAAAGCTCAATTACATCCTGCTCGTCTCAAACGCCGGCAAGGAGATCAAACGCCGCATTCCTTTTCTGGAATCGAAAGAATAAACTTTTACCTTTTGAGGTTTCTGTTAAAATTCATTACAACTTTGACCGCGCTTTACTCGTCCTACTCGTCTGAATTTCAACGAAAAATTTGAATAATTCACAGATTTATTGCAAGATTTGAAGGATAAACGCGCCTTTTCGGTGTGTTATAATTAGAGGCATTATGGGGCAGATTATTATTGAAATTCCGCAAAACGTGAACCGCACTTACCGGATCGTTTCCGAAAATGCGGCAAAAAAACTTTTGGAAACTCTCGAACGGCGTGCGGAAAGAGAAATGGAAGAGGAGAACGAAGATATTCTGGGTTTGTGGACTGCGCCAAAGCCGTTAGCTAAAAAGAAATCAGTTTAGAGAATGAAGCCTTTCAAGATCAGAAACATCGAAATCAATCCGCCGCTGATTCTTTCGCCGATGGCGGGCGTCACGGATTATACTTTCCGCCGTTTGATCAAACGGCGCGGCGGCGTCGGTCTGGTCGTCTCCGAATTTATCTCGGTCGAAGGATTAACGCGTCATAATCCGAAGTCGAAACGGCAGATGCGCTTCGACGAGGAAGAACGCCCGTTCGCCGTCCAGATCTTCGGCGGACAGCCCGAACGGATGGCGCTCGGCGCGGAAATGGCGCAAGAGGTCGGCGCGGATATTTTGGACGTAAATTGCGGCTGTCCCGCGCCGAAGGTCGTCAAAAACGGCGGCGGTTCGGGTTTACTGCGCGATTTGCCGCGGCTTGAAATTATCCTCAAAGAGATCAAAAAAGCAATCACGATTCCGCTCACCTTAAAAATGCGCGTCGGTTATTCGGATTCGACGATCAACGCGACGGAAGTTGCGAAAATGGCGGAGCAATGCGGCGTCGAACATATTCAGGTTCACGGGCGCACCAAGGAACAAGGCTACAAAGGCTTGGCAAACTGGGATTTGATCCGCGCCGTCAAAGAATCCGTCTCGGTTCCGGTTTCGGGCAACGGCGACATCACGACGATCGAATACGGCATGAAAAAATGGCGCGACAGCGGAGTTGACGGAATCCTGATCGGACGCGGCGCAATGCAGAACCCGTGGATCTTCCGCCAGTTCGAAGATGCCATTGCGGGACGCGAAATTTACCAGCCCGATCTGGCGGAAAAAAAGTCGGTCCTGCTCGAATTTTTCGAAATGGTGCGCGAAGAAATGCCCGAACTCGTCGCTTTGGGGAAAATGAAACAGCTTGCCGGACAATTTACGAAAGGGCTCGTCGGCGGCGCACAGTTTCGGCAAACGCTCTATCATTCGCATTCGGCTGTGGAGATTCTTGATAATATTACAACCTACTTTCAAACTTTGTCGGAACGGGAAACCTTCGGCGACGGGCAGGTCGAAGCCGATAAAGATCTGGTGATCGATTCGTGCGAGGCTTTTTCAGACGCAGAAAATGCTTGCTCCGACGAGGAAGTTTCGTGTAATGTAGCAGCTACAATCTAATAGTTCTTCGAGGTAAAATTTATGAACAGTTTTAAATTAGCAACTTGCTTTTTGCTTCTTGCCCTTTTTTCGTCAATCGCCGCTGCCCAAAAACTTAAGGTCGAAGACGTTCTCGCCAAACATCTCGAATCGATCGGAAAAGCCGAGGTGCGCTCTTCGGTCAGAAATCAGATGGTCGTCGGCAACGCGCTGGTGACCTTCGTTTCGCAGAAAAATCAGCCCGCCGAAGGCAGAATCGTTCTGGCTTCCGAAGGAACGAAGAATTTTTTGGGAATGAGCCTCAATGCCGTCGATTATCCGCTGGAGCGATTCAGCTATGACGGGAAAACTTCGAAAGTCGCTTTCGTCCAAAGAAACGACCGTTCGATTCTCGGCAATTTTATCAAGTCCAACGACCTGCTTCTCGAAGAAAGTCTGCTCGGCGGAACGCTTTCAACTTCGTGGGCTTTAACAAATCTGGCAACGAACAAAGCCAAATTATCCTACGAAGACCTAAAAAGCATTGACGGGAAAGATTATTACGTGCTGGGTTATTCGCCGAAAGGCGGCGGCGATATCGATATCAAACTCTACTTTGACAAGGAAAATTTTCGCCACGTCCGCACCGAGTATAAACGGACATCTTCCGCCGGAATCGGTCTGCGTCCCGAACAATCGAGCGGTTATAAGGAAACGCGTCTGACGGTGGTCGAAAAATTTGCGGATTTCAAAAACGAAACCGGCTTGATGCTTCCGCATACTTACACTTTGAATTACACGATCTCAGGCGGAAACGGCACGAGCGAGATCGAATGGAAATTCAATCTCACACAGTTTTTCTATAATCAAAAACTCGACGCAAAAACCTTCGATGCCGAAGCAAAATAGAATTATGAAGCCGCAAAGATTTATTTTTATCGCACTTTTTCTTTTTCTTTCCTCATCATTCGGCTTTTCGCAAACGAAAAACCAGACGGTTCCGGCAAATAATCCGCAAACCGCCAAAGCCTCGCCCGCGTATGCCGAAGTGCTTTTGCGGAAAACCGAGCTTTTGTCGGAGCTCGAATCGCTTCTCGTCGAATACACGGAAGATTATCCGAAGGTTAAAGAATTGCGTTTTGAAACCGCTTCGCTGCAAAAGGAATTGGATGTATTGCTCGCGGTAAATCCGGCGGAATCTTCAAAACTGACCGCCGCGCTCGGCAAATTAATGGTGCGCAAATGCGAGCTCAATACCGATCTATGGACTTTGCAGAAAGAATTCAACGACCAGCACCCGGACGTCAAACGCGCCAAACGCAAGTTGGAAATCTTTGAAGCCGCGATCAAAGATATTCTTCAGGGAAAATAATCAAGCAATTCGTTTGGAGAAAATAAAAAAGGAGAACTTTTTCGGAGTTCTCCTTTTTATTTTCCCGCTTTTCAGATTTAACTACGGCGTGACGAGCGGCTGCGTCGGGTCGCCGAAGAAAATATATGTCCGCCGCAGATCGGTGATCGGATAGAGCATTTTCGTCTGCCGCGCCGCTTCGCCGAGCGGCATTCCGGTGAAAACCTTCTGGTAGAAGTCCCTCGTAAAAAATTCCTGATCGTAAGCCGTGTTCCATCCCGTAGATGCCCAGACCGCATTGGCGCCGCCCCCGCGTTGTTTGATCACGGCTTCGGCAAGACTGTTCATATTTGTTTCGGCAAAATCTCCGTTCAGACAATCGATCATCGCGATAAACGGTGTTTTCTTTGGATTTACTAAATTCACCGAGTCCACGTTGCGGAAAATCTGCGAATTCGTCCAGGCTCCGATCGAGGCGTGACCGAAATAATTAACGATCATTGCACCCGAATTTATCCGGTTGATAATACTACTGCGCAGAACGTTCGGATCCTGTCCTGCCGCATCGAGATAATTGACCGCGATGCCTGCCGGAAAGGCGGTCGCCATATTGCGCGAACCGGCGGCAAAATCATAGCCGAGAGTGGCATCCGAAACAAAATAGACACCGCGCTGGCTGACTTCGCTTCGCGTTTCCGGCTCAAGATTGATGATCTTGTCGAGCATATACTCAAGCTCGTCCTGATCCTTGGCGGGCAATCTGCCGATCGCAATTTCGCCGACGCTGTCGTCGTTAAAATCCGCCATCATTTCGTCCGAAACCGTTTCCATATTCCAGGTATCGGTAATCATCGTCGGCACGCGATTGTATGTGTAGCCGCCGAATCCCGAATAATTTCGCGGGTCGACCGTCGCTTCGCCGACAAACATTGCAAACTCGGGTTTGACCGTCCAATTTTGTTTCGCGTATTGCAGAAACGAGCGGATCGCTTCCGCGCTTCTGACGCCGTTATTGAATTCATCGTAAATATCTTCGATGTCGACGATGACCGTCTGTATCCCGCGCAAATTACGCAAATTACGCAGATCCCAGAGCGATTTTTGAAATTCACGCGGCGCGATGATCAAAAATTTCGCCTGATTTTGCGTGCTTCGCAGATCTGAGGGATTATTGACAATGAGCGGCGTTGCCGCGAGAAGCTGTGTATCGATGCCGATTGCCAGCATCACCCGCGCGCTTGACGCCGAAGCAACCGTGACCGTATAAGTTCCGTCGCTTTCCTGACGGCTTTCGGGCGTATATTCCGTCACCTGCAGCGGGTTGGTAACATCAAAAATACGCACTTGCTGGCTGGTGAAACCTTTTAATTTGACCGCTTGTCCCGAACCGACGCTGAAATCCAGACGATTGTTCTGCGCTTTCAAATTGCGCGGATAACTGATGCGAACGGCTTCGGTAATATTGACGTCCGACGAACCGCCGAGCGATTGCAAAGTCAGAGTGTTCGTTCCTTCAACCAATTTTGAAAGCGCGACCGTTGCCGTCCATTCGATCCGGTTGTAAAGGGAAAAATTGATCTGCCCGATTGAAACACCGTTCAAAAGCACCGAAACCTGATGCGTGACATTCGTTAAGCCTTGCAGATCAATGCCGACGGTCGCCGTTTGTCCGCTGGTTGTTGCAATGTCGTTGAGATTTAAGGTCTGATTCGACGCCGTGCTGTTGACGACCGCGCCGAACCAATTTTCGCGCGCGCCGTTGATGATCGAGCTGACGCGATAGATTTTGTCTTTTCTTTCCGCCGTGATCCGCGTCCAGCTATAATTTGCCGACGGAAGATAATTTTGCGCAACACGATTGATCCGCTGTCCGGCGGTCGTGTCCGTGATCAGCCAGTAAACATTGGCGTCGGTCTGAATCGTGTCGATGCCCTGACCGAAAAATTCCAGCGAGCCGTCAGCATTAACCGCCAGCGGCTGTTCAACGCCGCCGCAAAAAAGCTTCCAGTTAGCAGATTCGACCGCGTTAAATCCCATTTCTGCCAAACTCTGCGCTTCAACCCGGTAAATCCCGCGATTGCGAACCTCGATCTTGAGCGCGTTCGGATCGTTGGTGAGCAAACCGTTTTCGGCATTTTGAAGATCTTTAGAATTGTTCCTTTTCAAAACCGGCGTCAGAAAATCAACTTTATCGATCTGCTGCCGCTGACCGCCGGTGCTGTTGTTGAGCCCGGAAATAGTTTCCGACTCGTTTCTGTCGTTTGTCTGGTCAAAACCCGGCTGCGGATAAACAGGTCCGAACCAGCGGCTTTGCGCATTGATGTCAACCGCTTCGAGCCAGTAATAAACATTCGTCGAATCCGTCCGGTCGTAGTAAATATATTCGCTTCCGGCGGGTAAAATTCCGTTGCCGACCTTTAAAAGACTTCCCGCAACCGGTTCTTCGTTGACAAGAATTCTCTCTCCTTTGTCGTCGCGCCAGATCTTGAATCCGAGCGTGTTTTGCTCAAAACTCGTTTTCCACGTCAGTTTGGTCGCGCCGGAAAATATCTCGGCTTGAAAACCGTCCAATTTCACATCGGACGGAAATTTTTGTTTCGCCGCACTTTTTGAAACTGACCTTAATTTATCGCCGGATGCCTTGACCGTTGCGGAAAACGAGATCAAGACAAAACTGAAAACTAAAAATGCGGACACGACTTGTCTGTCGAGACGGATTGATACGTGGACTCCTGTTTTTTCACCAAACATTTGTTAAAGCTCCCTGATATGGATTTTGATTGGGGGGGCATTCCAAAAAATTTGAAATTTTAGAATAGATTTTTGGGATTTAAATTCGGTCAATCTGACTTAAGATTCAAATTGAGAAGGTTTTTCGCCTTATATAACTTATATGTTTGGCAATTGTTTTGTCAAGAAAAAACTTGTTTAATCAACAAAGCGGATTTATCCCTAAAAGTATTTTTTTGTAAATCCTGAATTGCAATAAACGTCCGGGCAAATCATCACTTTTATCGCAAAACCTAAAACATCTATTTAAAGAATATTCCTGACTTTATCAAATGTCTGTGTGTTGTCACGCATAAGGAAATTTTATTTTCCCCTTAGTTTTTACTAATGGATTGATTAAATTCAAAGCAGATGAGTTTAACTGATGAGCTTAAAGACAGATTTGATTGAGCAAAAACTTTTTTTACAAACTTTGTTTTGATAATTCAGCAAATCATCAAACAAAAAAGGCAGAGAATAAGTTCTCTGCCCAGATAAAAGTTTGACGATTTGATTACCGCACGAATCAGAAGAGCCGTTGCGTCGGGTCGCCGAAAAACGTAAAGGTGCGCCGCTGATCCATAAAAGTAGTTGATAATTTTGCCTGGCGCGCCGCGTCGCCGAGCCGCATTCCCGAAAAAACGAGCCGGTAAAATTCTTTGCCCATTATTTCCTGATCTTCCGCCAAATTCCAGCCGGTTGCCGCCCAAACCGCGAAAGATCCGCCGTTCGGTGCTTTTAAGCTGGCTTCGGCAAGTGCTTCATAATTAATTTCGGCGTAGCTTCCGCTGAGACAGGCAAGCATTACGCTTAACGACGGACGTGAATAATTTGTCAGGCTCAGAGCATCGGAACTTCGAAAAATTCCGGTGTTCGTCCAGACCGTGATCGTCGAATGTCCGAAATAATTGACGACGGCAGGTCCCGCGTTCATCGAATCCAAAACATTCTGGCGAATTGTTGCTGCATCGGCGGTGCCGACATCGATGTAATTTTTATTGACATCTGCCGGAACGGTACTTGCCGTGTTTCTGGAACCGGCGGCAAAGTTATAGCCGATAAACGCGTCCGACACCATCAGAACGCCGCGCTGTTTGATCTCCTGCGCCGAAAATGTTTCGTGCGTCAAGATCTTGCTTAAAACCGCGGAAAGCTCCGTAGGATTGCGCACCGGCAATCTGCCGACGGAAATATCCTCGATGTTGTCATTGTTAAAATCCGCCATCATCTGGTCGGACGTTGTTTCCATATTCCAGGTATCGGTGATGATCGTCGGGACCAGATTGACGCTGTCGCCGCCACTGCCCGAATAGTTGCGCGGGTCCACGCTCGCATCGCCGACAAAGAGCGCATAATCGGGCTTGACCGCCCAGGATTGTTTGGCGAATTGGAGAAAAGCGCGAATCGCTTCCGCGCTTTTCATTCCGTTGTTAAATTCGTCGTAAATATCGGTCGGGTCAACGATCATCGTGCGTAATCCCTGCGCTGAGCGGTAATTTTTGAAATTTTCCAAACTCGCTTGAAATTGCGCCGGCGCAATGATCACGAAGTTCGCCTGATTTTGCGTGTTATGCAGATCCGACGCAATATTCTTCGTCCACGAGCTGACCGCAAAAGGATTCGACATGGCATCCTGCGCCATCAAAACTCTGGTCGCCGTCGTCGAAGAAATCGTCGCCGAATACGTGCCGTCTGTTTCAAGTTTGGCAGTCGTTTGAACCTGCGTCGCGTTTTCAGGATTCGTGATGTCAAAAACCTTGACGTTTTGATTGACGAAACCTTTTAATTTGACTGTTTTTTTAGCTTGCAGTAAAAACTGCAGGCGGCTGTTTTCAGCGGTTGAACGATGCGGATAATTGATGCGCACGGCTTCGAGCAGAGAAACGTCGCTCGTCGAACCGACGGCGCGGAGTTTTATCTGATTTGTTCCGGCAACCAACAGCGAGAGCGGCACATTCGCCGTCCATTCGACTCTCTGCACGTCGCTGAAATTGATCTGTCCGACCGTTGTGCCGTTCAGAACGACCGCGACCTGATGCGCCGCCGAACCGAGTCCCTGAATATCCACGCCGATCGCCGCCGTCTGTCCGCTTTCGGTCGCAATTTCGTTTAAGTTCAGTGTTTGAACGGCTTCGGTCGAATTAACGACCGCGCCGTACCAATTTTCGCGCGCGCCGTTGAGGATATTCGACGTGCGAATGATTTTATCTTTTCTCTCGGCGATAAGGTTCGACCAGCCGGTCGAAGCCGATTGCGTATTCTTTTGGCTGACGGCGGTGATTCTTTTTCCGGTTCCGCTGTTTGAAACCAGCCAGTAGATCTTTGCGTCGGTTTGCAGTGTGTCGATTCCGCGCCCGTAAAATTCGATCGAGCCGTCCGCGTTCACGAGCATCGGCTGTTCGCGCCCGTCGGTAAAAAGTTTCCAGTTGGCGGCGCTTTGCAGACTAAATCCGTTTTGCAGAATGACCTGACTGCCGACGCGATACCAGCCTTCCTGACGGACTTCGAATTTCAAAGCGTTTGGGTCCTTTGCCAGATCCGTTTGGCTTAAAACATTTTCCGTATTTGAAACAATGGTCGTTTCTTTTTGCTGCGTCAACGCCGGGAGATCAAGCCGGTCAGTTTGTTTTCCCGATAATCTCGAATCACTGTTTAATTGCGCAATGGTTTTCGAACTTTCTTCGATTTTTTCTTCCGAACCTGGCTGCACGGCAACGGGTCCAAACCAGCGGCTTTCGCCGTTCTGATCGATCAGCTCAAGCGAATAAAACAATCCGTCGGAATTTTCCCGGTCGTAGAAATTATATTCATCGCCCGTTGGTGCGAGCCCGTCGCCCGCTTTCAAAAAGCCGCCGGCAATCAGTTCTTCGTTGACAAGTTCCCTTTTCCCGAAATTGTCGCGCCAGACCTTAAAGCCGAGAATATTCTGCTCAGAATTTGTCCGCCAGGAGATTTTCACCGCGCCGGAAACTGTTTCGGCTTGAAAATCACTAAGTTCAAAATCCGTCGGCGGATTGTTTTTCCGCAAATTTTCCCGAGCCGTTTTTGCATTATTAACTCTTTTCTGAGCATGAACACTGCCGGAGAAAGAAACTACTAAAACCGAACAAATCAGCAATGCGGAAACGATTTTTCTGCTTTGCCGGCTGATTAATGAGAAATCAATCATTTTACCAAACATCTGTAAAACCTCTTTTTTATGGATTTTTTGACTTTTTAGATAGGGGTGAAAAAGTTGCGAAATGGAGATTATCTGCGGGGAAAAGAGTATTCGGGAACAAGTTATGTGAGATAACTACGGAATTACCGCTTTTCTGCCATTACCAATTTAATTGGTTGCCTTTGTTTTGTCAAGATAAATATTGTTTAACCTGCAAAGCAAAAAATAATCAGTCAAAATGACTGATTATTTTCAATAAAAATTAAATTTTCGCGTGAGTTTATTGTTTACCCCGCAGTTTGATCTGCGATTTCACGCCATTGCGCGTAATGACAAGAATTTCGCCGTTGACGGTTTTGTTAAAAACGGTTTCGGCGGAAAGCGGCTGGTTGTCGATCGCTTCGATAATATCGTTTTCCCTGACGCCCGAGCTTTCGCCGAGACTGTTTGCCGTCACCGATCTAACCGTCCATTTGCCGTTTTCCAGATCCGCTTTGATGCCGTTGATCGACAAAACATCTTTGACTGACATCGGACTCGCTTTTTCGTTATCCTGCGGATTCGGCAGCAGAGAGTTTGAGTTAAAGTTAGGTTGTTTCGGAGTATCCGGCGTAAAACCAAAATCTTTTGAGCCGTTAAAAGAATCCTTTTTATTTTCCCGTGAATCTTTTTTCGGTGTTCGAGGATTATTATCGGCAACCTGCGGTTTTTCCGTTACTTCCGGAGATTCCTGATTTGCAGGCAAAATTGCTGAATTTGTCTGGTTTTTGTCATCAGGCGCGGAAAAATTTGAAGTCATCGTATTTTTCGGTAAAGCCGGATTTGTTATTCCGATCGAGCTTTCCGCGACAATTTGATTGTCTTTCGACGACCAAAATCCGCCGTTGTAAGCGAACAGAAGACCTAAAACGAAAATCAACGCCAAAGCCGGCATTGCATAGCGGAATGCAAAACCGAAACGCGGCTGAAAATCGCGCGGATTCGTGCGGGCAATGCGTGCTTTAAGCTTAAAGTCGAAATCCTGCGGCGCGTCAACTTTTTTCAGAGAACAGCACATCTCACGGATCTTCTGTTCGTCCGCGCTTAAAATTTCGGTGTCGGTTTTTGATTCTTGCGTTATCATTTTCAGTCAAAATAATGCTTTAGTTTATCGCGCAAAAGCGCGCGCGCGCGGCTGATGCGCGATTTTGTCGTGCCCAAGCCGAGTCCTAAGATCTGCGCGATTTCCTCGTAGCTGAGTTCCTGTATCTCGCGCAAAATGATCGGCGCACGGTATTTGTCGGGCAATGTCGCGATTGCTTTTTCGATCGTTTTATTGCGCTCCGTTTCAATTAAATTTTCATCGGGCAAAGATTTTTCGTCCGGCGGATGAAATTCCTGCGTTTCGCCCTCTTCGCCCTGAAAAAAACTCGTCAGCGAAAGCAATTTTCGCCGCCGTTTTTTACGGATTTCGCTGATCGCCAGATTTGTTGCAATGCGGTAGATATAGGTCGAAAACGCATAATCTGTGTGATAGCGTTCGATCGCAAAATACACGCGGACAAAGGTTTCCTGCGCCAAGTCAACCGCTTCCTCGTAATCATTGAGCATCCGAAAAAGATAGTTCGTCAATGGATTGCGATAGCGGTTGACGATTTCGGCAAACGCCGCTTCATCGCCCTGCTTGGTGGCTTCGATCAGCTGATGGTCGGACTCCCGTTTAGCGGACACAGATTTTTTGCGCACCTCCGCGTCCGAATTCTCGAATTTGTCCAAAGCCATACACTCATACTTTTTTACAACAGAATTTCAATCAAAACAAAAGCCGCCTTACGTTTTGAATCACGCGCGGAGGCTCGAAAGGTTGCAAAATTTATAGTTTCAAGTTTCAGGTTTCAAGTTTCACGCTAAATTCGCATTTTAACCCGAAACTTGAAACCTGAAACTTGGAACTTTATTCCACAGGTTTAACGGTCAGGACCAGAAACATCAGTTCATCGGGTTTTGAAGTTGTCAAACTACCGACAATCGTCGGTTCGTTTTCGTTTAAACTTAATCGCGTTGTTGTAATGCCGATTGCTTCGTAGTTAAGGACCGGCACTGTTTTTCCGCTTTCGTCCTTTACTCTTTCGGTTGTGACGGGAACCCGCGCGCCGAATTTGAAAGTATCGAACTGAAGCGTTTTTCGTCCGTTCGAGTCCGGCAAAGTTCGCAGATTTCTGAGCGACCATTCGGAAAAAACAGGTGCCGTTTTATCCTGAGTTTGACTAAAATCGTTCAGCAAACTTTTGTATTCAATCCAGTTCGATGTTCGCTGAAGAAAGGTCGTCGTCAGCCGATAATCCGAAAATGCGTAAAGGGTTTTGAGCTTTTTGACGACGTTTGAAAGCGCCGAAGGAACGGCATTTTTTTCGGCGGCGTTGTTTGAAGCAATCACGACCTGGAGGACAACTTCATAACACGGGTCGGCTTGCGGCGGTTGTTTGGTTTCGGTTTGAGCGAAAACGTTCGTCGCGCTCAAAGCTAAAAGAAAAAGGAAGAATTTAAAAATAAATTTCGGCTTGTTCATTGGTTTTACTCCTTAAGAAAAGAAATCGGGTACTGCTCTCTCAACCCCTTTCACCAACAAGCCGAATTAAAGTTGCAAAAAATTTTGTTTAGCCTTCCTGGAACATTGCTTCTTCGATTTTTTGTCCGAAGGTGATCGTTCCGATCTGGATCTCTTCGATCTGTTTATCGTTTGCCCAGAGAACCGTGCGATACGGGACGAGCGTGCCTTGCGCGTAGTTGTAATTGTAGAATTTACGTTTGTATTTGACACCCGCTTCTTCGTATTCGAGCATCATCACGCGAAAACTTTTCGAACTGATATAAAAGCGCGTTTTGCGGTTTTGTTTATCGGTGACGTCGAGCAGAAAAAAATCAACGCCCATGATCTTTTCGCGTCCCGAAAGCTCTGTTTTGGCTTCGTTTTCCTTATACCGCAGAAGTCCTTCGAGTCCGTGCCAGATTTGATTTTGAAAATTGTTCGAAGCGTCTTCGCGCGGCGCAAAAACCGAATCGTTGTAAAGTCCGAAGATTTTTTCGCCCGTGTAAACCAGCGAATATTTGGCATCGGGAAACGTCTGGTCAAAACGGATTTTTTCCTTGTTCAGACTTTCGCCGCGCAAAACCCAGCGTTCGTAAATTGCCGTTTCGGTTTTGCCGCCCGCATCGGTGATAAAAATTTTTCCGCGTTCGAGCGTCGTTTTGCGGATCTGGTTGAGATTTTGTCTGCCGAGCAGACCGCCGTAGATAACGATCGTCGATTCGGCAACCTGATCAGCCGTTATTTTCGATAAATCAAAGTTTTGATTTTTTGATTTTTCGTCTTTTTTATCCGTCTTTTCCTTGCTGACGGTAACATTCTGAGCAAAAGTGAGCGAAGCACTTGTCGAAATCAGTAAAATGAACAGAAAGATGGTTCTAAAACTCAAAAACACTTAAATTACTCCTTAGTTATTTGTTCGGTTTGGCAGACTTAAATGCGGATTGTAACATAAACCGCTCGATTCAGCACAACTTTCCGCCATTGATACAGATGAATTGATGAAAAAGCCGGCTAAAAAGATGCTCCTCGATTGAAAGTTTCTATTTTCGGATTTTACTTTTTACTTTTTACTTTTTACTTTAAAACTATGCTTCATATCGCACTGGTCGAACCCGAAATTCCGCCGAACACGGGAAATATTGCGCGGCTTTGCGCGGCGACCTTTACGGATCTGCATATTGTCGGCGCAACCGGTTTTCGGATGGACGACCGCACCTTGAAACGCGCCGGGCTCGATTATTGGAACGAAGTCCGGCTTCACCGACACATTGATTTGGACAGACTTTATCAGGCTTTGCCCGCTTCGCGTTTTCTTTATTTGACGACCAAAACCGACAGATCATACGCCGATTGGCAATTTGAAAAAGGCGATTGCCTGATCTTCGGGCGCGAAACCCGCGGTTTGCCCGAAGATCTGCTTCGAGCGAATTGGGAACGCTGCCTGACGATTCCGATGCCGAATAAAAACGTCCGCAGTTTGAATCTCGCAAACAGCGTCGGCATCGTGCTTTACGAAGCTCTCAGGCAACTAAACTCGAATTCTTGAATCTCTACTTTTTTGTAATCTTTTGGCATCTTTTACGGCTCCGATCTCATCATAAAACCGTAAACAAATTTTGATATTTAAGAAAAGTTTGTTGGAGGGAAAAAGATGAAATACATACGTAATTTTTTAATTTTAACATTCGCATTTTTATCGTTTTTAGCTTTCGACGCCAAAGCGCAAGCCCCGCAAACGGTGACCGAGCGGCAGATTTTCAAAAAATTGATCGGTCTTCCGTATTACGGTGTTTTCGACCATATTGCCTACAAAGTTGACGGCAGCACCGTCACGCTTTACGGCAAAGTTCTTTCTTTAGGCACAAAAAGAGATGCCGAACGCGCTGTCAAAAGAATTGACGGCGTTGAAACGGTCGTCAATAACATCGACGAACTGCCGCCTTCAAGTTTTGACAGCTCGATTCGCCGGCAGCTTGTTCAATCATTCTACAGAAATGGCGGAAGTCTCTACCGTTATCTGCAGGAACCGAACCCGTCGATCAGAATCATTGTCGAAAATGGTCGCGTAACGCTTGAAGGTTATGTTTCAAATAAAAGCGATTCCAGTCTTGCCAACATTTTGGCAAACGGCACAAACGGTGTTTTCAGCGTCCAAAACAATCTGATTGTCGGCAAAGAACAAGACCGCTAAAAGATAGATTATTTCTCTAATCTAAATTAGACCAAGTGCAATTTGCTTGGTCTTTTTCTTTTACGGTTGCGTTTTGCGGCTAAATCGTTCATCATTTTCGTTTGTCTTTTTGGACGGATTTACAACTATGATTACTACAGAAAAAATTCGCAACATCGCAATTATCGCGCACGTTGACCACGGTAAAACGACTTTGGTTGATGCAATGCTTCAGCAATCGCACGTCTATCGTGACAATGAAACAATCGTTGACCGCGTGATGGATTCGATGGATTTGGAACGTGAGCGCGGCATCACGATTATGGCGAAAAACACGTCGGTGCATTACGGCGACTACAAGATCAACATCGTCGATACGCCGGGTCACGCCGATTTCGGCGGCGAAGTCGAACGCGTTTTGAAAATGGTCGACGGCATTGTTTTGCTCGTTGACGCGGCGGAAGGCTGTCTGCCGCAAACGCGCTTCGTTTTAAGAAAAGCTCTCGAGCTCGGACTGCCCGCAATTGCGCTGGTCAACAAGATCGACCGTCAGGATTCGCGTCCCGAAGAAGTCCTGGACGAAATCTACGACCTTTTTATTGACCTCGGTGCGGACGACGAGCAGATCGATTTTCCGGTGCTTTATTCGATCTCGCGCGACGGAATCGCGAAAAAGAATCTGGCGGACGAATCAACAAGCTTGATTCCGCTTTTCGACCAGATCATCGAAACCGTTCCCGCGCCGAAACCTCTGCGCGACGACACGCTTCAATTACTGGTCGCGAATATCGATTACAACGCGTTTGTCGGACGCCTCGCGATCGGCAGAATCTATTCGGGCGAGATTGCCAAAAACCAGGAGGTGATCGTTGCCAAACGCGACGGTTCAACGCAAAAAACGCGCGTCAAAGAGCTTTATATTTTTGAAGGTTTGGAACGTCAGGTGACGGACAAAGCCGGAGTCGGCGAAATCGTCGCGCTCGCCGGTTTTGACGACATCAACATCGGCGAAACGATCACGCTCGTAGATAATCCGAAGCCGCTGCCGCTGATCCACGTTGACGAGCCGACGATCTCGATGATCTTCGGTGTCAACAACTCGCCGTTTTCGGGCATTGACGGAAAATTCGTGACATCGCGCCAGATCAAGGAACGCCTTGAACGCGAGCTTTTAGGAAACGTCGCGCTGCGCGTGACGGAAACGGATTCGCCCGACCAGTTCAAAGTTTCCGGTCGCGGCGAACTGCAATTATCGATTCTGATCGAAATGATGCGGCGCGAAGGCTACGAGCTGCAGGTTTCGAAACCCGAAGTCATCACGAAAAAACACGAGAAAACGGGCGAACTGCAGGAACCGCTCGAACAGGTCGTGATCGACGTGCCGGAAGAATTTATCGGCGTCGTGACCGAAGCGCTCGGACGGCGCAAAGGTCAGATGACAAAGATGATCAACAACGGTTCGGGACGCGTCCGGCTCGAATACGAAATCCCGTCGCGCGGTCTGATCGGTTTTCGCGGCGAATTTTTAACCGAAACAAAAGGAACAGGTCTTTTAAATACGCTTTTCCTGCGCTTCGATAAATGGCAGGGCGAAATGAAAGGACGCGGAACGGGCTCGCTCGTTTCCGACCGGATGGGCGAAGCGACGACCTACGCGCTTTACGCTCTGCAGGAACGCGGTTCACTTTTTATCAAGCCGCAGACCAAAGTTTACGAAGGAATGCTCGTCGGCGAAAATGCCCGCGCCGTTGATCTGGACGTTAACGCGATCAAAGAGAAAAAGCTTTCGAATATGCGGACGACCTCGACCGACGAAGCAATGCGCCTCGTCCCGGTGCGCGAAATGTCGCTCGAAAGAGCTTTGGAATTCATCGCCGACGACGAGCTGATCGAAGTCACGCCGAAAGCAATCAGACTCCGCAAACGAGTCCTGAAATCCAACGAACGACCGAAAAGATAAGAACTAAAAGTTTTATTTTACAAAAAAAGTTAAGCCGGCAAATTCTACAAATGAAGAATTTGCCGGCTCTTTTTTATTCAGTTCCGCTAGCTTTACGGAAGCGAAACGTAGCTTGAAAGAAACGCCCGTGCCGAAGCGGCATCGGTGCGGTAAGTAACATTCGTCGCGCGGCACACGGAATCGCCCGTAATGGTGATCGCAATCAAAGTCCGCACGCCGTTAACGTTCAAAAAATTCGGTCCTCCCGAATCGCCGAAACAAGTTCCGCCGTTGCCGGTCGAAGGATTTTGCGACAGGCGCAAATAAGTATTGTTCAGTGCGTTAAACGACGAATAAGAATACATTCGCGGAATCGGATTGATGTCCTGAAAATACGGCACGCCGCCGCCGACTACGCGGTTTTGCAAGCCATACCCGACGTTTGTATAGACCGTATTTTCCAGCCCGTTTCGTGCGGCAAGCTGATCAAGAAGTCCCGCCGCAGGAAGTTTCGCCGGAGTAATTGAGCGTGTATCGCGGTCGGAAACAAGCAGGACGGCAATATCGCCTGAATCGCTCTGACTTGGATTGTAATTTGGATTGGTAACGACCTGTGTGACCGCAATCAGCTTTGTTTTTTGAGTCGTCAAACCACCGAAAGGAATCGGGTTGTCAAAACTCACGTACGCCGTATAACCTGCCGGCGCAAGTTCAGCCGTGTAATACGCCGTGCAATGGCTTGCCGTCAGAAAAACGGTCGGCGAGATCAGCGTTCCCGTACAAATCGGGTAAATTCGCCCGTCAGGCAATTTTACGATAAAAGCTCCGGTATTCGAAAAACTGTTGTTTTCATCAACAAAACCGTACGTGATAGCCTTCGCGTTAGAAACGGCTAAAAGCAAGACAAAAGTAATCAAAACAGAAAAAAACGCTAAAAATCCTTTGGTTCTTCGCATGATAAAACTCTCCTTTTTTAAAGATTGGTTAAAGGGGTAATTTTCAGAAATTCGATAAGACAAAGGTATGCCAATAAAAATCTTTTTGCAAGCCGTTTTTTTCGCTAAAGGGAGTTTATTTGCAATTTATTGCGTAACTTTTAAAGTCCATAAAATTTTCGAAAATTTGGCGGAGGAATAAGCGGCACAACCGATTGCCTGAAGTTGAAAAAATGCGGCACGCGCGAAATGACAGTTTTCGCCTTAAATCTTTGCATTTCTATTTGAACCTGCAAATATGCATAATTCGATAATTGCCTTTGACCATGAAAGATTTCTAACTCGGATCTGGAAGCAATCCCCGGTTGAGTTTGAACATTAATAAACTCGATTTAATGGTAGAAGAAATCAGCAGAAGTATTCTGCAATTTTTATAGGTGAAAATCAGTTACAAAGATGCGGTTCTTTCTATATGGTAATAAAATGGGAGCGGATGGGCGTGAGATTCGTAATATTCGGCGACCTGTTTTAAAATTAGTTTTTCGGCTGATGTTTTATTTGGAATTTACCGGAGGTTGCAATGGCTGGCTTAGTTGTGAATAACACAGAAAAAATAATTCGCGAGAACGGACCTGATCTGATTAGAAGTCAATACTGGGAAGATAATGTGCCGAAGGGACAGCAGCCCGGATGGAAAGACCGGCTTCAATCCGCCGCCGGTCCGCACAAATCGGGCGGTGATCCGCATATCGCCGGCAGAGCACTGGATATTATTCTGTTCGCCGACAAGACCAACGAACGGCTGACGGCGGAACGGATCGTCAGCGCGTTTCTTAATTTACGCGAACAGATGAAATGGATCTCCGTCATTTACAACGGATCGGAATGGAACAAGTTCGGCGGTAAAATGCCGCGCGGCGGCGATGCCATCAACCGTCATGTGACCCATATTCATATCGAATGGGATTCGGCTGATATCAACCTGACCGGGTTCGAGGACGCTTTAGCCGCCGAGTTGATGAATATTCCCGACACTTACGAGTAAAGGCTAAACTGCTCTTAGTTTTTCCGTCTTATTAATTATTCTGTTATTTGCTGTTGATAATCAATTCCGGCGAATCATAGCTTGGTGAATTGATTGCCTTACTGACGGCGTGTGATGCCATTTCTTCAGCGGGAAACGGCACAAGCAAGTTTTGCAGTCGGTCGGTGTTCTTTTCCTTTTCATCTAGCCATTGGTCGTAGTCTGCAACTTTCAAAATAACCGGCATCCGGTCATGAACAGGCTCTAAAACTTCGTTCGCTTCGGTCGTGATGATCGTGCAGGTTTCGATTAATTCACCTGATTCTTTATCGAGCCATTCTTCATATAATCCCGCAAATCCGAAAACGTCCTTGTCCGTAAGATAAAAATAAAAAGGCTGTTTGGCGCGTTCGCCTTTCTTCGCCCATTCGTAAAATCCCGATGCCGGGATGATGCAGCGGCGCGACTTGAAAGCATCTCTGAATGAAGCCTTTTCCGAGAGTGTTTCAGCGCGGGCGTTGATCGTTTTACTCGCGAAAGAATCATCCTTTGCCCATCGCGGAATTAAGCCCCATTTCAATTGGGTCAAAATCCTTTCGGCATCGGATTCTAAAACCGCGTCGATCATCTGCGACGGTGCGATATTGTATCTCGCGTCAAAGCTGACTTTATTGAGTTTTCCGATCTTGAATTCTTTTTCGATGTCTTTCTTTTTGGCATTATTGGCAAATCTTCCGCACATAATCGACTCCTTAAGATTTATTATAAACCTTTCGCCTTCAATCAGCGTTTAAATTTCACGAAATAACCGCGCCTTTCGAGATAATTGACGGTGAATGAGTTGGATGCGGAAAAGGACTCTGAAATTGCAGATTTTGAAACTGTGTCATAAGTCGAAAATGTTGAAGAGCTTTGGGATTTTAGTTATCAGGGCGGCTTTTGAGACAACTCGGCAAATGACACTATGCGGAAAATAAGGGTTAAACCAAATAAGATCAATAAATAAGTTGTCTCAAAAGCTATGACTTTCGGGACAGTTTTGAAGTTGATTTGACTGTTTCAAAAAGGGGCGTTTTTGAGACAGGTAGTCAACAACCGTTTGGATTTTGGCGAAGAATGCAGACACGGGCGCTTGCTTAATAAACGGAAAGCCGGAATATAAAAAGTTATTAATCTTTTAATATTTCGGCTTTCTTGTATTAGATTATGAATTTTTAAGGAACGAAAGCGTTCGGAATCGGTCGATCGCCCGAAGTGCCGAAACTCGTAATCAAAATTCCGGCAGTCGAACGCTGCACGAACCAATTCGCGGTCGAAGGACGGAAGACAGCCGTATCAAACTTTCCGTCGCCGTCATAATCTCCGGGCGCCGGAATGTCGCCTGATTGTCCAAACGGAACTGAGAAGTAAGAATTGTCTTCACTGCGTTGGAAAAACCATTCTCCTGTTGAAGGACGCCACACCGCAATATCAGCTTTCCCGTCGCCCGTGAAATCGCCCGGCACGGGTTTATCGGTTGAAACGCCGAAACGGTAAACCTTAAACTGCGCGTTCGACGATTGCAGATACCACCAACTGCCATCCGAAGGACGAAAGATCGCAATATCAGCTTTTCCGTCTCCATCGAAATCCGCCGATACGGGTTTGTCTTCCGCTGCTCCGAAGTTAACGATCGATGTTCCAGAACCATTTGAATTTAAGATAAACCATGTCGCGGTCGAAGGTCGAAACACGGCGGCATCCGTGCGACCGTCGCCGTCATAATCAGAAGGCACGGGAATGTCGCCCGCCGTTCCGAACGGGAAGCTAAAGTAAGAATTATCTTCACTCCTTTGAACGAACCATTCGCCGGTGCCGGAACGAAAGACGCCTAAATCAGCTTTGCCGTCCCCCGTAAAATCGCCGGGCGTGATAATGTCCGAAGATGTGCCGAAACTGAAGACGCGAAAATCATTTACCGATGAGCGCGTGTACCACCACGAGCCGTTTGACGGGCGAAAAATACCGATGTCCGTTTTGCCGTCACCATCGAAATCAAACGGAGTATTAAGCCCATGTGGCGGCGCTCCGTCTCCGAGTTGGATCTTCACGACAATGCCGGGCTGAGTGCCGGTACCAAAATAGGCAAAATTGTTGACTGTGTCTACCACGGCGGAACTTAGGTAGTCCTCACCCGGGTTCAGGGTCAACGTGTCGACGCTGCCGAAGTTTGAGAGATCAACCTTGGCGACTCTGCCCGGACTTGTGAAAGTGCCGAAATAAGCAAAACGATGAACTGTGTCTATTGCGGCTGACTGCAGGTTGTTTCCTCCCGAACTCACACCGCCGGCGTTGGTGAAGTCTGAGAGACGCAACCTGAAAACGCTGCCTCCGCCGCTGCCGAAGTAGGCATAGCCCGCAGCGGGGTCTGCCACCGCACTGAGAAGTGAGTCCTGACCGAAGGACACAGCACCAACGCGAGTTAAGTCCGAGAGCCGCACCTTAACAACGAGTCCCCTGTAGTTACCGAGGTATGCAAAGCCGTTAATCGTGTCGATCGCCATCGAGCGTGGGCGTTCGTCATCATTCAGAGTCAAAGCGCCGACGCGAGTGAAGTCTGAGAGTCGCACTTTGATCACTCTTCCCTTTGGTTGAGTTATTGCGCCGAAGTATGCGAAGCCGTTGGAAGGGTCGATCACCGCCGAATAGAGTTCGTTTTCATCCTGATTCAAGGTCAAAGAGCCTGCTCCCGTGAAGTCAGAGAGGCGCACCTTCACGATCTTTCCGGGCGTACCGTCGGTTCCAAAATAAGCAAAGCCGTTTGCCGTGTCGATCACGCCGGATGAGAGAGAGAACGCTCCCGGCGTGAAAGTCAGAACCCCGACGCGAGTGAAGTCTGAGAGTCTCACCTTGACGACCGACGTGTTGCCGGCGCCGAAATAAGCAAATCCATTTGCGGTATCGATCACCGCGGACTTGAGGTTGTTTTCCCCATAACTGAAATCTGTAAAGCCAGCCAAAGTGAAGTCCGAGAGTCGAATCTTTACCACCCCTTGGGGGATATTGGTGCCGAAATAAGCAAAGCCGCCGGCAGTGTCGATCGCGGCGCACAAGAGTTCACGATACGGCGAAGGCAGACGCAGAACTCCGACTATCGTGAAATCGGATAGTCGCACCTTGACTACGCTTCCGTCGTTGGAGCCGAAGTAAGCTAAGCCGTTTGTCGTGTCGATAACGGCGGAACGGAGAAATGACGCCAGTCCGTCATTCGGATTCAAGGCGCCGACGCGGGTGAAATCTGAGAGGCGAATCTTAACAATGATGTAGAAATTATCGAAAATGCCAAAGTAAGCAAATCCGTTAGCCGTATCTATCACGGCGCAGGTGGGATTCATTTCGTTGGAGCTCAGAGTCACAGCGCCGACACGTGTGAAGTCCGAAAGGCGCACCTTTACCACGTAGGCAGGATTGTTGACGTTACCGCTGCTGGTGCCGAAGTAAGCAAATCCGTTAACCGTGTCGATCACAGCGGAGAGAATCCCGCTCTCTCCGGTATTCAGAACCAGAACATCAACGAGGGTAAAGTCTGAGAGCCGTACCTTAAAGATGGCTCCGGGGCTTGTGTAAGAGCCGAAGTAAGCAAAGCCGTTATCAGTATCGATCACGGCAGCGGCGAAGGACGTACCGGTCTCGATAGCACCGACGCGAGTGAAGTCTGAAAGTCGCACTTTGATGATGTCGCCGTATAGTCCGCCAAAATAAGCGAAGCCATTGACGGTGTCGATCGCGGCGCACCGAAGAGGATCGTCTCCGGGATTCAGGACCAACGCTCCGACGCGGGTGAAATCAGACAGACGAACCTTGACGACAATACCGGGACCGTTGCGGGGCAGAGTGCCGAAGTAAGCAAACCCGTTTACGGTGTCGATCGCGGCTGCCCACGGGTACTCTTCATTCCTGGCTAGAGTTAAGGACGAACTCCTGCTGAACGAACCGGGCAGTACCGGGCTCGGCTCCTGAGACGTAGGGTCTAAAAGGAACGAAGGGGTTTGCAAACGTTCAGGCGCGTAAACACCCGGTGCTTCGGGTTGGTCTCGGCGCTGGGGAGGCATTTTCAATTCTGCCGGTCCCGTAGTTCCCATGACTCCGTTGATGGGGACTGCCGCCGTAATGTCCGCCGTTGCGCGTCCGGTGTATTCCAGGCTGTTGGGACCGTGCGTTGTCACGTCCAATAAGCCATTGCCACGCAGGGGTTCGCCGTCACCGGTTAAACTGAGCTTGCTATTCGCCGCCATCGTGACAACTGCAGGAGAATTTATCGTCAGCGATTGAGCAGTGATTGACTTGCTGCTAAGCAGGGTCCCGCCGCTTACAGTGGCCTCGTACTCAATAATCAGACTCGCGTCTCCGCCTGTGAATCTGCCACCGGTTTGACGGTAGTGGCTGACGCTCAAGCGATAGTTTCCCTGATCAAAAGTGCCGCCGGCGAGCACGAGATCGTTACTTACCGTCAGGTCGCGCTTGAGACTAATCGTACCTTTATAATCCGGCTCCATTATCAAGCCGCCCACAGAGCCTGAAGAGTCTGCGTCCACCAGCACTTCTGAGCTTGATCTCGCTGCGAATCGTGCCACGTCCGATGCTCCCGGAACGCGACCGCCTTCCCAATTGCTCGGATTACTCCAGCATTGGTCTTGGCTGCCCTTCCAAGTCACAACCGCCGCTGCCTTGATCTGCGGAGGGCTTTCAATAGTGCGGAACTGATGATTCGTTGCACCGTATTTCTGCCGCAGGTTAATAGTCGATTGTGCATTCACGAATATGCAACTTAAAAAGATAAATAATATTACTTTCATAACCTTAAAATTTGCCACAAAAAGGGTCGTTTTTGACACGATTTTATTTTTTGATTGTCTTACAGGTCGGCGTTTTTGAGACGGCTTATGTTATAAATTACCGCATCGATAGCGGCGTTCCCAAAAGAGGTTTTAGACTGATCTGCAGTCATTACCAATCATCTTCATCATCTTCTAACTCATCAATGCTGATTCGTCTTTGCCGGGGCTATCACGATGGTACTTGCCGGACTCAAACATTTGCTTCCAGTTTAACCAGTCCGCTTTAATTTGTTCCAAACTCAAAAAATACCGGGAATCGATAAACAACAATGATTCTTTTAATCCGTTATGGATTCGGTAAGATGCTTTAAAGTCGTCAGGCAGCTTTATTTCTAAAAGCGTTTCAATTTCCTGAAGCTCGATCTCAGACGCTCCGGACCCGAGAACGCTCAGAGTTTCCGAGGCGTTAACTTCAAGCCACCGTTCTATACGATTCCAAATTTCTCTCATAATTTGTTTCAAAAGGAGTGTTTTTTGAAACAGTTTATAATAATCAAATTGCCCACATCATAGCACAACCCGAATTATGAGCAAAGATATTTTGGACAATAAAAAAGGACTTTAATTTGGAAAATCCTTACATTGAAAAGATAAATTGAAGGATCGGTTTCGCCGTTTACTCCCGTCGGCACAAACTTCTTTTCCGTAAGAATTCCTTTGGCATCGTAAGTGTAATAGATGTTTTTGGAAACTTTGTTGTTCAGGTACCAGATTTCGCCGCCTGGTCGATGCCGACATTTTAGAAAAGAACCCGGCGCGATTGATAAAACAGCTGCCGGAAAACGACCGCTCGTTTCACGTTATTTCGGAAGCCGAAAGAAAACGCTAGACACTCGCCGCGATCCCGGGGCATACAAACTTAAAAATGATTACCGGAACGCGCACCCGTCCGAAAATCTGAAAGCCGCTGCGCTCCGCAAAATGGAAAAAAGTCAGGCAAAAGCAGTCTAAAGCTGCATAAAATAGATACATCATTTTTTCCACGCTTTAAGATTTTCTCTAAATTAACTGGTAATTGAGTTTAAAAAACCTTGTAAGTTTTAATAATATGATGTATAAGTGAATAGAATTCTTTCCATAAGGAATTCTTAAATGTTGGCATCCGGTTTTTAACAAAAGTCATCAAACGTTGCGTCTATCCAGACAGAACCGAAAAAAGTTTTTCGGGCTTGAAAAGAAGGATAGTTTTTATGGTATAATGCGAACAGCCTTCCTTGAAAAGTTTAGGAAGCCTGCCCGCGAAAACCAAAATACAAGAAGAAATGATGAAAAGTATTACCAGAAAAAATGCCCTTTGGCTTTGCACCGTGGTTTTGTCGGTTATTGGTTCGACAGCGATCAATACGTTTGCTCAACCGGTTTACACGCGACCGACGACAACCGCCTCGCCAACACCGAAACCTTTCCTTCAGGATATTCAAATTCCGCCGGCAAATAACACTTCCAATACCGCGTCGACGACTTCGGTCACCAAAACATCGATGGTCAGTCCGGCTTACCCGGTGATTAACGATGTCGCGATTCCGGGATATTCCGGTATTTTGGTTGAAACTTTGGACGGCAAATCGATTGTCGACAACTATTCAAATTACGCTTTTAATCCGGCTTCGAACGTCAAAATCGCGACCACTTACGCGGTTTTGAAAACATTCGGACCCGATTTTCGTTTTCAAACCTCGGTTTGGACGAACGGACAGATCGACCCGGCGACGCGGACGCTCAACGGAAATCTTTATATTTCGGGACGCGACCCGATGTTTAATCTCGAACACGGCGTTAATGTCGCGTATGAGCTTAACCGTCTGGGTATTTCAAGCGTCAACGGCGATATGATCGTGACGGACAATTTTGCGCTGAACTATAATATGTCGCCCGTCGCTTCGGGAAACGGTTTGGCAACGGTTTTGGATGCCGGAAAACGCAGTGCGGCATCAAATAAAGCGTGGCAAAATTATCTGATTAATTCGGGCAAATACGGAAAAATTACGCTCATCCCGTCGGTTTCGATTTCGGGAAGCGTTTATGTTCAGCCGATTCCGGGCAATCTTCGCCAGTTGTTCACGCACGAATCCGCGCCTTTGCGGGAGATCGTCAAAGTCACGATGTGCTACTCGAATAATTTCTTAGCCGAACGCCTCGGTGATATGGTCGGCGGACCGTATCGCGTCGCCCAGCTCGCACAGCAGGGTGCCGGAGTTTCGCCGAATGAATTCATTCTGCAAACCTCGAGCGGGCTTGGTCAAAACCGCGTCACGCCGAAAGCGATGATGAAACTGCTTCGCGCTCTGCGCGGCGAATTGGCGAAATACAAAATGAACTTTTCCGACATTATGCCGGTCGCCGGAATTGACAAAGGCACGCTTGAAGGACGTTTTGATACGGATTTTGCACGCGGAAGCGTCGTCGGCAAAACCGGAACTTTGGGCAACACGGACGGCGGCGTGAGCGCGTTGTCGGGCGAGATCAGCACCAAAAGCGGAACCTTGCTTTTCGTTATCTTTAACCAAAAAGGAAGCGTTCCCAGATTCCGTGCTTTCCAAAACAGCTATGTTTCATTGATTCAGGGACAATTCGGCGGCGCGGCAACGATGGTTTATAATCCGGTTTCGCTTGACGTCCGGCTTGCCAACACGCGAATCAGCTATCCCGATATGCGTGCCCGCATCAATTAAACGGCATTTTCAATTTTCAAACGGAAAAGGAAGTGATTTTAAAATTGCTTCCTTTTTTTGCGTTTCAACTTGCCGAAATCTGCCGAATACTTCAAACTTTTATCTTTGACAAGAACCTGAAATGAGCGAAATCAAACAAACTCAACCAATCGAGGAAGTACCCGAAGAATTAGCCGAGCCTTCCGCCGCCGACCAAATCGAAGCCGAAAAACCCGCGACCAAACAAACGAGCGTTGCCAAAAGCGCCGGAATCGTTTCGATTGCCGTGATGTTTTCGCGTGTTCTGGGTTTGGTGCGCGAGATGGTTTTCGCCAATTTTTTCGGCGCGGGATTTTTAAATGATGCGTATCAGGTTGCCTTCCGCATTCCGAATGTTTTACGCGACCTTTTTGCCGAAGGCGCGTTGTCAGCGGCGTTCGTGAAGGTTTTTACCGATTATCAGATCAACAAAAGTGAGAAGGAAGCGTGGCGCCTGGCGAGCCTGGTTTTGAATGCGCTGGCGGTTGTTTTAAGCGTCATTACCCTGATCGGTATTTTGTTTTCGCGCCAGTTTATAAATATCATTGCCGACGGATTTTCGCCCGATAAAGCGGCTCTCGCGACGACCTTGACGCAAATAATGTTTCCGTTCATTTTGCTGGTTGCACTAGCGGCTCTGGCAATGGGCGTTTTGAACACCAAGGGAATTTTCGGCATTCCGGCTTCAGCTTCGACGGTTTTTAACATCACTTCGATGATTTTCGGACTTGGGTTTGCTTACTGGCTGTCGGGCGGCGGTTGGGAAAGCTCGAATGACAAATCGGCAATTCCGTCAATCGCTTCGCAGTGGGCGATCATCGGAATGGCGATCGGCACACTGCTCGGCGGCGCGGCGCAGTTTCTAATGCAGATTCCCTCGCTTTTTAAGGTTGGATTCCGCTTCATTCCCGAACTGAGTTTCAGGGACGAAGGCGTCCGGCGCGTGATGCGGCTGATGACTCCGGCGATCTTGGGAACCTCGGCGGTTCAGATCAATGTTCTGGTCAATACCTTTTTTGTTTCCGGCATCGACGGCGGCGTTTCATGGCTCGGCTACGCATTTCGCCTGATGCAGTTCCCGATCGGAATTTTCGGCGTGGCAATCGGCACGGCTTCGATTCCCGTGCTGTCGAGAATGGCGAGCGAAGGGAAAATCAAGGATTTCCGCAATACGCTTTCTTCTTCGATGAATCTGGTCTTTCTGATGACCTTGCCGTCGGCTTGCGGTCTGATCGTCCTCGGCGAACCGATCATTCGCCTGATCTACGAACGCGGAAAATTTGACTCGGGCGCGACCAGAATGACCGCTTACGCTTTAGCCGGATATTCGATCGGTTTGACGGGGTACGCCGCGATCAAAGTTCTTTCGCCCGCATTTTACGCGATGGACGATGCGAAAACTCCGATGATCATCGCGCTCGCTTCGATCGTCGTTAATTCTGTCGCAAGTTATTTTTTCCGCGAGTGGCTTTCGAACGTCGGCGTTTCGCCCGAATACCCGAGCGGTTTCGGACACGTCGGGGTCGCGCTCGCGACATCCGTCGTCGCGCTCGTCAATTTCTTCGCGCTTGCCCTGCTCATGCGAAAAAAGATCGACCGGCTCAACGGCAGAGAAATAATTTCCGCCTTTATGCGAATTGCGCTGGCTTCGGCGGTGATGTCGGCGGTTTGCTGGATCAGTTATTATTTTCTGCACGCGCAATTCGGCGGGAAAAGTTTTCTTTTCAAAGCGATCGAATGTTTCGTGCCGATCGGACTCGGCGGAATCGTCTTTCTGGTCATGGCAAAACTTTTGAAAGTCAGCGAAATCGACAAACTTTACAACGCTTTTGCACGGAAATTAGGACGAAAATAAACTTTCTGATTTAATACTTTCGTTTTTTTTCTCCGTCTAAGTTAGATAAAAAGTATTTTTTTATTTCTTGTGGTTGCGCGTTCCAAACTTTTTGGAGAGTGTTCCAAACTCTTTGGAGAGCATTCCAAACAATTTTCTGTATATTCCAAACTTTTTGGAGCGCGTTCCAAAATATTTAGAGAGTGTTCCGAAGACTTCGGAACACTCTCTAAATATTTTTCTGTATATTTCACATACTTTGGAGCGCGTTCCAAAATATTTGGAACGCGCTCCAAAGTATTCGGAACGTGCTTAAAATTTATTTCAGATAGCCGCAAACATTTCTTTAAACTCGTCTTCGCTCAAAACTTTGACGCCCAGGCTTTCGGCTTTCGTAAGTTTTGAGCCGGCATCCGATCCGGCGACGACATAATCGGTTTTTTTGCTGACGGAAGATGAAACGCGTCCGCCGCGTTCTTCGATCAGACGCGCGGCTTCGTCGCGCGTGAATTGTTCGAGTTTTCCGGTTAGGACAAATGTTTTGCCGACAAATTTTTCGTCGAAATTCGCCGTCGTGTCGCCGTCAACTTCCAGTTTTACGCCCTTTTCTTTTAATTTTTCAATGACCGCGCGGTTGTGCGGATTCTGGAAAAAGTTAAAAACCGAGACGGCGACCGTCAAACCGATCTCGTGAATCGCATCGAGCTCTTCGATCGAAGCTTCGGCGAGCCGTTCGATCGAGCGGTAATGATTAGCTAAGATTTTCGCGTAGCGTTCACCGACGTGGCGAATGTCGATGCCGTATAAAAGACGTTGTAAGCCGCGTTCTTTCGACGCTTCGATCTGCTCGATGAGCTTGGTCGCCGATTTTTCGGCTTTGCGTTCGAGCGCGGCGATCTGTTCAACGGTTAGATCATACAAATCCGCGACCGTTTTGACCATTCCCGTGTCAACGAGAGTTTCGACCAAAACATCGCCGAGTCCTTCGATGTCCATTGCCTTGCGCGCCGCAAAATAAGCGATTCGCGCCTTGATCTTGGCAGGACAATCGGGATTCGTACAGCGCGTCACGACTTCGCCTTCCGGTCGCACGGCTTCCCAATTACAGACGGGACAATGCGTCGGAAACTCGAAATCGGTTTCCGCGCCCGTGCGTTTCGATTCGATGACCTGCAAAATCTGCGGAATGATCTCGCCCGACTTTTCGATCCGCACCCAATCGCCGATCTTGAGATTCAAACGTTTGATCTCGTCCTCGTTGTGCAAACTTGCCCGCGCCACGGTCGTTCCGGCAAGCAGAACGGGTTTTAAGTAAGCGACCGGCGTTAAAGAACCGGTGCGTCCGACCTGGATGTGAATCGCTTCGAGCTGCGTCGTCGCCTGCATCGCCGGATATTTGTAGGCGATCGCCCAGCGCGGAGCTTTGGTCGTCGCGCCGAATTCTTCCTGAAGACGCGTTTGATTGACCTTGACGACCACGCCGTCGATCTCATAATCGAGCGAATCTCTGAGGGATTGCATCCTTTCGATAAATTCCGCCAACTCATCGAAGTTTTTGCACAAAGCACGGTTCGGATTCGTGTGAAAACCTTTTTCTTCGAGCCACAGAAAACTTTCCCAGTGCGTCGGAAACATCTTTTGCGCGCCCGAAAGCAAATCATACGGAAAAATATCCAGTTTGCGCGATGCGACAACCGAAGAATCAAGCTGTCGGAGCGTGCCCGACGCGAAATTGCGCGGGTTCGCATAGGTTTTTTCGCCCTGCATTTCAAGCTCGGCGTTGATCTTTTCAAAAACCGACCGCGCCATAAAAACTTCGCCGCGCACTTCGACTTTTTCTGGAAATTCGCCTTTCAAACGCATCGGAATCGTCCGAATTGTTCGCACATTGCTGAAAACATCGTCGCCCGTTTGTCCGTCGCCGCGTGTCGCACCGGCGACGAGAACACCGTTTTCATAGTGAAGCGCGACCGAAAGACCGTCAATTTTAAGTTCCGCGACATAATCAAACTCGCGCCCGTCCGCGAGCTTCCGGCAGCGTTCATCAAAAGCCTTCAGATCTTCCAGATCATACGAATTATCAAGGCTCATCAGCGGAACACGATGAACAAAGGGCTTAAAACCTTCGGCGCGTCCGCCGACCCGCTGAGTCGGCGAGTCGGGCGTGATAAATTGCGGATTTTCTTCTTCAAGCTTTTTCAGCCTTTCGAGTAATTTATCAAATTCGAAATCCGCGATTTCCGGCGCGTTTTGCTGGTAATAAAGCTCGTTGTGCCGGTTGATCTCGGCGCACAGATTTTCGATTTCGGTTTTGATGTTATTTTCGGCTAGGTCGAACAGATTCATAGAGAAATTTTACCGCAAAGACCTCCTAAATTGCAGTTTCCGGATTCAAATTTTCTTCACCGTATCGCCTTGCCGGATCGTGCCTGACTGCACGACTTTGGCGTAGATTCCGCGCAGGTGAAATTTTTTGCCGACGGGCGAATTGACGAATTTCATCGCCTCCAGACCAAATCTTTCGACAAACTTTTTACAACCGTTGTGTGGCTGCGAAGTGACTTCGAGAATTGCCGAACCGATCGTGAGCCGCGTTCCGGCGGGAAGATTTTCGTCCGTCAGATTCAAATCGATAAAAAGCTGGTCGCCCGCGAGTTTTCGGCGTTCTTTTTCCTGCGCGAGCAAATCAATGATCCGTGAATTGATAATCGTGATCTGCGCTTCGATCTCACCGTCGTTATAAGTCCGCCAACAATCGCCGACTAAACCGTTTTCGGTGTCGAGTTCGCCCGTTTCCAAAACTTTGCGCTCGTTTTCCTGCGGACGGCAAACGATCAATTCCAAAGTGCCGTTATCTTTCGGCGATTCAAGCACTTCGGCAAGTCCGTTTTCGATTTCTGCGGTCGTTAAATGTTTCATAGCAGCTCGCGTAAATTCCGCTTATTTTACAAAACTTTTTATTGATTTGGAAATATGTCTCGCGCGCTTTAGAATTTGCAGAAGATGAAATCTGAAGATTATCAAGATCTCTACGAAGTCGAGGAAAATCTGTGGTGGTTTCGCGGAATGGAAAAGATCACACTGGTTTTGCTCGATGAAATTTGCGCCGATTCGAAAAAAAGGTCGATTCTCGATGCCGGCTGCGGAACGGGCGCAATGATGAATTTTCTCGCGCGCTATGCGGGCGGCGGAGATATTTACGGGATCGATCTGGCGCAAACCGCGCTCGAATTTTGCCGCCGGCGAAATCATCGTCTTCTCGCGCAAGCTTCGATCACGCATCTGCCTTTTACCAACGAGATATTTGATCTGGTCACGAGTTTCGATGTTTTACAGCAATTGCCCGAAACTGATTTAGATGCGTTGGCGATCAAGGAGATGTTTCGCGTTTTAAAACCCGGCGGCGTTTGTTTTGTGAGAGTTGCGGCTTACGAACGGCTGAAAAGCGGGCACGATGCCGCGCTTTCGACGCATCACCGCTACAATCTTGACGAACTGAAAGCCAAGCTGGAAACCGCCGGTTTTGAAGTTGTGCGGACAACTTACGCTAATTCTTACTTGCTGCCGGTGGCGGTTGTCCGGCGTTTGCTTTTAAAGAAGATCGGGCTTGCCGATAAAGGGTCGGACGTCAAACCGATGCCGCCGAACCTGGCTTGGCTCAATCGCATTTTTACAAAAATTTTGGAACGTGAGGCGAAAACCTTACAAAACCCGAAGGCAAAGCTCGCTTTCGGGCTCTCGGCGATCTGCCTTGCCCGAAAGCCTTTATAATTGATTATTTTTGGCAGACTTTTATGCGTAATCTCAAGAAAATCATTGTTGCCGCGTTTCTCGGGTTTCTCGCCTTTGCGCCGCCCGGAACGCTGATCGCCATTTTTCTGTTCTTAGCCTGGCTTTTCGGCGATGCCCGAATAGTTGCCGGAGGTTTGGTTGTGGCTGCAGTTATCGGAATCGGCGGTTTCATCTGGCGCAGAAAAGCGGCAAAGCGCAAGCCGGATGAAAAACTTTAACTATTCATAAATTCCGCGATCAATTGATGAAAATGATGCGTTCCCTGCTCACGTGTCGGCGAATATCTGCCTTTTTCATAAAATCTCGAATTAATTCCCTTTTGCACCGATTCAACAACCGACTGGTCTTCGAATTCGACGCGGCTTAGATCCGCGCCCGCGCCTTTATTTAATTTCGATTCGTCCGCCACGAATGTTAAATATGAAACCTTCGTCAGATCGGTTTGCAAAGGCTTAACAATATTGACCGACAAGCCCCACGGATAAAAATTGAGCATCAGATTCGGGAAAATGAAGAAATAAAGCGCGGCGATCTCGCTGTTAAAACCAAACGCATTTTCGCCGTGTTTGGCAAATCCGGTCTGCAAGCTCGCGAAACGAAAAGTTTCGGTCGTGTAAGTGCCGTAATCGATCGCCTCGTTCAAACTCTGATGAACAAAAGGGATATGAAAACCTTCGAGGTAGTTTTCGCAATACAAAGCCCAGTGCGCATCAACGAAATAATCGCGTGAAAGTTTTTCGGAAAACTTCAGATCCGTCCAATCGAGCCACGTCAAACGCTCCTTCACGGAGGCGAAAAAATCTTCGAACGAAGCAAACGGATTAATTGAAGCAAACAAAAGTCTGCCTAAAATATCAAATGGAATGCGCGTTAAATCGTCTTTTTCCGACGGGAAATTTGCCGCCTCTTCAAATTCGGGCATCGAAAGAAATTTGCCGTCCAGATCGAACCGTCTGCCGTGATAACCGCAGCGGATTCCGTTTGCTTTGCATTTTTCTTCAACCAAAATCTTTCCGCGATGCGTGCAGACGTTTGAAAGACAAGTAAAATTTTCGTTCGTTTTAGTAATTAAACCCGGCTCGTCGAGAAAGTTTTCTAAAATCGTAAACGGCACGAGATTGTCTGTTTCGTCCGTCGTGCCGACCATCTGCCAGCTTCGGGCAAAGATTTTTTCCTTTGACTCAAGAAAATATTTTTCGTCCGTGTAGAACTCAGACGAAAGCGTTTCGGCATATCGAATATCGGAGTTAATTTCGAAAATTGACATAAAAATTTTTGCCGCGGATGAACGCCGATTACGCGGATTTTTTTATTGATTTAATCCGCGAAATCCGCGTGTATCCGCGGCTAATTATTCTTTGTAAAGCAAATATTTCGGTTTTGTATCGCTTCTTTCAAAACCTTTGACGATCAAGCCTTCGGCAAAAGCGGTTTGAAATTCGTGTTTGATGCGTTCCTGCTCAAGAATGGCTTTTTTCGTGTCCCGCACGACCAGTTCGTTCCAATCGGGCGGAATTTCGACCGTGCGGATAATTTCGCCCGGTTCCTCGAATTTCTCGCCTTTGGAAAAGGCGACGACTTTCGGCGAATTTAAATGCCAATCGGCGAAAAGACGGTCGCTGTCAATGCCTTCCTGCGCTTCTTTTTGTTCCGCGCTCGCTTCGGCATCCGTCCCGTAAAAATTCGGCAAATAAGTTTTTATCGTCACGCCGAGCCGTTCGATGTTAAAAAATGCGTTACGCGCCAGGACGGGCTGGTATGTCCATTTGATATAATTTGCGCCTTCTGCCAAAGCTCTTTCCCTTTGCGCCCATTTCAATTTCGTGCCGATCCCGAGACTTTGCAGGCGCGCGTCGATCGCCGTCATATGCGAATAAAAAGCGCGTTCGCTGCTGCCCGCGAGAAACATCGGCAGCGATAAAACAAAGCCGACGAGCCGTTCGTTCAAAAATGCGCCGAGCGTGAAACCGCCCGCGTACCGGGCGACGATCAAATGGCGCACGGGCGAAATTTCCATATCGGGCGCGGCAAAAACCGTGCGCTGCAGTTCGATGCATTCGCGCATTTCTTCGATCGTTTCGACTTCGCGGATTGTTATGTCTGGTTTTGTCATCTAAAAAATTCTAAATCTCAAATTTGCTGAACCAATCTTTTGAAACTTTCGCAATTTGTTTCGTTTCTGTCAATTTTACAATTTCGTTAACAAAATTTATCAGCGATAATTTCCCTCCGGCGCGGTATTTGGCGGGAATTTCTTCGCGCAGCTGGCTGATCAAAGATTCGGCGTGGAAACCGATCTTGAAGAGAACCAATTTTTCGGTGCGCGTATGCTTCAGGATCCAATGCGTTTTGCGAATCGAATTTTGCCCGCATTCGCCCCAGAAGGCGAAATCGTTTTTCTCGTTAAAGGCGATCAGATCGGGTTTGTAGCGCAGTCCGACCGTTGTTTCGATCTCAAGATTCGGATACGCGGGCGCGAACATCGCGTAAGCCAGAGCCTTCATCAGAACGTGTTCGTAACTCTCGCCCGTCCGCTGCCAGAGCCGCATTCTTTTTCCCGCCAGATTAAAATCGTGAAGCATCTTTTTTAATGATAAATGGTAATTGATAAATGATAAATGATGAAATTTTTACTTAACTTTTCTGCCGCAGATTTGTTATCATAAAAAAGGCGGCAAATCTTCTCGCGCCGCCTTTCTTTAAATGAGTTCCCCGAACAACTTAGAAATTACCGGAAATCTGATGGCGCACCCGCTTGCCGAATTGCTTGTTGAAATTCTGCAATCGCGGCTCAACGGTTCTCTGCGTCTTTCGCATCACAACAGCAAAACGATCATTTATGTTCGTGACGGCGAGGTCGTTTTTGCCGTTTCCAACCAGCGTCAGCACCGCATTTTCGAGCTTCTTCTGCAAGCCGGAACGCTGACCAAAGAGCAGATCGTCGCAATTCCCGAATTTACGAACGATATGGTGCTCGTCAAATACTTACGCGAAAAGGAAATGTTTTCGGCTTCATCGCTGAAATCGATCTTTACGCGCCAGATCGAAGGAATTTTGCACGATGTCATCGCCTGGAAAGACGGAGTTTGGACTTTCAGCCCGCTCGCGCGGATCAAGGACGATATTCACTATAAGATCGACATTTTCAATTTGCTGGTCGAATACGGCAGAAAAGTGCCGAAAGATGCGGTGGTGCGGCGGTTTAAGAGTTTTAAGGAATCGTTCGGCAAAAAACCGGTTCCGCCTTCGCAGATCAGTCTGCTTCCGCAGGAAGCGTTTTTGCTTTCCCGATTCGAACAGTCTTATCTGAAGATCGACGACATAAAATCGCTGAGCGGTTTGTCGGATATGGATACTCTGCAAAAACTTTATATTCTCTGGCTCGCGGGATTTCTTTACCGCGAAAACTGGGACACGGCTTTTAAGGAACATCAGGTTTCCAACATCGCTTCCGCAAAATTCGAACTGAAAAAAGAAATGCCCGCGCCCGTTCAGATCGAAACCGTTAAAACCGTGTCGCCGATCCAGCCGCAAAAACAAGAAACGACGACGAAGAAAGTCGAAGAAACAATTCCTGTTCAGGTCAAAGCGGAAATCACGCTCGAAAAATATCTGGCGCGGGTCGAAAATGCCGAAACGCATTACGAACTTCTCGACATTACGCACAAAGCCACGACCGAGCAGATAAAACACGCTTATTTCGGTCTCGCCAAACGCTTTCACCCCGACCTTTTTCACAAACAAATCGATGCTCAAACGCAAAGCCGGATCCAGCACGCTTTTACCGAAATTGCCCACGCCTACGAAATTTTGCGCGATGTCGAAACGCGCAAAACCTACGATTTCAAACTTCGAAGACTCCTGCAGGAGCTCGAAAGACTGAGCCCCGAAGAACGCAGCAAACCGAAGGTCGAGCAAAAAGTTCTGACCGAAGCATCGGAAATTTTTGAACACGGCTTTAACCTGCTGATGGAAGAAGAATACGAACAGGCATTGCCCTATATTATCCGCGCCGTGCACCTGGCGCCCGACACCGCGCGTTATCACGCTTATTACGGGAAACTGCTTTCGATCGATAAAAATCAACGATTTAAAGCCGAAGCCGAATTTCAAACCGCCATCAAGCTCGACGCCGATAATCCGACATTCCGGATCATGCTGGCTGAATTTTTTATTCAATATAATCTGCCGAAACGCGCCGAGGGCGAATTAAATCGCTTACTCGCAATTTTCCCCGACAATAAAGAAGCGCGGGGCTTACTCGACAGTTTGTAAAATAAATAGTTAAATTTAGTTTCAAGTTTCAAGTTTCAGGTGTCATATTTTAACTTGAAAACTAACGCCTGAAAGCTGAAAATCTTTAAATATGGAAAGTATTTTTGCAACCGACTCGCAAGCCGGAAATCCTTCCGATGAACCGCTCGCGCAGATTTCGGCGGCGATGGACGAATTTGAAGGCTACGCGCACCCGCACGGCAGACGCGTTGCCGTGATCGCGGAAGCAATTGCCGAAAAATTCAATTTCGCGTCGCACGACCGCCACGCTTTGCGCCAAGCCGCGCTCGTTCACGACATCGGCGAGCTGGTGATGAACCGCGAATACATCAAAGCAAGCCGTCTGCTTCGCGAAGAAGAGCGAATCGATATGCAAAGACACACGGTCATCGGCGAACAGGAAGCCGCCAAACGCGGACTTTCGCGCGCCGTCCAGCTGCTTGTGCGCTGGCATCACGAATGGTGGAACGGCGCAGGTTACCCGGACGCGCTCGAACGCGAACAGATCCCGCTTGCCGCCCGCATTTTGCGCGTTGCCGATACTTTTGCCGCGCTGACCGATTCGCGCCCGTACAGCATCGCGATCTCGGCTTCGGAAGCCAAGCGTTATCTGGTCGAATGGTCGGGCATCGAATTTGACCCGAAGGTCGTCAAAGCGTTTTTGTCGCTCGCTAACTTGCCGGAACTCGAATCTTTCGCCGTTGAAAAAAGTTTCCAATCGGTCGAACAGCCGCAAAATTTATGATTCAAACAAACAACACGCCGCGAGGGTGGCTCGCCTTTGAATTAAACGTCCTGAAGCGTTTGAATTTTACGTCTGCCGCCCTGCCTTTTACGAGCGATGCCAATCTCGGATCTTACCTGAAACGCTGGAAAGTGCGCGTTTTGGCAAACGATCTGACGCTTTCGGGCTGGACCAAAGCCGCCGCCGCGATTCAGAACAACAGCGAAAAATTGTCGGACGACGATGTCAACATCATTCTCGAAGACGCCTATGTTCCGCGTTACCGTCTGCAAAATCAAGCCCTCCGAAACTGGTTCGGCGAAACCGACGCGTGGTGGTTTGATAATATTCGTCAGAACATTGAACGTCTGCCATCGCCGATCGGCAAGGCGATCGCTTCGACGGTCGCGCTCAATGTCGGCGATTACGTTTTGTCTTTTACCGCCGACACGCTCGAACTTCGCCAGCCGCTTTCGACCGTTTTCCGGCGGCTGGTGAGCGCCCAGCACGAACCCGTCAACAACGGGCAAAACAACACCTGCACGAACAAAAACGCCTACGAGTTTATCGCTGAAAACTTTTCGTCCGATCTGATGTTTCTGCGTCTGCCGCGCGCGCATAATCTTTCACAGCGCAACTATCTCGGCTGGACGGCGTGGCGCGAGGAATTCCTGCGCGGCGGCGATGATTTTTGGAACGATCTGGAAGTCCGTCAGGCAAGCCGTCTCGGAACACTAATCGAAACAAAATCGCAGTATTTACGGCTTTTGGAAGAAACTCTGCGCACGGCTTCGCACATTAAAACATGGGCGATCGCGCACGTCGAAGACGGTTTTATCGCGACGCAGGATATTGTCGAAACCATCGGACGAATCCGCCGCGTTGAGACGATCTACACGAAAGATTTTTCAGAATTGACGGGAACCAAAGCCGTGATAATCACGGCTTAGTTTCAAGTTCCAAGTTTCAAGTCTCAAGTTCCAATTTGGGAGTTGAGACTTGAGACTTTTGACTTCTAAGAAACCACACAATGCCCGCGCTTGCCGATAAAACTCCCGAAATGACCGTCAAAGCCTGCGGCGAGATCCCGTAAATCGCGAGACTCGCAAAATAGCTCGAAAGACTGAAGATCGTCATTTCCGCGCCCCGGTCAAGCGTCGAAATCCGCCCGCGAATGTAATCGGGCAAACTGCGCTGGAACATCGTTTCCTGCACGGCATATTCCACGCCGACAATCGCCCGCGAGATAAAGCAGAATAACGCCAGAAGCCACAAGCTCGGCATGATCCCGCCGATCGAAAACAAAATTCCGTGAATGATCAGCGTCCAGCCGATAAACGAGCTGTGACTATTGCGCCTATCGAGAATCGCCGAAGTCCGGTGCGCGACCATCATTCCGAGAAAAAGTCCGAGACCGCTCGCGAACCACAAAATTCCGACCGCGAGATCGGGATGCCAGCTTTCTTTTTCGGCGAAAAACACGCCGCCCATTCGCTCAAAGACAACGTTGATCGCGCCGCCGCCGGTTGCCCAGATGACGTTCATAATCAAAATCGTCAGCGCGAAATGATTCTGCGTCGTATAGCGAAAGCCTTCCTTTAACTCCGTCAAAAAAGATTCGCGCCCGGTTTTATCCTTCATCCTGTCGCCGGTTTCATCATCGCGCGTCGCCTCTTCGGGGATCAGCCAGACGGAGAACGCCGACACCGCAAAACTCGCGGCATTGATGATAAACGCGACCTTGTAGCCGAAATAAGCCGCCGCAAAACCGCCGAGCGCCGAACCGATCGCCATCAGCAAAAAGCGCGTCGAAAACATCAGAGCGGTTCCCGCGAGCAGTCCGTCCTTGCCCGTCATATTCGGCGTCGCGGCATTTTTCGCGCCTTCAAAAAACGCGCCGAAGGTCGAAAGAAAAACGGTTGCGACATAAGCGATCCACAGATCTTCGGCGCTCGTCACCAGCAAAAACGTGAGCGCGACCATTGCCCGGATCAAGTCCGACCAAATCATCACTTGGCGGCGCGAAAAACGGTCAACGAAAGTTCCCGCGATCGGCGAAGCGTCCGACACGACGCGCACCAGTCCCAAGCCCGCAATAAAATTGAACCAATTTCCCATCTCCGAGACGAACTGTCCCCACAAAAGATTGCGGAAATTACGGTTGTTTTTTAATAATTCTCCGTAAGTTAAATTCATACAAATTTGGTTTTTGGCTTTTGGTCTTTGGTTTTGGTTTTTAAATCCCAAATCCGAAATCTCAAATCCCAAATTAAAAAAGCCGTCAGGCTTGAAACCCGACGGCTTTTACCTTCAAAAAATTTAAATTTTCAAGTTCCCGTAAAATTCGGCTGACGTTTTTCGAAAAATGCCTGCACGCCTTCCTTGAAATCATTGCCTTTGCCCGATTCGATCTGTAATTCGTGTTCCAGATCAAGCTGCTGTGAAAGATCATTTGAAAACGCCGCGTTGAGCATCTTTTTGATCCGTCCGATCGAAGCGGTCGGTGCAAGCGACAGCCGTTTTGCCATCAGCATTGCTTCGTTCATCAAATTGTCCGCCGCCGAGACGCGATTAATCATACCTATTGCTAACGCACGTTCGGCGGAAATTGTTTCACCCGTCATAAAAATTTCTGCCGCGAGCTTTTCGCCGACGGCGCGCGGGAGAAAAAACGAACCGCCGCAATCGGGCGAAAGTCCGATTCTCACGAACGCTTCGTTAAAACTCGCGTTGTCCGCCGCGAAAACCAGATCGCACGCCAGAGCGAAATTCGTTCCCGCGCCCGCGCAAACGCCCTGGACGGCGGCGAGAAACGGAATCGGCGTTTCACGAATCAGCAGAATGACATCGTGCAAAGCTTTCAAAGGTTCTTCCATAAACGCTTCGATCCTGCCTTCTTTCTGCCACATCAACTGCATTTCGCGCAAATCGCCGCCCGAACAAAAAGCGCGTCCTTCGCCCGTTAAAATTACGGCGCGCGCTTTGTCTTCGATCGCTTTCCGGACGGCTGAAAACAAATCTTTCGTCAGCTGAAGCGACAGCGCATTCAACGCTTCGGGGCGATTAAACGTAATCAGCGCAACGTTTTCCTGTAATTCGTATTTAATAGTTTCCATAGATGAGTTTTTAGAGTTCATCGAGTTCATCGAGTTCATCGAGTTAAAAATTAAACTCTACGAACTCTACGAACTCTACGAACTCTATGAACTATTTAAGCAAAGCGCACGCGTGATTTACTTGCGTTGTAGCATTCGCGGCACAAAACGGCGCGACCAACTTTCGGCTGAAACGGAACCTGGTCGTGCTTGCCGCAATGGTCGCAAACGATCTCGAATTTAGTCGGCGCATTATCGCCCGCCGACGCTTTTTTCGAGCGGCATTTCGGGCATCTCTGCGGCGGCATCATATTGCGTTGGTAAAAAGTTTCTTGTTCTTTCTCCGTGAAAAGAAAAGTTTCCTTACATTGGACACACGGAATCTCAACATCAGGCATTTCATTATCTCCTTTTTCTCAAAAGTGTAGCATAAAGGTCGAGATATACGTAACTCGCTTGACGGACAAAACTTGCAGTTTTTGGAAATAGCGCGTATTTTCAACTTTATAAAGAGAAATTAAATCAGCACCGGGGAATTTTCGATGAAATTAAAAAATTTCGTATTGGCTTTTATCTTTTTGTCTTTTGCCGCCGTCATCAACGCGCAGGCGCAATTCGACGTGACGGGTTCGATCGGCGGCAGAGTCCTGACGATCGGCGGCAGAGGCATCCGCCGCGCCAGCGTCTCGGTTATGAATCTGACGACTCTCGAAACGCAAACCCGCGTCACGAATGATTTCGGCTATTTCAAATTCAATAATCTGCCGATTTTGGATCTATATCTCGTGACGGTCGGCTCCAAAAGCTATTTCTTTACAAATTCGAATCAGCTGGTGCAATTTACCGCGACCGAACACAACACGATTTTCACTTCCGACAATTAAAATCAATCTTCGCTTAAGGCGCGAACGTGATTTTTCACCGTTTCGCCCAGCGTGTCGAGATTATAGCCGCCTTCGAGCGCGGAAACGATCCGACCGCTGCAAGTTTCATCCGCCCATTGTTTGACCGTTTTCGTCATCTGCATAAAATCGGCGTCCTGAAGCCGCAGTTGTCCGAGCGGATCGGTCAAATGCGCGTCAAAACCCGCCGAAATTATGATCAGATCAGGCTTAAAATTACGATTGATATCTTGAATCGCGTTTTCAAACATCCGTTTCTGCTCGCTCGGTTTCGTATGCGCTTTGACGGGCACGTTCATCGTGTAATCTTTGCCGCGCCCGAAACCCGTTTCGCCCCTTGAGCCCGAACCCGGATACCACGGATATTGATGCATCGAAAAGAAAAAAACCGACGGGTCGTCAAAGAAAATCCCCTGCGTGCCGTTGCCGTGATGGACGTCCCAATCGACGATCGCGACGCGTTCGATTTCCTTGTAGCGGTTCTGCGCGTAACGCGCCGCGACCGCGACATTATTAAAAAGACAAAAACCCATCGCGTGCTCGCTCGTCGCGTGATGTCCGGGCGGACGAACGGCGACAAACGCATTTTTCGCTTCGCCCTGCATCACCGCGTCAACGCCGCGGCACACGCCGCCTGCGCCGTAAAGTGCGGCATCAAAAGATTTTATCGAAACGACCGTATCGGCATCGAGCCGATCCAAACCGTTTTCAAACGCGTCTTCGACATACTTGAAATGGTCTCTCGAATGCGCCGCCTGGATCATTCCCTTGGAAGCCTGTTCGGGCGTGATTTCCAGTAAACTTTCCCAAAATGCCGGCTCGCTTTTGAGCGCATTCATGATTACCTCATAACGCCTCGGCGTTTCGGGATGCCCGAATCCCGTGTCGTGTTTCTGATACATCGGATGATGGATTAATGCTGTTTTCATTCGTCAATAATTTGCAAAAAAATTTACCTGTTCAGTTGTTGATTCTCTTAAAAGCACCGGTTGATAGCAAGTTCATCATATTCTGTTTCTGTATTTTAAAGAGCAAACGCAGAAAAAGCCAAGAAAATTTTGCAGCCGATGATAGTTTCTCGTATTTATTTCCGCCTTACCATGACGGAATACAAATTTCGTATTCCCACATTGAATTAAATGCTAAGGAGAAATACAGATGTTTACTAATCAAAGTTTTAGATACAAAGTAATTGAATATGCACAAAAGGAATACAAATCGCCTGAATCATTATCCGAAAAGAAAGAAAAATATCTGCGCATCATCGGATTAGGTTCGAATCATAATTATTGTGTTGCCTTTGTTTATTGGTGTTATGAGCAGGCAGCTAAGTTCTTCGGAATCACTAATCCGATGCTGAAAACAGGCAAAACCGGAACTTTATACACATTTGCCGAAACTCATAATTTGTTTGTCGAGCAGCCCGAAATCGGCGACATTTACATAAAATACAATAAAGAACACACGGGATTAATTCAGTTTTCAAATCCTAATTATAAAACGAAAAAAACGAAAACTATTGAGGGAAACACATACGTTCTCAGAGATCTGGACGGTGACGGCGAGCGGGACGACCGACTTTGGGGATTGCACGAAAGAAATAAAGACCTCAGCGAGGCTTATTTCATCAGGCTTTAATTCGGACGCGCAAGACTTCGCACTATTTTTAATTTATAGTGCGAAGTCTGAAAATAATTATTTCCACGTCTTTCATTCGTCAATTGTTCGTAAAAAAGATTCGATCAATAAATTTATCGCTTCGATTGTCGCCGCGTCTGAAAGTTTACCTTCGGAATTTACTTTCGACCTCGCGCCCGAAATCAGAAGCGCGGTGCGCTCGGAAATTTTCGCCTCAATGGTTTTTAGAACGAGAAACAAAGACTCGTGCGTTTTTTCGCCGAGACTCGAAGCCGTGATCAAAGCCGTCGGTTTACCCGCGAAATCGCTCGTCCCGACCGTCCATTCGAGCGCGTTTTTGAGCGCGCCGGGAATGCTGAAAACATATTCCGGCGTGCAGATCAAAACGCCGTCCGCTTCCCTGATCCGGCGGCGAAAATCCGCCACTTCCGCAACCGGCTCGGATTGTTCCAGATCGGGATTAAAATGCGGCAAGCGAGCCAAACCGTGATAGATCGTCACATTTATTTGACCCGAAAACATTTCCGCGATGTTTTCGATGATCGTCAGATTCGTAGATTTTGCGCGCAAGCTTCCCGAGATTGCCAGGATATTTTTCATCTAGATAAATGCAGTTTCGTGCAAAAGCGCGCCTTTTGCAAATCTTTCGAGCCTCAAACACGAAACGTCTAAAAACGAGGCGTTGCCGTCCAAAATTATTTCCGAAAGCGCTCGACCCGTCGCGGGTGAATGCATCACGCCGTGACCGGAAAAACCGTTGGCAAAATACAAACCCTGCGTTTCACAGCCGCCCAAAATCGCGTGATGGTCGGGCGTATTTTCATACAATCCGGCGCGGCATTTTTCCAGAACCGGCGTTGTTTCATACAAAAACGGCGAACGATGCGCGGCTTTCCCGTAAACTTTTTCGATAAACGATTCGTCAAAATTCGTGTCGAACGAAGTTTTTTCGTCCGGGTCGGGATAAGCAAAAAGAATTTCGTCGTTTTTGACCGCTTCGTTACTGACAAAATCACGCGCCGGACGAAAGTGAAAACCGCTTCCGATGTCGATCACCATCGGCAGATTTCCGGGCAATTTTTGTGCTGCTTTTGCCCAGATGATCTGGCGTTTTTGCGGCTCGACGGGCAGATCGATTCCGGCGGTTTGCGCTAATTCCCGCGCCCACGCACCGCTGCAAACGACGACGTTTTCGCATTCGATTCTGCCTTTGTTCGTTTCGATCGCCCTTGCTTTGCCGCCTTCGGTTTCGATTGATAAAACCTTCGTTTCAAACTCGATGCGCGCACCGTTTTTCAATGCTTTTGCCGTAAATCCGCGCATTACCGCCAAAGGATTGATAAAACCGTCTGCTTGCCCGAAACTTCCGCCGACGATATCTTCGCAATTGAGAATCGGGCAAATTCCCAGAATCCTTTCTTTATCAACGATTTCGACATCTTTTACGCCGAGCGATTTCTGCGTTTCAACGTTTCGTTTCAAATAATCAAATTGCCGCGCATCGGTCGCAAAAAACAAATAGCCGCGCGGTTCATATTGGCAATCAAACTCCCAATTTTTGAAAAAATCGAGCGAATAGAGCGACATTTTGATATTGATCTCGGTTTCAAACTGCGCCCGCACGCCGCCCGTCGCTTTGCCGGTCGAACCCAAACCTTGCGCCGTTTCGCGCTCCAAGATCAAAACATCCTTGGCACCTCTTTCGGTCAAATGATACGCGACACTCGCGCCGACCACGCCGCCGCCGATGATGACGATTTCCGCTTTTTTCATATAAATTTCAGCCACGAATGACACGAATAACACTAATAATTATTTAAATTTAATTCGTGTTATTCGTGTCATTCGTGGCTAATTACTTACTCAGAATCAATCCCAGCCGCTTTCAAAACGAAATCGGGCGTTTTCGGTTCGTCGGGCAGAATATTTTCCTTGCCTTTGTCGAGTGCCCAGCGGTGAAGCCACGAAATGCCGTTGCGGCGGACGAAATTGTCGGGCAATCGATACGCTTCGTCTTTTAAGGCTTCTTCCAGACTGACGAATTTATAACCGCGTTTTTTGAGGG